>DASXPA010000085.1:0-27575 GCA_036493915.1 Chthoniobacterales bacterium | reverse complement strand
CAGCGTGTCCCGCAGCCTAACCTTGTTCCGACGCCAACTCCGGAGTCACCGAGGCGCGCATGGGAACGAGCCGAATGGCGGTGCCGTGCTCAGGGTCGGCTTTCGCTTCGCCCGCTTCGTGATATTCGGCGTCGCCGTTCACCTGCCAGAGATCGTAGAGCTGTTCTTCGGCGAGAATGTTTTCCACGCAGAGCATCGCCGTCATCATGGCGTGATCCTGGTTGTTGTATTTGTGCATTCCGTTGCGACCGACGAGGTGCAGATTTGGATAACGCTGACCGAGCTCCGTGCGAATCGTCGCGACGTGACGCGCGTAATCATCGTCGTAAACCGGATAGGCTTTCTTTTGCCTAACGACACAGGCATCGACCACGTCGCCGGTCTGCGCGAGACCGATCTGGACGAGCTCGCGTTTCGCCAGCGCGATCAATTCCGCGTCGCTTGAATCCCAAAGCCCGTCGTGTTCGAAACAAAAATACTCCAAGCCGTAGCAGGCTTTGTCCGGCTCCGGCACCATCTCCGGCGACCAGGAACGGAAGTTCTGAATGCGTCCGACTTTGACCGTCGGATCGTGGATGTAAATCCAGTTGTCGGCAAACGCGTCGTCCGCCCGAACGACGAGCATGACGGTAAGGAAATCGCGATACTTCAAACTTTTCGCGGCTTCCTGCACCCGCGGCGCGACCGGCGGGGTCAATCCCGCGATCAGCTCCCGCATCGGCGCCGAAGAAATGACATGCTCGGCCTCGAGCGCCTGCGCGCGGCCCGCGGGATCGCGGAAGCGGACCGTCCAAGTCTCGGTCAGCTCGTTGAATTCGCAGCTGGTCACCTTGCATCCCATCGCCAGCTCACCGCCCAGCGCCTGCATTTTCTCCGCGCACACTTCCCACATCATGCCGGGGCCTTTGCGCGGATAGCGAAAGGAGTTGATCAAGGTTTTGATCACCTTCGATTTGTCGCGCGGGGCTCGCTGCGGGAAGAGCGCGTTCCTGATCGCGCTGCCTAACGACAACCCTTTGATCCGCTGCGCCGCCCAGTCGGCTGAGATCTCGCGGCAGCTCATCCCCCAGACTTTTTCTGTGTAGCTCTTGAAGAAGGTGTTGAAGAGCCGGCGCCCGAACTGATTCGTCACCCAATCCTGAAAATTGCGCGGGTGCCGCACCGGAAAAATGCGCGCCCGCAACCAGGAAAAAACACAAAGAACCGAACGCACCACGCCCAGCTTCATCAGCGCCTCGAACGGTTTCAGCGGATAGGCAAAAAATTTCCCACCGTAGAAAATGCGCGACGACCGCGGCCGCTCCAGCATGTCGTTAGGCAAAATCTCATTCCAGAAATCATCGACTGCTTTCGATTTTGAGAAAAAGCGATGGCCGCCGATGTCGAAGTGAAAACCTTTGTAGCGCGCCGTGCGCGAGATGCCGCCGACGTAAACCGGATCGGTTTCGAGCACGGCGACGTCGATTTCGTTCTTTGCCAGCAGATAACCGGCCGTCAGCCCGGCCGGACCCGCGCCGATGATCGCTACCGAGGTTTTCATCGACTGATCAAGCGACCCAATTTCCCTGTGTAAAGTTCCAGACATAATAACCCTGCAAAGCGAGCCCCGCCGCGCACGCGACCGCAGCGATCCCCATCGCGAGCGCCCGGACGAAGGCCGGCGCGACTCGGAATTCCCGCAGAAAGTGGAGCAATCCTAGGACAACTAGCGCATGCACGCAAAGATCGTAGCGGAGCATGCTTTCCATCTGCACCGAGGCGACTCCGGCGAGCGAGAAAAAGTAAATCACTGCGGCGCAAAAGTAGAACCCGATGCGCCCTTGCCAGCCGCTCCGCCAGAGGAGCGCGCCAAGCAATTCCACCGCGGCGATCACGCAAAAAAATCCGCCTGCAACCGCGCTCGTAAACTGGCTCACCACCGAGGTATTCCGATACGGCGGAAGCGCCCAACGATAGTTATGCGAACGGAAGGCGGCAAAATAATCCGGCACGATCCCCCAGCCGGCATGCTGCGTGAGCATGTAAGTATCCCAGCGACCCCAGCGCACCTGGCAGTAAACGAAAAACGAAATGCCGCCCAGCATCGAGAACAGCATCACCAGAATTGGCGCGCGATAACGCGCCGCGACGACGCGGAGTTTCTCCCTCCGCCGCAAACCTTTCGTAAAAAGCGCCCACACCATTGGAAAAGCGGCGCACGGGAGTCCGACGATGCGCGTCGCGGAAAGGACAATCCCATGCGCGACCGCGAGCACCCGTGCCGTCCGCCCTTCTCGCGTGCTCCAATAAATAAATCCCGCGAGCGCCGCGAGAAAAAGCGACTCCGAATAACCGGCCACGAGATAAAACGCCGCCGGATGCGCGACGATGGCAAGTGCACCAAAAGTCTGGAGGGGTAGCGACAGCTTCCAGCGCTCGCAGAAGAGAAAAAAGTAAGTCCAAAACGCCCAAGTTGCCGCCTGCGCCGTCACGAGGAGCGCATCGTAAGTGTTAAGACGCGCAAGGCGCCGCACGGCCTCCACGAGCAATGGATAGGCTGGGAAAAAGGCCACATTCGACACCTCCATCTCCTTATGAGCGATCGGCGGGAGCGTCGTCCCGTAGCCGCGATCGATGATGTTCGCGAACCAATAGCTATCGTGCTCGACGAGGGTGCGATAGCGATCGGTCCATGAGCCCGCCGCCGGATTGGAAAAGCCGACCGCGAGGACAACCTGCGCCCCCGTCATGAGCAAGCCGAGGGCGAGGCATTTGAGCGGGGACAGAGGCCGAAGCATGGCGAGGCGGGAGCGCGCAAAGGAGAAGGTCAAAACGTCCGGTGTGGCAAAGGCTTCGTTGGTGACAGACTGGCGGAGAAAGATCGTATCTGTCGCGGTCTTTGGACGGCGCGAGCATTCCCGATTGCGCAGTAGGACGGGACGGGGGCGACTTTATTCGCTGGAAATGGGCGAACTTCAGAGCGAGATCCGGTAGAATTCGTGGGGGCGAAAGGTCCGGCATCGTCCGAAGGTGTCCAATAAGTCGCCGACCGCATCTTGAAGGGATGAGCTCCGCGAATCCCCGGCGTTCCTCGACGATCGATTTCTATCGCTGCGCGCAGCTGATCACAGACAATTACAACTCCTCGGGCGCGGTCAGGGCGCGCAGAATCTCATGCAGCAAAACGGGTCCCCTATAGATGAACCCGGTGTAAACCTGCACAAGCTGCGCACCGGCCTCGAACTTTTCCTGCGCGGAAGCGCGGTCGAAAATTCCTCCCACGCCAATGATCGGCAACCGCGTGCGTGACCGCAAAAATTTCACGACCTCCGTCGAACGCGAGCGAAGGGGAACTCCGCTCAACCCGCCGGGCTCGTCTTTGCTGTTCGCGACCGCTCCGTGATCGAGCGTTGTGTTTGTTGCGATAATTCCGGCAAGGGCGAACTCCTCGCATGTTGCGACGATTGCCTCCATCGCCGCGTCGGAGAGATCGGGCGCGATCTTGAGCAGAATCGGCTTTGGCGCAGGCAGCTGCGCATTCTCTTTCGTGATCGCGCTCAACAGCTGCCTCAGCCCCGTCTCTTCCTGAAGCGAGCGCAAGCCGGGCGTGTTCGGCGAGCTGACATTGAGCACGACGTAATCCGCGACATCGTGGAGCTGCCGGAAGGAATACAGGTAGTCGTCGGGCGCTTCCTCCAGCGGCGTCACTTTCGACTTGCCGAGATTGACGCCGATCGGAATCGCCGGCCTCTGTGAACTCGCGCGCAACCGGCGCAGGCGCCGCGCGATCGCCTCGGCGCCCTCGTTGTTGAAGCCGAGGCGATTAACCAACCCCCGCTGCGTCGGGTAACGAAAGATGCGCGGCCGCGGATTTCCTGGCTGCGGTTTGGCTGTGACAGTTCCGATTTCGACAAAGCCGAAACCGAGCGCTTCCCAGGCGGGAATGGCGACAGCGTTTTTATCAAAGCCGGCGGCGAGACCGACCGGATTGCGAAAGGTTACTCCAAAAACTTCACGCCGTGCCGACCGCCCCGGCGCAAAAGAACGCAGAAGCGGGAGCGCGCCGGGCAGGCGGAGCGCGCCTAGCGAAAAGTGATGGGCGGTTTCTGGGTCCATCCGGAAAAGCAGCGGCCGCAGGGCCCGCTCATACCACCGACTCACCAGGCGGCTCATTTTCCGATGCAGAAGGTGGCGAAGAGTGCGCCGAGAATTTCCTCCATGTCGGCGTGCCCGACCACTTCACCGACCGCCTGCAGCGCACCGCGGAGGTCGACCGCGACAAATTCGGGCGCGAGCTGATCGACGAATGCGGAGCGGGCGGTGTCGAGTGCGAAGAGCGCGCGTCGCAGGCAATCGCGATGCCGCGCATTGATCGCGACCGCACTTTCCACGTCCCAACGTTGCGCGTTCACCTCTAAGAGAATCTTTTCCTCGAGGCCGGCGAGCCCTTCTTCGGCGGTGCAGGAAATTCGGAGCGCGTCGCAACTTTTCCAATCGGGATGCTCCGGCAGATCGCGCTTGTTCAGGAGCAACAATTCTGCGTGCTCGCCATTTCCGGTTGGGAAAATTTCCGGCTGGGCAAGGCTCGCGTCAACGACATGGAGAATAAGATCGGCTTGCGCGAGAGCGTGCTCCGTTCTGGTGATTCCTTCTTGCTCGATTGGATCGGTGACGCGCGCGCGCAAGCCGGCCGTATCGATGAGACGTAGCGCGACGCCACGGAGATTCACCACTTCCTCAATCGTGTCGCGCGTGGTGCCCGGCGTCTCGTTGACGATCGCGCGCGGATAACCCAGGAGGCGATTGAGCAGGCTCGATTTGCCGGCGTTTGTTGCGCCGTAAATCACCACGCGCACACCTTCGCGGAAAATGCGGCCTTGGTCTGCCGTCGCGAGGAGCGCGTTGATTCGCTCACGGATCTGGTCAAGACGAGCGAGAAATGCTTCGCCCACATCCGGTTCGATACCTTCGTCGGGAAAATCGATGTAAGCCTCGAGGTTGGCGATGAGCGCAATCAGATCTTCGCGCAGTTGGGCGATGCGCTCGCCGAGGCGACCTTCGAGTTGTTCGTTTGCTGAGCGGAGTGCGAGATCGGTCTGCGCGCGGATCAAATCGATGACGGCTTCGGCTTGGGTGAGATCAAGTTTTCCGTTTAGAAAAGCGCGCTCGGTAAACTCGCCGGGTCGCGCCGCGCGCGCGCCCGCGCGGAGGCAAGCTTCCCAAACGCGCGCCGTCACGAGCACGCCGCCGTGGCAGCTTATCTCGACGACATCTTCGCCCGTATAACTTGCCGGCGCCCGATGCACTGAGAGCATCACCTGGTCAATCACGCGATCGCTCTCCACGATTTCGCCAAACTGCTGAAAGTGCGATGCAAGCTCCGAGGGTTTGCTTTTCGCGCGAAAGATCTTGTCCGCCACCGCGATCGCCTCCGTTCCCGACAGCCTAACGAGCGCGATCGCGCCTTCGCCTGGCGGGGTCGAGATGGCGGCGATAGTCTCGGTGGAGAAGTCGGAGGTCAAAAGTCTTGGAGCTGGAGATGGAATCCTGTCAATCAAGAAACCCGCAGGACCTCGCGCAACGCGGTGATGCAGGTGCGGTTTTGTTCCATCGTTCCGATGGAAACGCGAATCCACTTGGGAAATTTGTAGCCATTCAGGGCGCGCACGATGATCCCTTTTTCGAGCAACGCGCGGAACACAGCCCGCCCGTCGCCCACCCGGACAAGGACGAAGTTCGCCACGCTCGGAACGAAAGGCAGATCCATCGCGCTGAATTCTTTTTCGAGATAGCGCCGGCCTTCGTCGGTCACACACTTCGTTTCCGCCTGGTGCACTTCGTCGGCCAGACTGGCAAGCGCGCCCGCCTGAGCGATCGCGTTAACGTTGAATGGCTCTCTCGTTTTCTGCAGCACCTGAATGAACTCCGGCCGCGCGATGCCGTAACCGAGCCGGGCGCCGGCAAGTCCGTGGATTTTGGAAAAGGTCCGGAGGACGATCACGTTCCGGCCTTCGCGAACGAAGCGGAGCGTGTCCGTAGGATCGTCGAGATACTCGAAATAAGCTTCGTCGAAGACGACGACGATTTCGTTGGGCACTCGCTTCATGAAACGGTCGATCGCTTCCTGCCTAACGAGTGTGCCGGTCGGGTTGTTCGGGTTGGCGATGAAGATGACTCGCGTGCGCGGAGTGGCCGCCTGAAGCAGCCCCTCGAGATCGAAGCGATGGTCGCAATCGGGCACTTCAACAGTCGTCGCGCCGAAGAGCGCGGTGAGGAGCTTGTAAGCGACGAAAGCGTTTTCCGAAGTCACGGCTTCCGTACCGGCCCGCAGAAATGCGTGCCCGACGAACTCGATGACCTCGTTTGAGCCGTTGCCGAGAATGAGGTTGTCGCGAGCGACGTTGAGTTTTTCGGCAAGCGCCTCGCGCAGGTAAAATGCGCCGCCGTCCGGATAAAGGTTAGCGTCGGCAAGCGCGCGTCGCATCGCCTCGATCGCGTGCGGCGACGGCCCGAGTGGGTTTTCGTTGGAAGCGAGTTTGACGATTTGCTCTGGTCGCAGGCCCGACTGCCGCGCGGTTTCCTCGATCGGTTTTCCCGGTTCGTAAAGCGCGAGGTCGCGCAGGTGTGGGTTGGCGTAGTCCCAGATCGAGCTCATGCGGAGATTGAAACACAGAGGCCGCCGCACTTCACAGAGATTCAGCGGTGATTTTTGGAAAAAATCGTTGGGCAGTCTTACGGCCGCGGTGGTTAGTCCTCCGATATGAGTATTCTTTCCGTCTTGGCGGCGCACCCGTGGTATCACATCACTCTGACGCCTTGGAAATTTGTCGGCCTCGCCGGCAGCGTGATCTTCGGTCTGCGCTTTCTCATTCAATGGATTGCTTCGGAGCGCGCGCGCAAGAGCGTCATCCCGGTCGGCTTTTGGGAATGCAGCGCGCTCGGTTCGATTTTGACCCTGAGCTATTTCGCGATTTATCGGCACGACTCCGTCGGCATTTTGCAAACGGCCTTGCCGTTGCCGATTTATTTGCGAAATCTTTACTTCCGCTGGACGCATCACCGTGCGCAACATCCTGGCAACGAGCCGCGCCCGCCGGAATAAGCCGGCGCCCGGTCGCGGCGCCTGAATCTTATGAGCATCGACGATCAGATCATTTATCTCGACAATAATTCCAGCACCCGGATCGATCCGGAAGTGCTGGAGGAAATGATGCCTTTCCTGACCGAACGCTACGGAAATCCTTCGAGCGCACATCGCTTCGGCCGGCTCGTAAAAGACGCAACCAAACTCGCTCACGAACGCGTCGCCGCGCTTCTTGGGTGCGAGCCTAACGAAGTCGTTTTCACGAGCGGCGGGACGGAATCGGACAACACCGCGCTTCATTCCGCACTGCAGATGACGCCGGATCGGCGGCACATCGTGACCACTTCGGTCGAGCACAATGCCGTTCTCAACTACTGCGAGTCAGTCGCGAAGCGCGGCTGCGAAGTGACGATTCTGGAAGTCGATGAAGAAGGTCATCTTGATCTCAAGGAATTGGAAGACGCGATCCGTCCAGACACGACAGTCGTTTCCGTGATGTGGGCGAATAACGAGACTGGTGTCATCAATCCGCTTGACGAGATTGCGGCAATCTGTCGCGCGCAGGGCGTCGCTTTTCATACCGATGCGGTGCAGGCGGTCGGCAAGATGCCGATCAATCTTGCTGGAAAATACCTGCATTTCCTCGCGCTCTCAGGTCACAAATTGCACGCCTCCAAGGGCGTCGGCGCGCTCTATGTGAATCGCAATTCCAAGTTTCACCCGATGGTCATCGGCGGGCCGCAGGAAGGCGGGCGCCGCGCCGGCACCGATAATGTCGCGTCGATCGTCGGGCTCGGGAAAGCGGCGGAATTAGCTGCGGCAACTTTGGACGAAGAGAACACTCGCGTGCGTGCGCTGCGGGATCGGTTTGAATCAACCATCCTTGCGCAGGTCGAGGACGTGGTCGTGAATGGCGCGAGCGAAGGCCGGCTCCCGAACACATCGAATCTCGCCTTCAACGGCGTCGATGCGCAGGCCATTCTGATCAAGCTTGATCAGGAAGGTGTTTGCTGTTCGTTAGGCTCGTCCTGCACGACCGGCGCCGTGGAGCCGTCGCACGTCCTGCGCGCAATGCACATGACGAACGAACGCGCGCGGAGCAGCCTGCGATTTTCCTTTGGTCGCTATAATACCGAGACGGAATTGGATCACGTCCTGGAGATTCTTCCGCGGATCGTCAGCAAGCTGCGGCAACTCGCGCCGGCGCTGTAGATGAAGGGATGGGACTCTTTCCCGTCCGTGTTTGATTTAGAAACTCGGACGACACCGAGGTCGTCCCTCCAATTGCCTAACGAGAAGGCTCGTAGTCGTCGGTCTGGTGCGATTGGACGGGCGCCTGCGGCGGCTGGTCGTAGCCGCCGGTGTTGCCGCGGTTTTCGCCGCTCTCGCGCGGGCCCCGATATTCGCCGCCTTCGCGATGAGGTCCGCGGCCTCGGCCACCACGACGGTCGCCGCGATCTCCGCGATCGCGGCGGGGGCCACGATCGTCGCGACGTTCGTAGCGCTGTTCTCCGCCGCCGCTGTTTTCGACTGATTCACCGCTGGTTGGTCCGCCGGTTTCGATTTCGCCGCGCTCTTTGAGGGCGGCTTTGCGCGAAAGTTTGACGCGGCCTTTGTCGTCGATACCGATGCATTTGACCCAGATCATGTCGCCGATTTTGACGATGTCTTCGGTCCGGTTGACGCGGAAATCGGCCAGCTCCGAGATGTGGACGAGGCCGTCTTTGCCCGGGAAAACTTCGACGAACGCGCCGAACTCTTTGATCGAAACGACGCGGCCATGATACATCTCGCCGATTTCGATTTCCTTGGTCATGCCACCGATGATTTCCTTCGCGCGGGCCATCGATTCGCCGCTCGTGGCGTAGATGTGGACGGAGCCGTCGTCTTCGATGTTAATCTCCGCACCGGTCTCCGCGACGATACCTTTGATCGTCTTGCCGCCCGGTCCGATGAGTGCGCCGATTTTCTCGGGATTGATTTTCAGTGTCTCGATCCGCGGCGCGTATTTACTAAGGCTCTCACGCGGCTTGTCGAGCGCCTGTGCCATGAGGGCGAGGATTTTCGTGCGCGCTTCTTTCGCCCGGTAGATTGCCTCGGCGAGAATTTTGTGGCTCACGCCCGGGAGCTTGAGGTCGAGCTGGAAGCCGGTGACGCCATCCTTGGTTCCGCAAAGTTTGAAGTCCATATCGCCGAAGTGATCCTCGGAACCGATGATGTCGGTGAGCAGGTTGTAACGTTTGAGGTTGCCTTGATCGTCGTTTTCGGTGACGAGGCCGACGGAAATCCCGGCGACTGGCGTCTTGATTGGAACGCCGGCATCCATCAAAGCGAGCATGCCGCTGCAAACGGTTGCCATCGAAGTGGAGCCGTTCGACTCCATCACTTCGCTGACGACGCGGATCGCGTAACGGAAGTCTTCCTGACTTGGCACAACGGGTTCGACCGACCGTTCGGCCAATGCGCCGTGCCCGATCTCGCGACGGCTCGCGCCGCCGAATCGGCCCGTCTCGCCGACGCTGAAGGGCGGGAAATTATAATGCAGAATGAAGCGCTTCGAGTTTTCGCCGCCGCCGTAGGCGTCGATCATTTGTGATTCTTCAATCGGCGCGAGTGTGGCCAGCGCCATCGCCTGGGTTTCGCCACGTTGGAAAATGGCCGAACCGTGGGCGCGCGGGAGGACGCCAACTTCGCACGTGATCTGGCGCAGATCGTCGTAACCGCGGCCGTCGACGCGTTTCTGTTTGTCGAGAATGTTGCTGCGAAAAGACTTCTTCTGGATGTAATCGAACGCTTGGTTGATCGCGAATTTGTCCGCGTCCGGGAATTGTTCGAGGACGGCAGCTTTCACTTCGTCGCGCAGACCGTTGACGGCTTTGCTTCGCGCGACTTTGCCTTCGGTGTAGAGAGCGGCTTCGATCCGATCGCCGGCAACGCGGTCGGCGATCTGGAGAATCTCCGGCTTCACTTCCATGAGCGGCATCTCGCGTTTCGGTTTGCCGACCTGCGCAGCCAGCTCTTTCTGAATGCGGATCATTTCCCTGGCGTGTCCGTGGGCGAACTCGAGCGACTTGACGAACTCTTCTTCCGGCAGCTCGTCCGCCGCGCCTTCGATCATGATAATGTCATTCTCAGTGCCGACGTAAACGAGATCGAGATCACTCTGGGTGCGCTCGTCATGCGTCGGGTTGGCGATGAACTCGCCATTGACGCGACCGACGCGGACGGCGCCGATCGGGCCGGCGAAAGGAATGTCGGAAACGGTGAGCGCGGCGGAGGCGCCGTTGATAGCGAGAATGTCGGGATCATTCTGGCCATCGGCGCTGAGAAGGATGCTGATGACCTGCGTGTCGTAGAGATAACCTGCAGGAAAGAGCGGCCGGAGCGGACGATCGGTCATGCGCGAGGTGAGCGTTTCTTTTTCGCTCGGGCGCCCTTCGCGTTTGAAATAGCCACCGGGAAATTTCCCGACCGCGGCCGCCTTCTCCCGGTAATCGACCGTGAGCGGAAACCAATCCTGGCCTTCCTTGGTGGTCGTGGCAGAGACGGCGCTGGTGAGGACAATGGTTTCGCCGCAGGAGACGATGACGGAGCCGTCGGCGAGTTTGGCGATCTTGCCCGTTTCGATGGTGATCTGAGTAGCCCCGATTTGGGCCGTGGCTTTGTTTTGCATATGGATTTTCTAGCTGCGCGAAATCCAGGCCGGTCACCCTGATTGTAGGTTTTAACTCCGTCGCCTAAAGACGAAGCTAAAACCTAAACTCAAGGTGCACAATCGGCCTGAAATCGGCGGTTGTTTTCTTGGTTTAAACGAATGGCTCGAGCGGCGCGCGAGGGACGCGAGCGGCGCCGGAGATCGCTAGCGAGCGGTTATTTCCGCAGGTTGAGTTTCTCGATTACGCTCTTGTAGCGGTCGTTCTTCGACCGGCTGAGGTAATCGAGAAGACTCCGGCGCGTGGCGACCATCTTGAGGAGGCCGCGGCGTGAGGAGTGATCTTTGGCGTGACTCTTGAGGTGTTCGGTGAGCTGCGCGATGCGCCGGGTGAGAAGCGCGACTTGCACATCCGCACTGCCGGTGTCTTTCTCGTGGAGCTGGAACTCCTTCATGTCCTTCGTGTCACTGCTTTCTGCCATAAACGAAGCGGGACTGTAGGCGAACTTCGCGCTTTGGCAAGGAGCGGCGGAATCCGGAATTCAGGCGTGTCATTTTTTGGCGTTCTCATCTCGAAATCAGGCGAGCACTGCCTCTAGATGGGGGAGATTCAATTCGCGGCCGCCCGCGAAATACTCGAAATGGACATTTTTGAATCCTTCCTTCACGAGCGTTATCCGAGCGCTTAGCAACTTCCCTGGTCACGATCTGGTCGTTCTCGCCGACTCCGACCTTGGGCCAGCAAAAGTTGACAGAAAACCGAACCTAACGATTTTTCGCGATGTTTAACGCCGGCGCCGGATTTTTCCTCATTTCCCTTTGCAGCATGCTCCTGATCGGTTGTCAGACGCCGACGACCGCCATGACCACGACGACGAATTCGACGGTTCGCGCTCAGCGGCATGCGACTGCCAGCTCTTGGGCAGGTGGTCATCAGACCGGCACAAACCTGTAAGCTTGCCGCAGGCGCCCGGGTTTGTATGCTGTAGCCGGGGACGTTGCCCCCGGCCGGTCTCCGGTGCGAAGGAATAAAATCGACGGTGAATGTCGGCCGCGCCATCGCCCGCGGTTACAACTACATCCGGCCCCGCCGTTGATAGAATCGGTAACGCTCAAGGATCGACTCGACGTATTTTTTCGTCCCGGGAAAATCGATGTTTCGCTGGAATTCTCTGGCCGTGATCGGAGGCGCGCCCGGGCCGCCCGCCCAGCGCTGCGCCCGGCTCGCTCCGGCGTTGTATTCCGCGAGCGCGAACGGCGTCGGGTTGCGTTGTGTCTGCCAGTGCGCCATCGCCCGGTGCAGATACCACGCCCCGGCTTCAAGGTTTGTCTTCGGATCGAACAGTTCCTCCGCGCGAAAATTCTCCACCCGCTTCTCCCGCGCCCACTCCTCGGCGGCGATCTCGCTCACCTGCATCAGGCCCCGCTCGCCGGCGCTTCCAAATTTCTGCGGATCAAACCGGCTCTCCCGCCAGACCACCGCCTTCACCAGCATCGGGTCGAGGTGGTTCGGCGCTGCGGCAGCGCGGATGAGCTGATCGTATTGCTGGAAGCGCGCGGGGCTGATCCATTCGTATAGCGTATAAAAGGGATCGCCCGAGCGCCAGGCAAGCAGCCCGATTCCGAGCGCCGCGGCGAGCGAGAGACAGATGGTCAGTTTGAGAAAGAATCGAATCATGGCCGGATCGTTCAGACACTGACAGGCACGTTGTAGAATGCGCTGTCCTCAGTGCAGAGAGCGCATCGGCCCGCAGCCAGTCCGCTGCGACAGCGAACGCTGCAACTTCTCGGCGAGCGCGATCGCCGCTGGCGAAGTCTGACGGCGGCGCGGAGAGTCACGGGCAGAATCAATCCACGCATCGTTCCGCTGAGCAATTAAATTCCGGCCATGTCCGCCTTCGTCCGCGTCATCATCGATCGCTCGATCCGCCGCGAGCTCGATTACCTCGTGCCCGAGCCGCTCCAAGGTAAAGTCACGGTCGGGTCGCGTGTGCGCGTGCCCTTTCGCGACAAAACCCTTCTCGCCACCGTGGTCGCAAATCTCGAGGAAAGTCCGGCCGAGGGAATCAAGCCGATCACGGCATTGTTAGGCGAAAAGCCGGTCCTCAGCGCGCATCTGATCGAGCTCGCGCGCTGGATGGCCAACTACTACTGCTGCCCGACCGAAACCGTCATGCGCAGCTTGCTCCCGCAGGTCATCCGGCGCGCGGAAGTCGGCTGGAAGAAACAGCTTTTCGTGAGCCAAACGCATCAGGTTAGTGCGGAAGAGATTGAGAACTTACGGAAGCGCGCCCCGCGCCAGGCCGAGCTGCTCGAAGCGATCGTCCAGCTCTCCGCGCCGACCCCCGCGGCCGACCTCCTCCGCCAGACTTCGCTCGACAACTCCACTCTTCGCGCGCTGGTTAGGCGCGGCTTCGTTGAACTAAGGGGACAGGCCGTTACTCGCGATCCACACGGTGCCGAAGAGTTCATCGCCGACACCGAGTTGACGCTCAACGAAGAACAAACCGCTGCGCTAAGACTGATTGAGACCGCGCTCGAAGATCCGGCGAGTCACCCGCCTGTTCTCCTCCACGGCGTCACCGGCAGCGGCAAAACGGAAGTTTACCTGCAGGCGATCCGTTCCACCCTCGCCCGCGGCAAAAGCGCGATCGTCCTCGTCCCGGAAATCTCGCTCACGCCGCAAACGGTCGAGCGATT
Source organism: Chthoniobacterales bacterium (assembly GCA_036493915.1). Classification (GTDB taxonomy): domain Bacteria; phylum Verrucomicrobiota; class Verrucomicrobiia; order Chthoniobacterales; family UBA10450; genus Palsa-1392. The sequence goes on along the minus strand of DASXPA010000085.1, from coordinate 14,160 downwards.
CAAGAGCCGTTTCGCCGCGCAACCAGACGCCGTCGCCGTCTTGCACAGCCACCTCTCCGAAGGCGAGCGCCACGACGAATGGCACAAGCTCCATTCCGGCCGCGCCCGGATCGTCATCGGCGCGCGCAGCGCGGTCTTCGCGCCGCTCGAAAATCTCGGTCTCATCGTCGTCGATGAAGAACACGAGACCTCCTATAAACAGGAGGAAGCGCCGCGCTATCACGCTCGCGATGTCGCCGTCGTGCGGGCAAGAATCGAAAAGTGCGCCATCGTCCTCGGCACGGCCACGCCGTCGCTGGAGAGCTACTCCAACGCGCAACGCGGCAAATACAGTCTGGGTACCCTCACTCAGCGGGTCGACCAATGTCAGATGCCACTCATCCGTATCGTCGATCTGCGCCAGGAGCGGCGGAAAGAAAAAGCCGCGGCGATTCTTTCCGAAAAGCTGCGCAGCGCGATCCAGGATCGCCTAACGAAAAGCGAACAAACGATTTTGTTTCTCAATCGCCGCGGCTTCTCCACCTCGCTCCTTTGCAGCCACTGCGGAAAAGCCCGCGACTGTCCGAACTGCAGCGTCGCGCTCACCTTCCACCGCAGCAATTCGCGATTGAGTTGTCATCTCTGCGGCCATAGCGCGGCCGTCCCGAAGCGCTGTCCGGAATGCGGCGAAGACGCGCTCATCTACGCTGGCTTCGGGACCGAAAAAGTCGAAGCCAACGTCTCCGCGCTTTTTCCAAAAGCTGTCGTTAGGCGAATGGACGCCGATTCCATGACCCGCAAAGACGCCTACCGCGACACGCTCCATGCTTTTCGCGCGGGCAAGATCGACATCCTCGTCGGCACGCAAATGATCGCGAAGGGCCTGCACTTCCCAAATGTAACTCTGGTGGGAATCATCAATGCCGATCTCGCGCTTCACCTGCCAGATTTCCGCGCGGGCGAGCGAACTTTTCAGTTACTTACTCAAGTCGCCGGCCGCGCAGGTCGTGGTGAAGCGCCTGGCGAAGTCTTTGTCCAGACTTACACGCCGTTCTCCCCCTCGATCCAGTTCGCCCGCCATCACGACTTTGCCGGCTACTTCGAGCAGGAGCTGGAGTTTCGGGAACGCTGCGATTTTCCGCCCTTCAAGCACGCCGTTCTCATCACCGTCCGTTCGGAGCACGAAGCGCGCGCCAGCTTTTCCACGGAGACGCTTGCCCGCCGGCTCGGTGAGGCTTTGCCTAACGAGTTCATGCTCGGCGCACCCACGCCAGCGCCCTTGGAAAAGCTCCAGGGCCATTACCGCTTCCACATCCTCATCCGCGGCGAAGCGATCGTGAGACTCAGTCGCCTCATCCGCGAGACGCTCGATAAACTTCCTTTCCCGGAAGATGTCGCAGTCGCGGTCGATGTAGACCCTTACCAGTTGCTATAGACCTTGCGTGAACGCGCGATTGCAACGCTGGGTGGCCACTCTTGGGGAACAATACGCCTCCTACCGCAAACCCGATCACCTGTTGTCCATGACGATGGATGCGGAGCTTTGCTTCTGTGAGTCTTACGCGCGTGATTGCTTCTTGGGCGAAGGCGAAATTGTAGACCTGGGCTGCTGGTACGGCGCCACCACCTCCTGCCTGGCGCGAGGACTAACTCAGAATAGGCGGGCGAAGCAAAACCGCCGCATCGAAGCCTTCGATCTTTTCGTTTGGCAGGATTGGATGCAGGAGGCCAGCAAGAGCGTCAAGTTCTCCACGGTTCCTATACCCGGTCAAGATTTCTTCCGCGACGTGGAAGCGATCCTGGCACCCTATCGGGAAATTGTTCATCTGCATCAGCAGGACTTGATGAGCTACAATCCATCGCGAGAACCGATTGAGTTGCTTTTCATCGACGCGATGAAGTCGTGGCCCTTGGCACAAAAAATCGTGACCTCGTTTTTCCCGCGGCTGATTCCCGGCGTGTCGATCGTAGTGCAGCAGGATTTCGCTTATCACGCCCCGCTTAGCGCCACTAGCCATCTGATCATGTGGAGGCTGCGAGATTACTTCGAATGGATTCACCACGTCCCACATTCAGGAAGCGTCGCATTTGTCACCAAAAAGGAGATACGAGCGGATAAGCTGCCCGATCTTTCGGTGGAATCTTTCACTCTCGCCGAGATCGAGGAGGCCTACGACTACAGTCTTACCTGTGTTCCGGCAGCCCGAGGCCGGCCGTCTGTGGAAGGTGCGAAGCTCTTGTTCCTCATCGAGCGAGGCTACCACGAGCCTGCTCTGGCCCAGGCGGAACGGCTAGTTAGCAAGGGCATCAAGCTAACTGAGAAAATCATTTGCGACAGCCGCCAGCTGATAGAGGCCGAGCGTCACGCAGTAAGTCCTGTTTCCACCTTGGAGGAAGAAAGAAGACGCGATGACAAGCTGAAATTACTGGCCAAGATCGAGCTTGCGCTGCCGGTGCTCGCCCCTACGAAGTCAACGCCTTCCCTCCGAAAAAGCCGAAATCGCTCGTCGTTCCCAAGCGTTCATTCGCTTCTTGCGCGATTTAAGAACAAAGCGTCGACTCCGGGAGGCTCTCCCTAACGAGTAAATCCTTTGATCCCGCGCTCGCGCCGCCCGAGACAACCGGAATTCCGCCGAAGAACAACTGGGAGTTGGCGATCGCCGCCGGCCAGGGTAATCGCACCGGAACTGACCTCGTGGGGGTCTATCGCCTGCCCTGATCTCAAACGCGGTTTGCTCCCGCAACGAACGCAATCGACAACTGGAGCCCTTGCATGGATAGGTTGCAGTAGCGCCATACCGCGGCCGACCGATTATGCCTACCGCCTCCGATTTCCACAATCGCTCCGGCGCAGAGGAGTTTGTCGCGGCCGAGATCGAGCTCGCCGCCGCGCTTGATCCCGAACAGGAGAAGGCATTGCGACAGTCTCTCGAGCACCTCGATGCCGAGGCGATCGATTCCTGCGACATCCACGCCGGGAGAATCTCGATCTCCTACGATCCGACCCGGACGAAGAGAGAAGACCTGCTGCGATTCATCGAGCAGGCGGGGGGCAAGGCGAAGCACGTCGAAAGCGAAAGTTCCCCACTGCTTGCCGATAACGACTAGGAGCCACGCCGACTTGTCATCCCGAGCGGCGCGACGGATCTCGCATAGCCAAAAAAGGTGTCGCGATCTGATGCTTCGTCCAACGCTCCGCGTGTTGGACGTTGGAAAGGCGATCAGAGCTCGTGACATTCCTCGCGGAGCTTAGGATGACAAGCTCATAGTTTACAGCGGCGGTCGTCCCCGCCTCAGATCAAACCGAGCGCGTGCCGCGGATCTCGTCCAAATCGAAACCCGCTCAACGGCGGCACTTGCCCTTTTGTTAGGCCAAGGAACTGAAACTTCATCCCGAGAAACTCTGGATGGAGCAGCGTCTGCAGCGCGCGATTATTTTTCGTCGCGGCGGTCGCGAGTTCCGGATCTCCGGCCAAGAGGCCCGTCAGAAAATGATGTTGATCGGTAAAACCCGCGATCGTTAGGCCGGCAGCTTCCGCGCGCTCGACCAGACTCGTCCATTCCACGTGGGCGCTCAGATCGTGCTCGCCGACCTCCTCCAATGGCGTCGGCAGCACGCGATGCGCGGCGTAAGATTGCAAGGTCCCGGCGCGGCGCTCCGGAGCGTAGAAAGCCTCTCGATTGAATCCGTAGTCGGCGGTCAGAATCAGGCCGTGCTCCAACTTCGGCGCGAGCGCTTCGATCCAGTGGAGCGTCGCCAGATTCACCTCGGTTTTGTAGCCGTCCTCAGGCGCGGATGGCAACTTGCCCAACAACCGGTTCTCCGCCGGTCGCTCGACGAAGGTAAACCCGGACGAAGTGTGATCGACGAATCGCTCCTGCCATTTCCCGTCCGCCGCGATGAGCAGGTGCACCGGCATCGCGTCGAGCAGCTCGTTGGAAAAATGCACGCCGCAAAATGGCGCCATCCTTTCGACTGCCGTCACCCATTCCAGCTTCTCCGCGAAAGGACCTAACCTATCCTCTTGCCGTTGTCGCAAAATCGAAAACGGCTCGACGATCCGATAACGGACCGTCCTGAAAAACTTCGGCCATCGCTCCCGCAACGCCGCGAGCGTGTCGTCCGCAAATTCCCCATGATGCGCCCCCTGCTCGACGATCGTGAAGTCGTTAGGCCGTCCCAGCCTTTCCCAGATCTCGGCAAACTGTGCCGCGAGCAACTTCCCAAACAACGGCCCGATGCTCACGCTCGTGAAATAGTCGCCGTGCCGCCCGATCGCGCACCGCCCCGAGCTGTAATAGCCGTGCGCCGGATGATAGAGCGCCTGCTCCATGAACCAGGCGAAGGAAACCGGCCCGTCGCGTCGGATCTTCTTGCGAATGGAAGAGGCGAGCTCGGAAATCTCGGCGGGCATGATCTCAACCTTTCATCCCCATTTGGCATTTGCCCAGCTTTGCCGCTAAGTTGCGCCCGTTTCGAATTTCCGGGCCCCGCCCGTTCGCCGCATGCCTGTTGATTATTTCACGCCGACGGAGCACTCCTACGATCAGCGCGCGTGGTATACGCGCCCGTGGTTTTACATCCCGGGCGGTCTCCTTGTCGTTGCTTTCGTCGTCGGGCTGCTCGTCTTTCTCCCGCTCGCCGAGAAGGTCAAACAACAGGCCGCGACCTTCGATCTTTCCCATCTCGAGCAGATGGAATCGGCCAGCGTAATCGTCGATAGGAACAACAAAATCTTCGGTCAGATTTACGTCGAAAATCGCCAGACCGTTCCCTACGACCAGCTCCCGCCGAATCTCGTCAACGCCATCATCGCGGCAGAGGACAACAAATTTTACGAACACCACGGCTACGATTTACTCGGCATCGTCCGCGCCGCGCTCAAGAATCTCGTCGCCGGTCATGTCCGCCAAGGCGCGAGCACGGTGACGCAGCAGCTCGCACGCAACAGTTTCGATCTTAAAGGCAAGACCTATCGCCGCAAGTTGCTCGAGATGTTCGTTGCCCGACGGATCGAGGATCGTTACTCGAAACAGAAAATCATGGAGCTCTACCTGAATCGAATTTATTTCGGCGGCGGGCTCTACGGGGCGGAGGCAGCGGCGCGCGGTTATTTCGACAAGCCGGCGAAGGAAATGTCGCTCGCGGAATGCGCCACCCTCGCGGGCCTCGTGAAAAGCCCGAACAAGCTCTCGCCTTGGAGCGACCGCGAAGCTTCGCGTGAAGCGCGGAATTTTGTCCTCAGTCGCATGCAGGAGCTCGGGTTCATCACGCCGCAGCAGAGTGAGAGCGCGCAGAGCGAGGGCGTCATCATCGGGAACCGGCAAAACGCGCGCGGCCAGAATTACGCGATCGATTACATTCGTCAGCAGGTGATCGCGGCGGTCGGCTGGGATCGCGCGATGAGCGACGGCTTTCGCATTCACACCACGATCGATTCGCAGTTGCAAAACGTCGCCGAGAAATCGCTCCGCAACCAGCTCGATCTCGCTGAGCAGCATCCCGGTTACGATCATCAAACCTACGCGCAGTACGCGGCCATGCTGCGGGAACGGAAAGATCAGCCGATCAAAAAGTCAGCCGCGCCGCCGCCGCCGGAATACCTGCAAGGCGCGCTCATTGCGCTCGACAACAAAACCGGCGGGATCCTCGCGCTCGTCGGCGGCCGCGATTTCGAACACAACGAGTACGATCGCGCGCTCCAGGCGAAACGTCCGCCGGGCACTGCGATCACTCCGTTCGTTTACGCGGCAGCATTTGCGAAAGGACTCTATCCCGGTTCGATCGTGGATGATTCCGCGCTCGATAATCGCACCGTCATGATTGGTGGCACTACCGGCATCCTCGGCGAATGGGGACCGGAAGACGCGAATAATCGCTACGAAGGTCCGATCACCGCCCGCGAAGCGCTCGCCAAATCGAAGAACGGCTCCGCCGTCCGCATCGGCACTTCCGCCGGCCTCGACAATGTTTCGCAATTAATCCGGACCGCGGGCGTGGAGACAAAACTGCGGCCATATCCTTCGACATTTCTCGGAAGCAGCGAGATCACGCTCGCCGAGCTCGCCCTCGCTTACACCGTTTTCCCTAACGAGGGCTGGCGACCTGCGCCGCCGCACATCCTCGATCGGATCGAAGACAAGGATGGCAATATTGTCTGGCAGGCGCCTCACGAGAAGTCGCGTGTGCAGGTCTTGAAGCCGGCGATCGCTTACGAGATCGATTCCTGTCTCACCGACGCCTTGACGAAAGGAACCGGCCAACTCGCCTCTCAAAAATACGGGCTGAAAGATTTCCCCGCCGCCGGCAAGACCGGCACCGCTTACGATTTTACCGACGCGCTTTTCGCCGGCTACGACTCCGCCATTACCTGCGTCGTCTGGGCGGGCTTCGACAAGCCGCAGACGATCTACCGCGGCGCCTTTGGGAGCACCCTGGCGCTCCCCGTTTGGGTCGACGTGATGAATGCCTCGATCGCACACTATCCGCCGCGGGAATTTCCCATGCCGCCGACTCTGCACACGGTTGAGATTTGCTCGAAGTCCGGTCTGCTCGCGACGGACAAGTGTTATGACAATGTGAAATCGGCGAGCGGCGATGTCGTCAGGCGACGGACCAGCTACCGCGAGCTGGCGACGAAAGGACAAATGCCGACCGATCGCTGCGATGTCCACACCGACTCGGTTCGCACGCAACTGGCGAAGCAGTTCGACGAGAGCAAATGGCCCCGCGCCGCTCTCGCCGTCGATCCCAAACGGGTCCCTCCCGTTCCGATGCAGGCGCCGACTTTGGTCGCGCCCGACGATCCCTACAATGCAATCGGTTCGACGGCTCACCCGAAGACTGTCGCCGCGGCGGAGAAAACCAATTCCGAGCCCGGCCTCGATCCAGCCAAGCCAGTGAAGCGCGCTTTGCCCGTAGTGCCGACGGCGGATGGCGGCAGTGTGGAAGTGCGGCGTGCGGAGCCGGTTCGCCCGATGGATGGCGGCAACGAGCCGCTTCTCCAGGCGCCGACCCCGCCTCCGATCGATTTCAGTGACGGCGACGGCCATCCCTAAACGTGAACCGCGCCTCTTGGCGCGAAAGTCGATGATCCATCGAGCCGGTCAGTTTCGCCTCACCGTCCTGAACCCCGGCGGGCGAGATCGTGCGCACAGTTTTTCCGAGGGAGCCGGCTCGCCTAACGACAGCGGCCACGCACCCGTGAACTTCCACGGTTACGCCGCCTCCACGGGCGGCGTCTTTCATCGCGAGACGAAAGCCGCAGTCGCGGAAGGCTTGCCGGTGCTGCTGCTCTTGCGCGGCGATTTTCGGGCAACGCGCGATGCGCTGCGCGAGCTGCATCGCGCCGGCCTAACGACCGCGGTATCCTTCAAGGAAACCGGCTTGCACCAGATTGCGCGGCAGCTATCCGATCCGAAACGGGCGGCGCTTTTTCACGAGATCATTCGCGATGCCAATGGTTTTCTCGCCGCCACACCCGAGGCGGTGATTTTCGGCCGCGAAGGCAAATTTATCCCGACGCCGTATCCGATCACGGACAGCCGTTGGGACTTCTCGCGACCACTCGGCGAGCGACGCGGAATTTTCATCGGGACGCGGGAATGGGACGTGCCCTCGCGCAATCACCTCACGGCCTTCCAGCTCGCGCTCGGTCTCGACCAACCGGTCACAGCGTTCGACGAAAATCCCCGACGCTGCCGCAAACTCTGGTCGTCGTTAGGCGGAGATGACAACTTGCTCCGGCTGCTCAGCAAACGGCTGCCTTATCGCGACTACCTTGCAGAGATCGCGGCGCATCGGCTTGTCCTCCAGGCTGACAAAAGCGCGGTGCCGGGCCAGGTTGCAGGCGACGCTTTGCTTTGTCGCCTCCCCTGCCTCGGTGGCGATGGCGCGACCGAGCGTCTGGCTTTTCCGCGCACTTCTGGATTCGGTCGTTCGTTAGGAGAGCTGGGAGAGCTGGCCGCGAAGACGCTCCACGATTCCAGGTTCTACGCAGACGTGATCGCCGAGTCGCAACAGCTAGCGGGCGAGCGACTCAGCTTCGAGGCTGTCGCTCCGCAGCTGGCCGAATTCTTTGCAGCTCTCGTTCGTTAGGCGCAAATGGCCTTGGTTCAGACTCGACCAAGTGCGACGGGGCCCGCCGCCCGTCCTCCCCGGAACGTTTGCTGCCACGCTCAACTTGTTTTGTTGAGCGCCTCGAAATAAAAATCTTCCAACTGCCGCGCTTGTTTCCGTTGCTCGAATTTTTCGGCAACTGTCTGCGCACCCCGGCATGCAAGCTCGCTCAGCTCCGCCGGTTTGCTTGTCCAACCCTGCAATGCGGCCGACAACGCTGCATCGTCCCGTTCGCCGACCAGCACGCCGCTCACGCCGTTCTCGATCGCTTCCGGAATTCCCCCATGTCGCGTCGCGAAGACCGGCAGCCCGCTCGCCATCGCTTCGAGCATCGCGTTCGGGACTCCTTCCTGATTTCCGTCGCGGCCCAGTTCGCTCGGATGCAGGAAAATATGCGACCTCGCGAACTCTTCTCGCAAATGGCTTTGCGAAATGAAACCAACGAAGTGTACGGCCTCCGCGACACCAAGCTCGCGGGCCAACGCTTCCAGTCCTTTCAGCAGCGGACCTTCCCCGGCGATCGTGAATGTGGCGCGCGGGTTCTCTTTCCGAAAAGCGGCGAAGGCACGAAGACTTGTCTTTAGGCCTTTCTTCTCGATCAGACGCCCGGCCTGCAAAAAACGCCAGGCGCCATCGTTAGGCCAAGCGCGTGCAGAATAACGAATCCTCCCCAGCGGAATCCCCGTGCGATGAATTCGGATCTTGTCTTCTGCACAGCCTAGATTGGCAACGGCTTTCGCCAGCGAAACAGAACGCACGAGCACGAGTCGCGCAGTCTCCAGCATTTCCTGCGTCGCTGCGCGATAGCGCGGCTTATCCAGATCCACCATGACGTCGGCGCCGTGAAAGGAAACCACCACCGGCTTCGGCCAACGCCGCATCATTGGCAACAGGTGGACGGCGATGTGTCCGAAGTAAATATGCAACAGCTGCGCGTCGTATTCCGAAAGCACTCGAACGATCCGCATCGTTTCCGCCGGCGACATCGGCCAGGGCGCCTGCCGCATATTGCGAAACCAAAAGCGTCGCAAAAAATGTGTCGCCGATCGCGGCACGACGACGAGCTGTTGAAAAGGAAACCGCTTCGCTTCCTCGCGTTTACGCGCGATCACCACCGGCCGAAAGCGCTCAAGCGCGGTGATCTGCCGGTAGATGTGCCGCATCTCCGGCTTAAGAAAGGTCGCACAATAAGAAGCAACGACCGGCGACGGATCAGCGGGCACGCCTAACGATTACTCGCCTAACGATCACCCGCAGCCGCGAAACTACGCTGCGCCTAAAACGTCCATTCGAAGAGCTTGATCCCTTTCGGCTTCCCGGGATTCTTCGGGTCGTAGGTGACGTGATCCCGTGCGTTCCCATAGCGGGCAGGCGCAACCGGGTTCAACATCTGCAGCGGATTGCCGTTCCGGACGGCGGTAAAGACAACTCCGCCGCGCGCCGACGGGGCGACGGTCTCCGGAGACGGCGAGGGCTTCGCCGGCAAGGTGATATTTGGATTACCCGTCGTGATCTCGAGGCCTTGTCCGAAGCAGAGGCCGCCCGAAGCGGCGAGGGCGAGCGCACCGATGATGAGTGTCTTTTTCATAATTTCCTCCCGTGGTTGGTTGGCAGGCGCGGCTTGCCCGCAATCCCGCCTCGCCCCACAATTATAATTCGATGGATTATCTTGAAAAGGCCGCACGTGTTCTTGATTTGGAAATTTCTGAGCTGCAGCGACTGCGCGGCCGGCTCGACAAGAATTTCTCCCGCGCCGTCGAACTGATTAGGGAGACAATCGAAGCGCGCGGCAAGATCATCATTCTCGGCGTGGGGAAATCGGGACACATCGGGGCGAAGATCGCCGCCACCCTCACGAGCACCGGCTCGCCCGCGGTCGTGCTCGATTCGCTCAATGCCCTCCATGGCGATCTCGGCGTCATCGCCGACGGCGACGTTGTCATCGCGCTCAGCTACAGCGGCGAGACCGACGAGTTGCTGCGGATCCTGCCCGCGGTCGCGCGCTTTCAGGTTCGCGTGATCGCAGTCTGCGGCGCAGCCGATTCCACGCTCGCGCAAAATTGCGACGTCTTTCTCGACGTCAACGTCGAGCAGGAAGCATGTCCGCTGAATCTCGCGCCGACCTCAAGCACGACCGTAATGCTCGCCCTCGGCGACGCGCTCGCCATGGTCCTGCTCGAGGCGCGCGGATTTCAGAAAGAGGACTTCGCGAAGCTTCATCCCGGCGGAATGGTCGGCCGCAGTCTGCTTCTGCGGGTGCATCAAATCATGCGGCCGCGGAGCGCGCTCGCTCTCGTCAGGCCGGATGCGAATGTCCGCGCCGTCCTCGAAGCCATGACTTCGCTCCGCGCCGGCGCGGCCGTGATCGCCGACGAAAACGAACAGCTGCTCGGAATTTTCACCCACGGCGATTTCGTTAGGCATTTTCAAACCGATTCACGCGTCGGCGAACGTCTCGTCGCTGATCTCATGACGCTCAACCCGGTCGTCGTCGAGCAGGACAAGCTTGCGGTCGAAGTGCTCAACTTGCTCGAGCGCCATCGCATCGATGATCTCGTTGTAGTGGACGAACGCGGCGTGCCGGTCGGGATCGTCGACTCGCAGGATCTGACGAAACTAAAGCTTTTGTAGGGGATGGCTGCAGGGCTGCTCGCAGAGTTTCCGAATCGTAAGCCACTCGTTAGGCACTCCTCTCCGCTTCGGCCGCGCGTAGACATTCGCGCACCTCTTCATCGGTCGTCTGGCGGAAATCATCGTAGAATTGCCCGACGCCGAAAAATGGTTCCGGAGTGAGCGCGCAGATGACTTCATCCGCTTTCGCTTCCAGTTCGCGACAACTCGATTCCGCTGCCACTGGCACCGCCACGATCACCGCTGCCGGCTCGCGTAATCGAATCGCCTGCACCGCGGCTCGCATGGTCGCGCCGGTCGCGAGCCCGTCGTCGACGAGGACAACGGTCTTCGCGTGCAGATCGGGAAACGGTCGATCGCCGCGATAACGTTCTTCGCGCTGGCGCAGTTCCTCGGTTTCGCACGCAGTGACATGCTCGAGCGCCGCCATCGCGCCTTCACCGAGCGCGGCCATGATCGAGGAGTTCAACACCCGCGTTCCGCCCGACGCGATCGCGCCCATCGCCAGCTCGCGTTGTCCCGGCACTCCGAGTTTGCGCACGACAAAAACGTCGAGCGGCGCACCGAGTGTCCGCGCGACTTCGTAACCTACCGGCACTCCGCCACGCGGCAGCGCCAACACGAGCACATCGGGCCGTCCCGTCAGATGCTGCAACCGCCGGGCAAGAAATCGCCCGGCATCCGCGCGATCACGAAAGTGCATTCTCCTTCTATTTCGCATCGGTTTCGAACTCCCGCGAGCGGCCACGATTGCTCCTTTCGGCGTTAGGCGACTCGCCAACTTTGCGGAACCGATTTCTCCTGCGAATCTGAGCAGTTGTCATGAGCCAAACCCAGCTGGAAAACGTCGCCCCGGTCCCCGCGGATGTGACCGGCCACCGGCGCCGCGTCGCGACCGGCGGCGTCTCCTGGCGCCGGACGTTTTCCGCCTTCAAATATCGCAACTACCGTCTCTACTTTTGCGGCCAGCTCGTCTCTCTCATCGGCACCTGGATGACGAACACCGCCCAGGGCTGGCTCGTTTATCAGCTGACCGGTTCCAAGGCGTTGTTAGGCATCGTCGCCGCCGCCGGCACTGCGCCAATGCTCGTCTTCTCCACCTGGGGCGGCTGGGCGGCCGATCGTTTCCCGAAACGCTCCGTCCTCGTCTGCACTCAGATCTCGATGATGATCCTCTCCTTTATCATGGCGGGGCTCGTTTGGTCGAAAACGATTCAGCCATGGCAGATCATTGTCCTGGCACTTTTCGGAGGCGTCGCCATGGCCTTCGACATGCCCGCGCGGCAATCGTTCGTCGTCGAAATCGCCAGTCGCGAAGATCTCATGAACGCGATCTCGCTCAACAGCGCGATGTTCAACGGCGCCCGCATCGTCGGCCCTGCGGTCGCCGGTTTTCTCATGGCGAAAGTTGGGATCGCGCTCTGCTTTTTTATCGACGGGGTGAGCTTCCTCGCCGTCCTCGCCGGCCTCCTCGCGATGCGGCTGCCGGCACACGTTCGCGCCGCTGCGGCTGGCGGAGCGCTTGCGCAATCGCTCGAAGGCTTCCACTACGTCTGGCACCACACCAGGGTACGGACAATTTTTGCGCTCTTCGCGATCGTCGGGATTTTCGGCTGGTCCTACTCCGTTCTCATGCCGGCCTTCGCCCGCGACATTCTCGGCCTGGGCGAACAGGGTTATGGCTTATTGTTAGGCGCGAGCGGTGTTGGCGCGCTCATCGGCGCGCTTGTCACGGCGGCGTTTGGCAGCAGCATCAGCCCGCGCAAGCTCGCCTTCGGCGGCGTCTGGCTCTTTTCGGTCATGCTCCTGATCTTCTCCTTCAATCGCAGTCTAACGATCGCGATGCTCTGCCTCGCCGGCGCCGGCTTCGGCATGATGCTCTTCTTTTCCACCTCGAACACGACTGTGCAGACGATCGTCCCCGATGAAATGCGTGGGCGCGTCATGGGCATCTGGTCGCTCATCTTCGGAGGCATGATTCCCTTCGGCAGCCTCGAAGCCGGCGCCCTTGCGCATTACGTCGGAACCGCCGCCACCCTGGGGATTGGTGCCGTCGTCTGCGCGATCGTCGCGACCGTCACCCTCGTCATCGTCCGCCGCCGTGACACCGAACTGGCCGCAGGTGCCTAACGATCAGGCGAGCCACCAAGAGGCGCTTGTAGCCTGCGCTGTCTCAGCGCATCGAGGTGAAGCTGCCCGAAACGTTCCGCCCATTCGAGGCGATCCGCTGAGACAGCGGACGCTACAATGACGGATGTCGCTTGTGCCACTCCGTGGTCTGCTCGTAAGCGTGGGCCATTTGCAGGATGCGCCCTTCATCCAGCGCGCGACCGAGAAGCTGCAGACCGATCGGTAGTTCCGTTCCCGTCTCGGTTTTCGCGAAACCACAGGGGACGCTGATCCCGCAAATGCCGGCCAGGTTCGCGGCATTAGTGAAAATGTCTGCGAGATACATCTGTAATGGATCGGCGGTACGCTCGCCGATTCTGAAGGCCGGGCTCGGCGACGTCGGAGAAATAACTGCATCAACTTTGGTAAACGCGGCCGCGAAATCCTGTCGGATGAGCGCCCGTACTTTTTGCGCGCGCAGATAGTAAGCATCGTAATAGCCGGAGCTGAGGACGTAGGTGCCGAGGATGATGCGGCGCTTCACTTCCGGGCCGAATCCTTCCTCGCGGGTGCGGCTGTAATGCTCGATCGAGTTGCCAGTGTTCGCCGCGCGGTAGCCGTAACGCACGCCGTCGAAACGGGCGAGATTCGCCGAGGCTTCCGCCGTCGCGATGATGTAATAGGCGTCTATCGCGTAGTCGGTATGCGGGAGCGAAATCTCGACGATTTCCGCGCCTAACGATTCAAATTGTGCGAGGGCCGTGTCCAAGGCGCTTTTCACCTCGGGATCGATTCCTGCTTGCAGATATTCCTTCGGCAGGCCGAGCCGAACGCCGCGCAGATCGCTCTCGAGATTCTCGGCGTAATCCGGGACCGGTGCGTCGAGCGAAGTCGAATCCTCTGGATCGACGCCGGCCATGGCCTCCAGAAGAAGCGCAGAATCACGCACGCTTTTCGTTAGGAGGCCGATTTGATCGAGAGAGGACGCAAACGCGACGAGTCCATAGCGGGAGACGCGGCCGTAGGTCGGCTTGAGGCCGACGACGCCGCAGAGTGCAGCCGGCTGTCGGACCGATCCGCCGGTGTCGCTGCCTAACGACGCCAGCGCAAGGCCAGCCGCGACGGCCGCCGCCGATCCGCCGCTGGAGCCGCCGGGGATGCGCTCGAGATCCCAGGGATTATGGGTCCGTCGGAAGCTCGAGTTCTCGGTCGAGGAACCCATGGCGAATTCGTCCATGTTCGTTCTCCCAAACGGGATCGCGCCGGCGGCTCTTAGCCTAACGATAACCGTCGCATCATAGAGCGCACGGTAATCGCGCAAG
>DASXPA010000084.1:0-7455 GCA_036493915.1 Chthoniobacterales bacterium | reverse complement strand
CGGAGCTGAAGCGACGCAATGTTTACAAGGTCGCGGTCGCTTATGCAGTCGTCGGTTGGCTCGTCATGCAGGTTGCAGCGACGATCGTGCCGGCGCTTCACCTTCCGGATAGCTTTACGAGCGCGGTGGTGGTGGTGACTTTGCTCGGCTTCCCAATCGCCCTCGTCATTGCCTGGGCTTTCGAGATGACTCCGGAAGGGATGAAGCGGACGGAGGATATTTCGCCTAACGAGAATATCCCGCAATGGAGCCGGCGGAAGTTCGCCTTGTTTCTCGTCACGATCGCGGTGTTGGCCGCGGCGCTGCTTGCATACCAATTCCTCCGTCCCAAGCCAGTTGCCAAGCCGCCCACCAAAATCCGCTCAGCCACTGCGATTCCAGAGAAATCGATTGCCGTCCTGCCATTAGTGAATGAGAGCGGCGAGAAGGACGAGCAGTATTTCTCCGATGGGCTCTCGGAGGATTTGATTACGGCGCTCTCGCAGTTTGCCGGCCTGAAGGTGATCGGACGCAATTCCTCTTTCCAGTTCCGCGACAGTAAGGACGACAGCAGGACGATCGGTGCGAAGCTCGGGGTCGCGCATCTTCTGGAAGGCAGCGTGCGCCGCGCGGCCGATGCGGTGCGTGTCAGCGCGGAACTAATCAATGCGGCCGATGGCAGCACTCTTTGGTCGCAGCATTATGACCGGCCTTACAAAGACCTCTTCAAATTACAGGATGACATCACGGCCGCCGTCGCCGATGCCCTAAAGGCGAAGCTGCTCAACGCGAGCGACGCCGCGACCCAGAGTGACCGTCCGCCCAGCGGCGACCTCGCGGCTTACAATGCTTTTCTCCAGGGAAAATTTTACAATCAGCGAAATACCGAGGCTGATTATCGGAAGGCGATCGAGTTTTTCCAGAACGCGGTCCGGCTTGATCCAAAGTATGCGCGGGCTTATGCTGATCTGGCTTACGCGGAAATTTTTCTGACTGATTATGTGAGCGGCGCACAAGCACAGTCGGGTTTGGCTGCGGCCCGAATTGCGGTCAACAAGGCCCTGGCCCTGGACCCGAACCTGGCGGCGGCACACGGAGCGCGTGGGCTGCTGTTGATCTTTGCCGATATCGACCTCGCCGGCGCGAAAGCCGAATTCAAACAAGCCGTAGAACTCGCGCCTAACAACCTCGACTTGCGCGCCTCGCTCGCGGAGGTGCACGCCAGTCTCGGACATCCCGAAGCCGCGATCGAGCCAATCCGGCAAGTGCTCGCCGCCGATCCCCGCAGCGACGGCTGGTATAACCTGCTGGCCATCGACCTGATGGCGCTTGGTCGTCTGGATGAGGCCGAACGCGTCACCGAGGAGCAGATGAGCCTGCAAACGAGCGCGTACGCTCAGGCCCTACTCTCCTCCATCGAGGCGCTGCGCGGGAATGCAGCCACCGCCCTCGCAAAGGCAGAACAGATTCCACCGGGAAAGTCGCGCGATTTCGCGCTGGCCAACGCCCGGCAGATCGGGAACGACACCGCGGCAGCCGATGCGGCGCTGAAGGCTCTGATCGATAAGTATGGCAAGACCGATCCCTACTTGATCGCGCGTTGCTACGTCTTGCGGAAAGACCTTGACGGCATGTTCGCCTGGCTCGATCGCGCCTGGGCCGAGCGCGACAACAATATCACCATTCTCTACTACGATCCGTTCCTTTTGCGCTACAAGGACGACCCACGCTTCGCCGCGCTGTGCAAGAAAATAGGATTACCAACGCCGGCCGAACTCGCGGCCGCACCAAAGACATGAGCCAGAAGCCTTCTTTCTTTGCGGAGTTACAACGCCGCCATGTCTATAAGGTCGGGGCAGCCTATGTCGTCGCGGGCTGGTTGTTCGTGCAGGTGGTAACACAAGTCTTTCCGATCTTTAACGTGTCTGCTTTGGCGCAACGCATCATTGTGCTCGTGATCATGGCCGGGTTCCCAGTCACGCTCGTTCTGGTGTGGCTCTTCGATTTTACCTCGGGAGGCGTCGTGCGGACCGAAGGTTTAACAGCCAGAAGCGAGGCGGCTCACCTTCGTCACGAACGGCGCGTGACGGATCGCACGCTTAACTATATCCTTGGCGCTCTCTTACTCTGCGCCGTGGCCTACTTCGTCTTGGATCACGCCCTCCTCCGACGGGCGCGGGCCCAGGGACCCGCTGAGGTGGAGTCGGTCGCCGTTCTACCGCTGGTCAACACGAGCGGGGATCCCAGCAATGAGTATTTTTCCGATGGCTTGTCTGAAGAACTCATCGCGGTCCTGGCCAAGATCCCCAATCTCAAGGTTATCGGCCGCAGTTCGTCATTCCTTTTCAAAAACAAATCGGAGGATAGCGCAAGCATCGGCGAAAAACTTGGCGTGTCGCACCTCATTGAAGGAAGCGTGCGCAAACAAGGCGACCGCGTTCGGATTGTCGCGGAGCTGATTAAAACGAGCGATGGACGCGAGCTATGGTCGGACACCTACGACCGGGAGCTGAAGGATGTTTTCGCCGTCCAGTCGGAGATTGCGCAGGCCGTCGCGGCGCAGATGAAAGTGAAATTGTTAGGCGTGAAGCCTCAGTCGGATGCCGCCCCCTCGAACCAGAATCTGGCCGCTTACAACGCCGTCCTTCAGTCCGACTTCTATTTTCGTCGACAGACGGCAGAGAGCCTTCGCCAGGCGATTAGCTATGCTGAAGAAGCTATCCGGCTTGATCCTAAGTATGCTTTGGCCTGGGCGAAACTATCGAACGCGTGGCGGCAATACGGCGCGAGTTTCGCGGGCGGTGATGCCGAAAAATCTTACGCCAAGGCGCGCGAGGCGGCAGACAAGGCGATCAGCCTGGCCCCCGACTCCGTCGCGACCATTCTGGCCGCAGGCTGGGTTTACATGACTCCGGATTTGAACTTTCAGGCAGCGGAAAGAGAGTTTCGCCGGACGCTCGAGCTGGCTCCGGGCGACGCTCTGGCCAAGACTGCGCTCGGTTTCTCTGTCATGGCGCAGGGGAGAAATGATGAGGCCGAACGGATCTTCCGCGAAGCCGCCGTCGCTGACCCGTTGTATTTTAACGTCTGGTATAACCTTGGTCGCTTGTCGTTAGGAACCGGGCGCTGGCAAGAGGCGGAGGAATACTTTCGCAAAGCTCTCGAGATCGAGCCGGAGGCGGCGCGTTTTCATACCGGTCTCGCGACTTTGGATATCCTGCGGGCCAATCCCACGGCGGCGTTGCAGCAGGCGCGATTGGAGCCGGACGGCTTCTGGCACGACTACGCCATGGCGCTGGCCGCTCAAGCGGGGAATGATCGCGCGGCCGCCGACGCGGCCTTAGGGACGTTCGCCGCGAAGTACGCCGCGAGCGGCGCGTATCAGGTAGCTACTCTTTACGCTTTCCGGCACGAGCCCGAACAGATGTTTCACTGGCTGCACGAAGCCTATGTCACGCATGATTCGGGCCTGACTCAACTCAGCATTACACCTTTTATTCTGACCTATCGCGAGGACCCTCGCTTCGTCGCTCTCTGCCAAAAATTGAAGGTGCACGTCCCGCCGTCAGTTCAGACGAAGCCATGAGCGAATCATTCCTCACCGAACTGAAACGCCGCAACGTCGTGCGCATGGGCGGGCTCTATCTGGTCGGCGCGTGGTTGCTGGTGCAGGTGGCGGGAACAATCCTGCCCATGTTCGGCGCGCCAGAGTGGATTGCGCGCAGCCTGGTGATCCTGTTGGCGATCGGTCTCGTGCCGGCCTTAGTCATCGCCTGGGTTTTCGAGTTGACGCCCTCCGGTCTCAAACGCGACGAGGATGTGCCAGCACAGGAATCGATCGCGCCGCAGACCGCGCGGCGGATGGATCGCCTCATCCTGATCGTCGCCGTCATCGCGGTCGCGTATTTCGCCTTCGACAAGTTCGTGCTCGCGGCGCGACGCGAGGCGGCCCTGGTGGCGCAGACGACCACCCATGTCACCGCCGCAATCAGCGCCGAAAAGTCAACGGTCAATCCGCGCTCGATCGCGGTGCTGCCGCTCGACAACTATACGGGCGATCCGAAGGAAGATTATTTCGCGGAGGGAATGACGGATGAGTTAACAACTGATCTTGCCAACATCAGCCAACTGCGCGTGATCTCGCGCAGCTCGACCCTGCAATTCGCGGGCAAGCAGCGGCCGCTCACTCCGGAGATTGCGAAATTGCTCAACGTCGATGCGGTCGTGGAAGGCTCCGTCCAGCGGCAGGGCGACAAGGTGCGGATTACCGCGCAGTTGATCGACGCCCGCGCCGACCGACACCTCTGGGCGAAAAGTTTTGAGCGCAACTCGCGCGACGTGCTGGCGCTGGAGGCTGAGCTAGCCTCGGCCATCGCAGGCGAGATCAATGTGCGCCTGACCCCGGGCGAACAGGTCCGCCTAACGAGTGCGAAAAGCGTCAATCCGGAAGCCCATGACGCCTACCTCAAGGGCCGCTATTTCTTTAACCGGCCGAGCGACGAAAACCTGGGCAAAGCGATCACGCAATTCGAGCAGGCGATCGCGCTCGATCCTAACTTCGCGCCCGCCTACTCGGGGCTTTCCGACGCTTATCTCTGGGCGGCTTTCAATGAAGGAGTCGTTAGAGCCAGGGAAGCTGGGTCGAAAGCAAAGGCGGCGGCGGAGCAGGCGATCGCGCTCGATCCTTCTTCCGCCGAAGCGCATGTCTCTCTGGCCAATTACAAAAGTTGGTATGAACATGATTGGGCCGGCGCGGATAAGCTCTTTCAGGAAGCTGTCTCGCTCAATCCGAATTACGCCTTTGCCCATGATCAGTGGGCTCTGAGCCTGGGATGCCAAGGCCGGTTCGACGAAGCGATTATCGAAGGGAAGCGCGCCGAGGAACTGGATCCGCTCGATCCGAGCATAGCGGTGGACAACACCCTGGCTCTGGCCGGAAAGGGCGATTTCGAGGCGGCCAGGGCGGAAGACAGGAGAGGCGCAGAGTTAGACCCGACCTTCTTCTTTCCCCAAATGCAATTTGGCTGGCTCGACTTGCAACAGGGGAATGTCCGGGCGGCCATTCCGGAACTCGAGAAAGCCGCAGCGATGGAGGCACCGCCGTTCGCGACCGCTTATCTCGGTTATGCCTACGGTGCAGCAGGCGATCGCGACCGCGCGCTCGCGACCATCGAAGAGCTGAAGAAAAAGACCGTGCACGGCTACATCCCGCCATTCAACCTCGCGATCGTCTATCTCGGTCTCGGCGAACTCGACCGGGCGATGGACTTACTCGAGCAAGCCAGCGCCGACGACTCGCAATGGATGATGTATTTGAAGGTGGATCGCATCTTCGACCCGCTGCGTTCCGATCCGCGTTTCATCGCGCTGATGAAGAAAGAGAAGTTCGCGCGATGAGCCGACCCTCTCTTTTCGCCGAACTGAAGCGGCGTAATGTTCTGCGCGCGGCGGCGCTTTACGCCGCGGGGGCGTGGCTGCTCGTGCAGGTTGCGACTCAGGTTTTCCCGCTCTTTCACGTCGCGGAGTGGGTCTTGCGCGGAATCGTGATTGCCTCGCTCATCGGCTTTCCCTTTGCCGTCGCTTTCTCCTGGTTTTACGAATGGACCCCGCAAGGGATTAGGCTCGAGAGCGAGATTGTGCCTAACGAGTCTATGACTCGAAAAACCGGGCGCACACTTGATCGCTGGATCATCGGCATCCTGGCTCTCGCGGTGGTTTTATTGCTCACCGACCGGCTTGTCCTGCACAAGGATGCGAACGCGAGCACGGAGAAGGCGGCGGCGGCCAGCGAGGGAAAGTCGATCGCAGTTTTGCCGTTCGTGAACATGACCGCGGACAAGCAGAACGAGTTCTTTGCCGACGGCTTGTCGGAGGAAATCCTGAACTCACTCGCGCGCATCGATGGGATGCGCGTGATCGGGCGGACTTCTTCGTTCCAGTTTAAAGGGAAGACGGAAGACTTACGCACGATTGGCGAGAAGCTCGGCGCGGCAAACGTGCTTGAAGGCAGCGTGCGGCGCGAAGGGAACAAGGCGCGCATCACCGCACAGCTCATTCGTGCTTCCGACGGGATTCATCTTTGGTCGGAAACTTACGACCGCACCCTGACGGATACGCTCGCCGTCCAGGTCGATATCGCCGAGAAGGTCGCGGACGTTCTCAATGTCGTGCTCGACGACAAGGAGCGTGCCCGGATGCGTAGCGAAGGGATTAGGAACGTCGATGCGTTCATCGCTTACCAGAAGGGCTTGCAGCTTTACAGCGACGCGCATGACCCGGCGAAGAGTCAGAGCGTTGTCGTGGGCTTGCGCCTGGCGAACAAGGAATTCGATCGCGCGATTTCACTCGAGCCCGGCTTTTCCCAGGCTTACTTCGCAGCGGCGGATCTCTACGATCATATTTTGCTCGCGGACGACCAATCACAGGCCGAAAAGCTGAAAGCTCAGCAGGCCGGCTTGCATTACCTGGAGTTAGCCGCGGCAAATAGCCACGATGAGCAACAGCGCCTGCTCACGCTCGCGGATCGCCAGTTAATCAGTGATGACTGGCACGGCCTCGCCGCCAACATTAAAGCAGCGCTGAGTCATCCTGGCTGCAGCGCGCCGGATTGGCTGCCGGTCTTTGCCGGTGCTTTTGGTTACGGCGATCTGGTCGAAGATCTCGGCGCGCGCGTCAATGTTTGCGACCCGCTTAACTCGATCAACTTCAACAGCCGCCTGCGCTCCGCCCTTTCCTCCGGCAAACCGCAGCGCGCCTTAGACATCCTCGCGGCGAGCGAGCGCGCGCGCGGCGGCGCTACCGTCGCGAATGTCTTCCGAGTGCAGGCGCTCATCATGCTCGGGCGAATGAAGGAAGCGCAGGCACAAGCGGTCGCGATCGACCCGACGAACGAGAACTATTACAAGGCTCAGGTCTTTGTCGGAACTGCTGCGGGCGAAAGCCCGGGCAGTATTCACGCGCGGCTTGCGAGCGTCGACCGCAGTCATTCGATCTACAAAATGCAGGGACTCACGGATGCGATCGAAGCGGTCCTCTCCGGCGACCGTGCCGAGGCCAATCGCCGCGCCGCTGCCATCGATGCGCAACCGGCCGGCCCGTTTGTGCTCGGCGTCCTCACGGCAGACAGCCTGCACGGCGCACCCTTCGACCTGGAGGCGACGCCGCATTTCAAAGCACGTCTCGCTGAATCCGGGCTGCCTTGGCCGCCACCTTCGCCAATCAAGTTTCCGGGCCGCGCGGCCACGCACAAATGATGAGCAAATAACTCCGGAGAGATGATCCTGACTGATTAATCTACCAATGAATTTCTTCAATGAGCTGAAGCGGCGCAATGTCTACAAGGTTGCCGTCGCTTATGCGGTCGTGGGTTGGCTCGTCTTGCAGGTGGCGGCGACGATCGTGCCGGCGCTCCATCTTCCCGATAGCTTCACGACCGCAGTGGTGGTGCTGACTTTGCTCGGCTTCCCGATCGCCCTC
>DASXPA010000083.1:0-1902 GCA_036493915.1 Chthoniobacterales bacterium | reverse complement strand
GATCGCGGGATTGTGCGTGACGAGAAGGAGCGCTTTGCCGCCGTTTTTCACGATGCGCTGCAAAACCTCGAACGCGCGCTCGGAGTTCGCGGTGTCGAGATTGCCGGTGGGTTCGTCTGCGAGGATGACGCGCGGATCGTTCGCGAGCGCACGCGCAATCGCGACCCGCTGCTGTTCGCCGCCGGAAAGGTGTCGGCTGGGACGGCTGCGTTTGCCGCCGAGCCCGACGGCCGTGAGCAGTTCGCCCGCGCGCGCTTTCATCTCGCTTTCCGTCAGGCGTCCGAGCCGTCGCATTGGGATCATGATGTTCTCCTCCGCAGTGAAATCCTCGAGAAGAAAGTGGAATTGAAAGATGAAGCCGAGCAGTTCGTTGCGCTTCTCCGAGAGTTCATCGTCCGGCAAATCGGAGACAAGCTCGTGGTTGATCGTTAGGCTGCCGCTGTCCGCGCGATCGAGCAAGCCGAGGATGTAAAGGAGCGTGCTCTTGCCGCAGCCGGACGGCCCGACGATGGCGTGGACGCTGCCCGGTTCCAGATCGAGGGAAACGCCGCGGAGTGCGTGCACGCTTTCTTCCTCTTCGCCGAGAAAACGCTCTATCTCGCGGCAACTCAGCCAGACCTCGTCAGACATGACCGGCTACGCCGCCTAACGGATGGTCTGCGCGCGCCAACTGTCGAGCTGACTTGCGGAGCGCGAACAGCCAATGGTACACGTTTCATTGCAGGGTTTATAGGTGTAAAATTGCTCTCGTAAATCGTCGCGCGTGTAAGTGAGAAGCGGCTTCGACCAGACGTTGCGCGTCTGTGCGCACCAGTTCACGCGACCGAATTCGTCGACGTAAAGATAGCGGCTGCCAGAGCGGCATTTGAAGGGCGAAACGCCGTGGCGCACGAGCCGTTTGCGGTAGCTGGAAAAATCCATCCAGCTTCTTGGCAGCTTCTTCACGATCCGCTCGTAAACCTGCAGCTCGCGCTCGCTCAACTTGAGCTGGCCGTTGTGATCATGCACGAGCAGAACGCGCGGGGTGAATCCCATCTGGCTCGCGAAAGAGACGACTTCCTCCGCTTCTTCCGGCGGGCAAGCGCCTATTACGCCGCTCACGGTGACGTTGAACTTCGCGTAATCGCGCAGCGCGACGAGACGTTTGCGCAGGTTATCGAGAACCTTTTGCGTGATCTCGTTCCCCTTCACGCCGTCGACCGAGATTTGCATTTCCTGGAGACCGGCGTCGTTCAACTTTTGGATCAACTCCGGTTTTAAGAAGAATCCGTTCGTGATCATGCCAGTGCGGAAAAAGCGCAGCTCGCGACAGCGCCTAACGAGTCGTGGGAGATCGGGATGGAGCGTCGGTTCGCCGCCGGTGAGCGACATGCCGAAAGTGCCGAGGCTTTTTAATTTCCGCAGCTGCGCTTCGAGGATGTCGTAGGGAATCGGATCGCTCGTTTTGTCGAACTCGCTGCAATAGGCGCAGGAAAGATTGCAGCGGCGGACGATCACCATTTGCGTGAGGAACGGGCTGTAGCGGAGACGAAACGAGAGCGGCGGAACGCGTTCGTCCTCCGCGGCGCCGAAAAGTGGCGCGGCAGTTAATTCGGCGGCGGGCATTGCGCAGACTGGCGTAACACCGGAAAGGCTTCGAGGCAATTTCCATCGCACATGCAGGTCGTCATATTGGCAAACGCGCCCGGTGCGCTGATCGAACTTTGCGGCATCACTTTGCTGGAGCGGCTCCTGCGCACGCTTCAGCGGGTCGGCGTGCGCGAGGCGGTGGTGGTTTCGGAAATGCCGGAGACGATCGAAGATGAGTTGCGCAAAGATTCGCGACCGCGGAGCGAGATCGCGGTGAAGTTGATGCGCGATCCAGTTGTCGGCGACGACTTGCGCCTAACGATTCCGAGCGAC
>DASXPA010000082.1:0-11109 GCA_036493915.1 Chthoniobacterales bacterium | reverse complement strand
CCGGGCGCGAGGATCCCGGTCGCGCCTTCACCGAAAAACTTGATCGCGGGAATGAGCACGAGATAGGCGAGAACCCCGCCGCCGCACATGATGGAAGCGATTCGCGGCCCGATGATGTAGCCCACGCCTAACAATGCCGGGTTGAGCTCGAGCGAGATCGAGCCAGCCTTGAAAGGCGCGCCGAAGATCTTCTCGGGAACTTCCTTCCACGCCTTGAAGGCTTCCATCGCTGTGTAGTAAATGAATCCGAGCCCGAACCCGCTGAAGATCGTCAGGCCGCCGCCCGCAGCTTCGTCTTGCGGCGCGCTGTCCTCACGCTGGAGGGACGGGCGCTGTCCCGTCCGCGGATCATCCTCGGACGACACATCGCTCGTCCCTCCATCCATGCCTTCGCGTGAGGCGGCTGCTTTCAGCACTTCCGCGCAAGCCGTGCCTTCCGGGTATTTAAGCAGGCCATGCTGATCGACGATGAGCGCGCGCCGGAGCGGGATCATCATGAGAATGCCTAACAATCCGCCGAGTATGGCCACGAGCATAACGCGCGTGATCTCGAGATCGAACCCGAGGATCATGATCGCCGGCATCGTCACCCCGAGCCCGAAGGCGATCGACTCGCCGGCTGAGCCCGCGGTTTGCACGATGTTGTTTTCGAGAATGGTCGCGTCGCGTGATGACAAAACGATCTTTATCGGTAGGACTGTTACTAGTGCGATCAACGCAACAGCCAGCGCGGCCCAACTGAGGCTCATTGACGAACGGAGTGTCACGACGATTCCCAGGATTCCTAGGACTGCGAACGCCAAGATGATCAAGGCGCGCCAAACTGTCTTGAGCTGCGAGGAGCGGAAGAGCGTGATCGAAATCACCGCCACCGGAATCGACGCGCTGACCGTGAGACCAACCTTAAGGACGAGATAGAGCGACGACGCTCCGAAGATGACGCCGAGCAAAGTCCCAACAATCAGCGGGACCGGCGTCAGCTCGCGCATCCTCGTCGCCGGCGAGATGTAGGGCTTAAAATTCGCCGCGAGCGGATTCTCGGGCTTGTACCCGACGATGTCGGGCATTTCGTTAGGCGGATTTCTCAGGTCGATCTCGAGCATCTTCTAATCTTGGACCGGCGTCGAGGGGCGACGCTTAAAGCAAATCGAGCTCTCGCGCCACCCGTTCGAAAGGCTGGCCTTCTCGATTTTTTGGATCCCGCTTCGCGCTCCGCAGCGCCTTCAGCGCAGTGTAATCTTCGAGCGCCTCCTGCATCTTGATATATTCCTTGGAGGGGATGACGGCGAACTCCTTCTTCCCTGCTTTCTCGATGATTTGCGCGGTCATGATGATCGGTATGCTTCGCGGCGGTGAAGAATACGATAGATCACAACCTTGTCACGATGGGCCTCGAAAAGAACGCGCCAATCGCCAACCCGCAGCCGATATTCCGACGAAAAGTTCGTCAGCCGTTTCACGTCGGCCTTCATTCCAGTGCGCAGTTGCCATAACCGCTTCGGCAATCCGTTTGCCGTCTCGCTTCGGAATCTGACGCAGATCCTTTCGTCGCCCTCTTCCGAATCTCGATCTCCCGCACCGCCGTCGCCTAACGAATCACGTAGTTCCCGCCGGACGCGAGGCCATGCGCAGAATCCAGCGATAAAGGACGATCACGAGCACGGCAAAAATAATCCCCCCGATCCAGATCGACGGCGTCGCAAACGCGTCGCCGACCAATGCGATCGGATGTTGGTTGCCACTGAAGGCGACCACGGCCGCAAAGATCACCGCGAGCAAGCTTTCGCCCACGATCAGCCCCGACGCCAGCAAGACGCCGAGCTGGCTGGTCTCTTCGGCGTTGACACTGCGCCGGGCGCGCCCTTCAAACCACGCGCCGACGAGCGCGCCGACCACCACCATCAGCGTGGTCGAGGTCGGCAGGTAGATGCCCAGACCGACCGCCAAGGGCGGCAGACGCGGGCCTTTTTTCGTCAGCCCCAGCAGTTCGTCCAAAATGATGATCGCAACCCCAATGGCCGCGCCGATGCCGATGAGGCTCCAATCGATATTGCCCGTGATCACGCCTTGCGCCAGCGCCGAGATGAGGCCGGCCTGCGGGGCGGCCAGTGCGCGTGCGGGATCGGCGCCGGGCGCGCCGAGAAACCCGTAGGTGTGCTGCAGCAGATCGAGCACTGGCGGGATTACCACCGCACCAGCCAGTACTCCGATCACCAGCGCCCATTGCTGCTTCTCCGGGGTGGCATCGACCAGTTGACCTGTCTTCAGATCCTGCAGGTTGTTGTTCGCAATGGATGCCACCGCGAACACGATCGCGGTAATGAACAAGGCAAAGCCAACGAGAGCCTTCTCCGCGTCGGGCGGCAGAAAGGGCTTCACGCCCACCACCAGGAGGAGCGCCGCGATGACCACCACCAGGATCCCGATGCCCGACAACGGGCTGTTGCTCGATCCGATGAGGCCGGCCATGTAGCCGCACACCGCCGACACGAGAAAGCTCAACACAATCACGAACAAAACGCCGCCGATCACCAGGGGCAGAATCGCGCCGCCGAGGCCGTTGGTGACGCTGAAATGCCACAGCAGGAATGCGACCGGGATCAGACAGATCAGAGAAATCAGACCCACCATCCCGATCGGCATATCGTGCTCAGTGCGCGGCAGCGTATCGAGCGTCCCGGCCTTACGCGCCCGCGACGCGCGCATCGCGCCGGCCAAACCGCTCACCAATGGCTTCACCAGTTTCGCCAGCGTCCAGATCGCGGCCACGGCAATCGTGCCCGCGCCGACGAAGCGCACGTAATGGCTCCACGTGCCCTGCGCAACAACGGCGGCCGCGCCGGCAGCCGGGTGCAACGCGCTGAAGTAAGGCACCGCCCACACCCAACCAATGGCCGCGCCAATCAACATCGCCACGCCCACCCACAAGCCAACCAGATGCCCGATCGCGAAGAGCGCAAAGGAAAGACTGAAGTCGTAGCCCGTTGCTGCCACGCGGGCCGCTCCGACCCGGAAGTATTGGGTCACGTCACTGGCGAAAACACGGGTCTGCACGACGACGTAGAAGAGCGCAGAAACGACTGAGCCGATCACCACCGCCTTTAATCCTGCGGCACTGGCCTCCGCGGCGCGGACGTTATCTGGGCGATCGTGCTGATCCGCCGCTGCGGCACCGCGCACCGGTTGCGTCTGTGGCAGACGATCGATTTTTTCGGCTGAACTCGATCCGACTTTCAACACTTCGGCGCAGGCGACTCCTTCCGGATAAGGCAAATCGGAATCGGTGACCAAGGCGCGCCGCAAGGGAATCGTGTACATCACGCCCAGAATGCCGCCGGTGGCGCAGATGCCGACCGAAATCCAGAACGGGAAACCGGTCCAGTAGCCGATGATCACCAGCCCCGGCAAAACGAAGATAATCGCCGACAACGTGCCTGCGGCCGAGGCGACCGTTTGCACGATGTTGTTTTCCTGCACGGTCGCTCCGCGGAAGTTGCGCAGGATCGCCATCGAAATCACCGCCGCGGGAATCGAGGTGGAGAAGGTGAGACCGGCCTTAAGGCCGAAGTAAACATTCGCCGCGGTGAAAACGAGTGTGATGATGATGCCGATGATGAGACCGCGGATGGTAAATTCCTTGCCCATATTCGTTACACTGTTGGGTGGACGACAGCGTCCGGCTTATTGTTAGGCTGATCCTGCCGATCAATCTTCGGCAGTCTCTCATCTTTGAACATTCGGTGAGAAGAGCGGGAACGGGCGCGAAAGGCAAGCAAGTTGTAGCCGGGGTCGGTGACCCCGGCTGGTCGGATGCGCGGCCAGAATTCGGGATGGCCGGCGTCACCGACGCCGGCTACAACGGTTCGTGCATAAGCATCTGCGCAGGCTCGAGCGCGTTTGGCTCGAGCATCCGATTTACTTCGTCACGACATGCACGCATTCCCGGAAGTCGATTCTCACTTCACGCGAGGTCGCGGAGATTTTGGTCGATGAATGGACGAAGGCGCGCAATCGCCATGGCTGGGCAATTGGACGCTACGTCATCATGCCAGAGCATGTTCATTTCTTTTGCGGGCCGGAACTGGGTGCGAAGCCGCTGGCGGCGTTTGTCGGTTTCTGGAAACAATGGACGAGCAAGCGGATCAAACGCGTCCTCGGGCTGGCGGGGCCCGTTTGGCAGGAGCAATTTTTTGATCATGTCCTGCGCTCCGGTGAGAGCTATTCGCAGAAGTGGCAATACGTTCGGGAAAATCCGATGCGGGCAGATCTCGTGGAGAACGCAGACGACTGGCCCTGGCAAGGCGAAATCGAAGACCTGCGGTTGTAGCCGGCGTCGGTGACGCCGGCGGGGCCAAAAACCAGAGGCCCAGATAAACCGGGGTCGCCGCCCCCGGCTACAATGTCCCCGCTACGGTTTCTGATAGCCGAGCACCCGCGGCTCGAGTTTTCCCTCGCGCGGATCGTGCCGAAACGTGACCCAGGCATGCCGGGTCGCGTGGCGCGGCAGATACTGCAACTGGAACTCGCCCTTTTCCGTTTCGCGGCCGGGCAATTTCAGCAGCACCTCGAGCTGCACGCTCGCGGCGGTGCCGTCGCCGCGATTCACCACCGTCGCCGGGACGGCAAAATAATCGCCATGCGCCGCCGACGGCCCCAGCTCCATCTCCGGGTCTGCCTCCTTCTTGCCTAACGAAAAGCTTTCCCAAACCAGCACACCGGCCATTCCCAAAACGAGGAGGAGTGAGACGGCGAAAATCACCCACTCGAGCCAGTTCTTACGCGGCTTTTTCATTGCACGAGGAGGCGCCCAGCGGAGGCGCCCAAGGTCGTCGCGAGACCGAGGTCGATCGTCTCAGCAACGGCCGTGATAAGCGCGGCGTTCTCGAAACGACCGAAGAGCCAGAGCACCGCGGCTGCCGTCGCCAGGGAAACCGCATAACTGGCAAAGGTGCCGACGACGACCGCGGTCAGATCGCCACGCCTAACGAAGCGGTCGGAACCGGCAAACTCGATGTAGTAGAGAATGAGCGCGGTGATCAGGAGCGAGAGGAGCATGAGACCGAGCAGTTGCGCGATCGAGCTGTTCGTGGCGATGACCACGACCTCCTGTGTCGGGGCGATATTCGCGGCGAAAAGCATCGCCCCGCAACCGGCGATGACGAGCTGCCCGCCGAAACGAATCTCTTCCCGGAGCGATCTCCTTTTTCCCGCGCCTGCGTCTTCCGTTTTCACGCCGAGCTGACCCGTTCCGACCGAGATCCCGATCGCCACGGTCATCGCTTCGACGACGATCTTACCGATCGTGTCGTCCAGACTTGCCTCCAACGAAACGCGACCGAGCAAAAAAAGAAGCCCGGCGGAGACGAGCAGCCCGAGACCGAGTTCTTCGACCGAATCAATCAGCACCTCCGACCAGCACGAGTCTTCGTGCATTCCCGCGTAGTGATTGTATCCGAGCAGGAGCACAAAAGTGAACCCGCCGTAAAGGAGCAGGCGGGCCGGCCCGACGACGAATCCGGTCCACCAAACCTCCATCGTGTAGAGGAGCGGCAGACTGAACATCAGACCGCCGGCGATGCCGCGTGCGTATTCACGGAGTGATTGCACAACGGGTGGAGAAGAAGACGACGGGTTCATCGGCGACATCGGATTTTCGGAGGAGAAAGCGAATGCGCGGTCGCATTCAGTTGCTTTTTCTTTCGCTAGCCGCGGCTTTCCTGGCCGCTGCTTTTTCGGCCCAGGCCGCGCCCGCCGCCAGCCCGGCGCCCAGGGCGGACGAACAGGTCTTGCGCGTGCAGCTCTTTCTCGATGGATCGGCCTTCAAACCCGGCGCGATCGATGGGAAGTGGGGCGAGTTCATGCGCAAGGCGCTCACCCGCTACGAAGAGGCGCAGGGAAAAAACGACGCGCATTTTGGAGAGAAAGCACCGGCGCAGTTCGATCTGCCGCTCGACAATTCCAAGCCGGTGCTGACCAGCTACGAGCTTTCGCCTAACGATCAGAAGTTCATCGGCAAGTTGCCCGAAAGTCATGCCGCCCAGTCCAGGCTCGATGCCTTGCCCTACGCGAACTTCCTCGAGCTGGTCGGCGAGAAATTTCACGCCCGGCGCGATTTCCTGAAGCAAATCAATCCCGGCTACGATTGGAGCAAAGCGAAAGTGGGCGACTCCGTGCAGGTTCCAAATGTGGCTGCGCCCTTCGACCTGCAGGCAGCGATCGACCTGAAGCAGAAGACAGAGGCGGCCGAGAAGTCGCACCACCTAACGACGGAAGACAAGAAGCCGACTAACGAACAGTATTCGATCTCGGTTTCCGTGGCGCAGAAGATCCTCGAGCTGCACCAGAACGGAAAACTGGTTGGGAGTTATCCGATCACGCCCGGTTCGAAAAGCCTTCCCGCGCCGGTCGGCGAATGGTTCGTGCGCGGCTTTTCCTGGATGCCGACGTTTCGCTGGGATGAAGCGATGCTGCAACACGACGAGCGGAGCAGCAACGCCATCCAGCTCCCGCCCGGGCCGAACAATCCCGTTGGTATTCTCTGGATGGAATTGAGCCACAAAGGGAGCGGCATTCACGGCACGGAAGCGCCGGAAACCATCGGCCGCACCACCAGCCACGGCTGCATCCGGCTTTCGAATTGGAACGTGCTCGATCTCGGGAAAAAGGTGCTGCCCGGCGTGCATGTGAAGATTCGGTAGCGCGAGCTTCCAGCTTGCGAGATCCCGTCAGTCGATGCGGCAAGCTGGAAGCATGCGCTACCTTCACTTGCACGGAATGGCTCGGCGCGGCCTTGATCCGGCTGGCGCAGCGCCAGATTCCTTCGCGCCGGAGTTATGACGACGCAGGTCGCTTGCGAGTCATCACGGACGCGACCGATTTCGAGGGCATCGCCAACGCCGCGCTCAACCAGCTCCGCCAGTACGGCTGCAAAAGCGTCGCGGTGACCGTGCGACTGTTAGACGTGCTCGCGCGGGTCGGGCCGCGACTCGTTAGGCAGAGGGATCGCGAGATTCTTCTCGGGCACGCCCGCGCGATCCGCGACGACGGATTGGCAAGCAAGCCGAACGAGCGGGATGAGGAAGACGTCCGGAAGTTCTACGAAAAGGCGGCCGCGGCGCTACGGCCCCAGAGCCCAGATCAGGCATAGGAGCAAGAGCGCCGCCTTATGTTCGAAAACTCAAAGCCCGCTCCGTGGCCGAAACCGACCGAGCGCCTGGTTAGGGCTTTCTCAACCTAAAGTTGATCGGCACTTGAATGAGGCAGTCCTCCGCGGCGTGCGGATCGGCTCGCTGGGGGCTTTCCACGCTCAGGGGAGGAAGAGCACCTGGCTTAAATCGCCAAAGGGCCAAGGCCTTCATGGTAGTCGCATCGAGAATGGAGTGGCCTGTGCTCTTGAGCATTTCGACATCAATCACGCGGCCGGTGCTGACTCGAATCCGGAGCTGGAACCCTCCTGCCCCCGTGATGTGGCGTGAGCGAGCGTTCAACGGATAATCTGGAGGCGGAGCATAAACCATCGCTCGCTTTGTCTGAGCGAACACCGCTTGTGAACGGGTGTCAGAGAAGGCCGGACACGCTGTAAAGACAAACCACAGCAAGAGGCAAGCGTACGGTAGCGGCTTCATAGGCCTAACGAGAACAAGTTCAGCCACCGCTGGCGGACGCGGGCTTCGCCGCGGAGTTCAATATTGGAAAACTAAACATCAGAACGGTCAGCGGTTGGCTGCAGCGATTGGTTAGGCGTTTTTGTTCGAGTTGCCTGTGCGTCAAACTCCTCCGCAGCGATGCGAAGCAGCGTCTCTGCCTCAGCTATGATGATGCTCTTCTTGGCGGCCCAGCGGAGCAGCTTTCGGACGTGACGACGCCTATCAGAAAAAAGCGGGAGATCCTCGCCGGGATCGCGGAAACCACGTGCGACGATGCGCTGACGCAAGCGCGAGAACTCCCACGAACGAAGCTCTGCTGCGTCCGTGCTTTGGAGAGCGCCTATGCGCAAATACTGATCCTCCTGTAGGTCCGAATTGGTGCGAGCGACGTATAGGTAACTGTCCGCTACGCTCTGCAGGAGCGCGCGACGGTCCGCAATGCCTCGAAGGAGGATACCGATGATGAAACTGATCAACCCGGTAGCGAGTAACTTTGGAAGATCATCCATCCCGCGAACAGTTGTCTCTACTTAGGTTCCCGGCTTCTCAAAATCCCTTGTCTGTTCGGGGAAACGAGCGAACGCCCTTGCTAATTTCGGGCTGGGATCTAAAAGGCTTCGATCACTGCCCATTGGTCCCCAATAGAACCGCTTCGCCCACCAGGAAACAGGCTTGGCAAGTCTTATCGCGACGACTGCCAGCGCCACAGTCGTGGCCGGTCCCATGATGAGATAATATAATTGCGTTCCCGTTGTCAGGAGATTTCCAACGATCAGGCCGATGACGCCGAAGATAGCCGTCCATGTTTTCCACTTCAGGAAACAGACGATTATACACACGAGCCAGATTAGGGTGATTGTGGCCGTGATGCTGAGTTGTCTTTGATCATGTTCGCTCATGATTGCCGACGTTTTCGCTGGTTCTGTCGAATTTTGATATAAAGTCGGCGTTACTTGCTCGCCAGCGACTGTCATTGTGGAGGCTGTTTCTGAATCGTTCATCACTACGTCTCCGATGCCGACGCAAAACCTATGATCGGGGCTAAACCAAAAATCCCGATGCAAAATATGCGCCTTCCAGGGAGCGGGTGCACTGATTTTCTCCAAAGCAGAAAAATCATATCCGTAGCTCTTTGCTATCGACGCTAAAGACGATTCCGGAAACTTTTCGGACAAGTCACTGTAAGCTTCCATAATAACCTTGCCGTTAGCTCCGAAGACGATCTGCGCAGCTGTGCTATCGGCCGCATATTGCCGGACCATGGTATTTGGTTCGTTGCCCGAACTTTCGCCTACAAATGTTAAGTTGGGGTGCGCTTGCTCAAATTCCTTTTGCGTGTCTCCGAGTCGCGCAAAGCTAGTGCTGGTCACCGCCGCCAGCATAACTACCAGCATTTTTTGTTTCATATAGACGCGCGCATGCTTACGCCGGCGGACGAGGGCGCGCGGTGCTCGAAGTGAACGTGTGGAAGTCATCTCAAAAGCGGAGCGTACGACGGTTCGCCGGTTCGCTCCATCGCCTAGTAGGTCGGTTCATCAACGAGCGAGGCTTCAGAGCCTGTTTGCTTCTGTCTGCATAACCTGTCTGGTTTCGTAGCGATCACGTCACCAAAGCGCTTACGAAAAGATGCTATTCCGGGACACTCGGCGCCCATATCAACCAGCGCCTCAAGGGCGCTTATGGCACTATGCAGCATCACACGAGCGTCTTCGGGGTCAGTCAATTCGTCCAAACTACCACTGACAGCCTCCAGTGCACCGTGCGTGTACTGGCAGTAACCGCGATAGTGGCTGTCGTAGTACGCTTCAGCACCAATCGCGGCCGCAGCACCATAAGAATTAAGTGGCGCGTCCTCCAACTTGTCAGGGCCAAACTGAGCAGCGCAACGACTCTTGAATGCTTGCCATCCATCACGGTCGCAAACGCGTGTGTAGGCGACCCCGTGACGCCTTGCGACGCTGCCAAACCATTTGTCAGCTTCAAGGGCCTCTCGAAGCAGAACTCGATAGAGAAGGTATGGTTTGGTGCGAACCGCTTGGAGCCGTAGCATAGTCTCAAGCGCGGGACGCACTGTTAGGCGCGCACCATCGATGCGATGCTCTCGACGCAAGAGAATAAAAGCATCAACAGCGGTGTTAATGTGGGATGACGCGTAAAGGTAGTAAAGATCCTCGACGCCTTTTGTCATTCTTCCGCCGAGGGAATCCAAAGCCACGGCAAGTGCTGGCTGCAGTTCTGATAGGAGAGTCATCGCTACGACCTCTGAGTGCGTCTGCGGAAGTTCCTGTGCTGTGGCGGACATGAGACTTAACGAAAAATAGGCGAAATTTCGCAGTTAAAGACGAATAATTTTTCGCCTATCATGGTCAAACGAAGGGGAGGTAGGTACACGGGGAATCTGACATGCAGTCTGAGTAACGGGAAGGGCGGCGTCAATCAAATTGCCGGGGAGTATGTGTTCGACGCGAACCTCTCTCGATTTAAGGTCGGAGGTTCGAGCACGAGCAGGAGCAAAGAGGAAAGAGCAGGGAGCGCGGAGCAAAGGAGCAGGAGTGGCTTCTTTGAGCGCGGCTGCACTGCATTACTCGCTTGGCGCAATCTGGTATTGCTCGATCTTGCCGGTGGACATGATGAAGGTGGTGAGTCGTAGAGTCTTGTTCGGGAACTTGATGGTGTAACGTCGGAGAGTCATGCCGCCGCGAAGGCCTTGGGCGGTTTGTTCGAAACTTTTCGGTTCGCCGAGCGGGCCGAGGGTGGCGGCGAAGTCGGCAATCGCCTGTTTGTCGAAATAGGCGTTGGCATTGGCGGTGAAGAGTGAACGGTCGATTTGGCCGTGTTGGAGTCCGGCGAAGATGCCTTTCATTTTTTCGAGAGCCGCGGTCATGCCCGGCTCGCTCTGGGCAAAGACGATCTCTTCGATCTTCGAGGCGATGTCGTGTGACGCTCCCGTTGCATCCATATTCGTGAGCACGGCGACGGCGACGTGGTCGTCGGGGAAGACGTCGTTCTCCGCGGTGAAGCCGGAGACTTCGCCGCTGTGCGAGACGCGGCGGCGGCCATTGGCGAGCGCCAGTCCGACGCCGAGGCCGTAGCCGGTGCCGACGCCGTTCGTGAGACGGACTTCGGTTTCCATCTCCCGATAGGAAGCGAGCGGGAGAAGCGATTCGTTCATGAGGGAAATATCCCATTTGGCGAGATCGCTCGCGGTCATGGCCAGTTCGCCGGCGGCGAACATCCAGCCGGCGCCTTCCTTCGGCGCGACGCGGAGCGGGCCGCCCGCATAACGCAGGTAACGTTGCGGATCATCCGGACCGAGCGCGGCCTCGTCGGTGTTCGTCGCCGACTTCATCTGCAACGGTTCCAGGATGTGTTTGCGCACGAAGGAGAAGAGCGGCTCGCCGGTGATCTTTTCCACGATCATGCCGGCGATGACGTAGTTGGTGTTGCTGTATTGCCACTTCGT
>DASXPA010000081.1:0-29654 GCA_036493915.1 Chthoniobacterales bacterium | reverse complement strand
GCTTTGAGCGGCCGCAAAAATTCCAAGCCTTCCGCGGCCGCAAGCAGCTCGATTGCGAAAACGTTCTCCGCATTCTCCACGATCGTGCGCAACTTCAGGGCGCCGGTCATTCCCATGGAAACATGATCTTCCTTTCCGGCGGAGGTCGGCAGATTATCGACGCTCGCAGGATGCGCCAGGACCTTGGCTTCGTTGAGCAGAGCGACGGCGGCGACGTGCGGAATCATGAAACCGGATTGCATTCCAGGGTGCTGGGCGAGGAAGGCCGGCAGCCCTTCGCTCAGATCGGGATTCGTTAGGCGATCGATCCGGCGTTCGCTCATGCTCATGAGATCGGTCAACGCAATGGCCGCGTAATCGAAGGCGAGCGCTAGCGGCGCGCCGTGAAAATTTCCTCCGGAAAGAACGTCGCCGTTATCGGTAAAGACGAGCGGGTTATCGGTCGCGGAACCGGATTCGATCGCGAGAATTTCCTCACAATGGGCGAGCGCGCCGCGGATGGCGCCGTGCACCTGCGGCATGCAGCGGAGGCTATAGGCGTCCTGCACGCGCGGATCGTTTTCGGCATGCGACGCGCGGATCTCGCTCTCGCGCAAGAGATCGAGGAGATGCTGCGCTACCGCGATCTGTCCCGGATGCGGACGCGCCCGATGGATGCGCGGATCGAAAGCGACGGGAGTGCCGCGAAGCGCTTCGAGCGACATGGCGCCAGCCACATCGGCGAGGCGGATGAGCCGCTGAGCCCGATGCAACGCGAGGCCACCGACGGCATGCATCGCCTGGGTACCGTTGAGGAGGGCGAGGCCTTCCTTGGCCAGAAGACCGGTCGGCTGCAGGCCGGCCTGGCGCAGCGCCTCGGCGCTCGTGAGGCGCTCGCCTTGGAAAAAAGCCTCGCCTTCGCCGATGAGGCTGAGCGCGAGATGGGCGAGTGGAGCGAGATCGCCACTGGCCCCGACGGAGCCTTTCTCGGGAATGACCGGAACGACATTGTGGTTGAGCATTTCCACCAAGAGCTGGATGACCTCGAGGCGAATGCCGCTGCAGCCGAGCGCAAGAACATTGGCGCGGAGGAACATCATTGCGCGGACCTCGGGCTCGGAGAGCGGTTGGCCGATGCCGCAGGAATGACTGCGGACGAGGTTGATCTGGAGTTGCTCGAGTTGGTCGGGTGGAATGTGGACGTCGGCGAGTTTCCCAAAGCCGGTGCTGACGCCGTAAATAACGGTCTTCCGCCTAACGATTTCGTCAACGACACGCCGGGAGGCATGAATGGCCGCGTGACGCGCCGGCGCAAGCTCGACCGGCTCCTCTTCGAGGGCGACGCGGGCGATCTCAGAGAGCGAAAGCGGACGACCTTGAAGCTGCAACACGCGCTAGAGTGCGTCAGAATTTCCGGCCCGGCAATACTCCGATAAGAACAGAAAAGGCCAGGCCGGATGAACGGCCTGGCCCTTAGGTTAAAGTTGTCCGCTGGAGGACAACCCCCGGGTGAAGAACTACTTCGAGTATCCGGTGGTCGCTGTCGTCCCTTGGGTCGACATGGTCTCCTTCTTCTGCGCGCAAGCTCCCAAGCTCAACGCGCCGGCCGCGACGGCCACGATCATGATCACTTTCAAAAATTTCACTATAAATCTCGCCCCCTTCCCTAGCATGTTGCTGCGACCTAGTTAGGCGGAGAAGACAACACGCGCAACGAATTTCTCCGCCTTTTTTTAGGCTTCAATTACAACTTCCGCGCCTAACGGAATCTGCTCGAAGAGGGCGATGAGATCGGCGCTTTTCATCCGCACGCAACCGTGACTCCCGGGGCGTCCGATGTCGTCTTCGTGATTCGTGCCGTGGATGTAAATAAAGCGATCGTGCGTGTTCGCGTTTTGCGGCTCGATGCCGTCGAGCCAGAGAATGCGCGAGAGGATGAGATCTTCGGTCTCGGGCAGCGGATCATTCGGCGCGAGCGGGACGCGACCACGGAAAACGGTTCCGGGTGGAGAACCGGCGCCAATCTTCTCCGAGATCCTGAAACGGCCTGACGGCGTCTTCTTGCTCCCTTCCTCGAAACCGAGGCCGAAACGCGAAGTGGAGACAGGATAACTGGCGAGGAGGCGCTCGCCAGCGCGGAGATCGAGACGCTGGTCGCGCACGGAAACGTGGAGCGTGAGGTCGTCGGTTTGCATCTCAAATGGCGGCCGCTAAGCTGCCGCCGCGCATGACGAAAAAGTATCACGTGGCGATCGTGGGTGCGACCGGCGCGGTCGGGGTCGAGCTGCTCCGGGTGCTGGAACGGCGAGATTTTCCAGTGGCGAGCTTGCATTTATTCGCCTCACCGCGGTCGGCGGGAAATAAGCTTGAATTTCGCGGCGAGAAGTTTGCGGTCGGCGCTCTGGGCGAAGATTCGTTTGCCGGGATAGATCTCGCGTTCTTCAGCGCCGGTTCGGAGCGAGCGAAAAAGTTCGCACCCATCGCGCAGCGTGCCGGCGCGGTCGTGATCGATAACTCTTCGGCCTTCCGCATGGACGGCGAAGTGCCGCTGGTAATTCCCGAGATCAATCCCAAAGACGCGCGCGGGCATCACGGTCTCATCGCGAATCCGAATTGCACGGCGGCGATCGCGCTCATGGCACTCTATCCGTTGCATCGCGCTTTCGGCGTGCGGCGCGTTTTTGCCGCCAGTTACCAAGCGGTCTCTGGGAGCGGGGCGCGCGCGATCGCAGAACTGCGAGGGCAGGTGGAAAGTAGCGTACGGGGCGAAGCGACGCCCCCCGCAGTTTATCCTCACCCGATCGCCTTCAATGTTCTGCCGCACGTCGACCGCTTTTTGGAAAACGGCTACACCGGAGAAGAGATGAAGTTGGAAAACGAAGGTCGCAAGATAATGCACCTACCGGCTTTTCGCGCCTCCGTCACCTGCGTCCGCGTGCCGGTGTATCGCGCGCACTCGATCGCAATGAGTGCGGAGTTTGAGCGCCCCGTTTCAGTCGAGGCGGCGGGTGCGGTCCTCGCGAAAGCGCCCAGCCTCGATGTGGTCGACGAACCGCAACTCGATCGCTATCCCACGCCGCTGGAGGTCGCGGGCAAAGACAACTGTCAGGTCGGTCGCCTTCGAATGGATCGTGCGTTCGACAACGGGCTCGCGCTCTGGATCGCCGGCGATCAGTTACTGAAAGGAGCCGCGCTCAACGCGGTGCAGATTGCGGAGTTGCTCTGACACTGTCTCCTCAGCGCTGATCGTTAGGGGTGATCGGGGTGATCCTTCTCCCCCTTCTTCTTCTTCTTTTCGCCGGTGTTCTGCGGCTCGTTGCGCTGCCCGTTCTGGACGTGATGCGCCTGCCCTCTGCGCTGCGGATGACCGGCAGCTTGCGGCGGCTTTGCTTTCTCCGCCTGAGGCTCCGGCCGCTGTTGTTCGTGCTGTCGCTTTTCGATTTTCGGAGCGCGCTCCACGTGTTTGGCTTTCGGAGCATGTTCGGAGCCTTGGGCTTTCTCAGGACGCTGCGGCTTCTGCGCTTCTTTCTTTTGTGCCTTCACTTTCTGGTGGCTGTGCCCAGGGTACTGCGCCTGCTCTCGCTCGCGTCCTTTTCTCGTCTGATTTTGTGGGGGCGCGGTTTTCTCTGTCTCTTTCTTTTGCGCCTTCCGGATGTGTTGTTGGTCGTGTTCCGTTGGGGGCTTGGCTTGCTTCGCGGGCTTCTCTTCCTTTTGCGCTTGCGGCTGCGGTTTGCTCGGTTGCTCTCCCGCCCGCTGCTCTGGCTGGAACTTATGCGGCTGCTTTCCCGTTTGCTCCTCTTTTCTGCCATTCCGCGGCGGCCCTTGGCTGGCTTGCGGATTATTATTCGCCTTTTTGTTAGGCTGTGTGGCCGCATTCTCCGCAGCCGCCGCAGCTTCGCCTTTTCTGCCCTTCTGGGGTTTGAAAGTGGGCGGCGGAATTTTCTTCGCGTTTTCCTTTTTCATCTCCGCCTGCAGCTGCTGGCGATTGGAGACGCCTTGCCAGCCGTGCTCGAACTTCGGCTCCTTCACGGTCGCCTTTACCTTCTTCGGAGCGAGACGCTCCTTCCCCTTCTGAATCTGTGGCGCCACAACCATCAGTTGGTTGCCGTTGACGCGATTGAAATTGCGACGTCCACCGCCATGTCCGGCAAGGTTCCCGCTCCAGGTGCTTTCTCGCTGGATGGAGAGGCGTTGAATCGGGCGCGTCGAGTACTCGTTCAGTCGATTATAATTCGGTCCGTAGTTATAAACCGTCGAGTTGCGGTAGGTAATGTTCGTGACGTTCACCGTGCGGTTGATGATCGTGACGTTGCGCTGCGGCTCGATGATGCGATTGCGCAAGACCGGCTCGCCGATGTAACGCACGTCGACGAAGTTGTAGTAACGCGGGCCGATATCGAACTCGACGTCGACGTGGCCGGTGATCGCGCGGCCTTCGGAAACGCGATCTGCCGCCGGCGGCAAGGGTGCCCAGCCGACATAATCGCCACCCGTGCGCCATGAAACCCAGGCCGGCCCCCATTCATAGCCCGGCACCCAAACCCAACCGTAATCGGAGAGGCGGCTCCAGCGGCCGTAGTGATAAGTGGCCCAGCCAAAATCTTCGTACGAGACCCAAGTCCAGCCGTCGTCGGTGTAAGCCCAATAGCCATCGGAATAAGGACGCCAGTTGGGGTTATTCACGGCCACGTTTGGCTGAAAGCAGTAGCCGTAATCGCCGACATCGATCCAGTTTCCTTCTTCCGGCGAGAGGTTGTTGTAGAAAAAATTGAGCGAGAGGTCGGTCGCTGCCCTCGCGCGCGGCGTGAGCGGAAGCAAAAATGCAATCGTCAGGGCAAAGAGAATTCGTTTCATAATGAGATGCGCTGTGGATCGTTAGACTCGGATCTTGCGACAGTTATTCATTCGAAACTACCTCGCCCAGCGCGCGTTTCCTCAGCTGCGCGCAGCTTCGAAGATCCGGAAAATTTTGCCTAACGAACCCCGGCGCTGCTCAGCGCGGCTTCACGACAATGAAGGAACGGCTGCGCTGCCGGCAAACCGAGAGAACCTGAGGCTGGTTGGGATCGAGTCCGGCGATCGCTTGCTGGTAATCCTGCACTGAAGTGATCGGCTCTTGATTGATCGCTTCGATCACATCGCCGGCGCGCAATGCGCCACCTTCATTCGCCCCGCCCGGCTGTATCACGACCACACCGCGAACATTTGAAGGTACGCCCAAGGTCGCCGCCAGTTCCGGAGTCAACGCCCGCACTTCCACCGAGTCGAGCACGCCGCCGCCGTTCGGCGGACTCGCCTCATCGGGCTCTTCCTGATCAGGCTGGTTAGGCGGAAGCGTCTGCCCAGGGGCGCTCGGCGGGAGGGCCCGCGCCAGTTGATAGTTGGCCGGCTGTTCCTTGATCGCGGCCGAGACGGTGACGGACTTGCCATCGCGCGCGACCTCGACGGCAACCTTTTTGTTCAGCTCGACCTGCGAAACGAGCCGCCGGAGCTCGGCGATGTTGTGCACCTCGTGGCCGTCGAATTTCTGAATGACGTCGCCACGCTGAAGGTGCGCCACCGCGGCCGGCGAGTCGGGCACCACCGCCGTGACCGTCACTCCCGAGCCCGCAACTGCACCGAAGGGCCCGACGTGTGGCGCGAGAGTCTCGATCCCGAGATAGCCGCGAATAATGCGACCTTTTTTCAAAAGACTCTCCAAGGCCATTCGAACGGTGTTGGACGGAATCGCGAAGCCGAGGCCCTGCGAGCCGCCGCTCCGCGAAATGATGGCGGTGTTGATGCCGATGACTTCGCCGCGCAAGTTGATCAGCGGACCGCCGCTATTTCCGGGATTAATCGCCGCGTCGGTTTGTAGATAATCGCCAAAACCATCGACGCGATTGGGGCGACCTTTCGAGCTGATGATTCCTTCCGTCACCGTCTCCTCGAAGCCAAACGGATTCCCGATCGCGAGGACGAAATCGCCGGCCTGCATGGCGTCGGAGTCGCCGAGCTTGAGTGGCTTCGCATCCGGCTCGTCCATTTTCAAAACCGCGAGATCCAGTTGCTTGTCGGCGCCGATCAAGCGCGCCTTGCGCACCCGGCCGTCGCTCAATTGCACCTCGATTTCATCCACCTGATCGACCACATGATTATTCGTGATGATGTGGCCTTCCTTTGTCACGATGACCCCCGAGCCTAACGAATTCTGGACCATCGCCTCATCTTCCGGGCCACGGTATTGACGGAAATTTCCCCGGAAAAAATCGAAGGGATCGAGCCCGTATTGACGCCGACGAATGTGCTTCGTGGTCTTCACGCTCACGACCGACGGGATGACACCGGCCACGAGTTTACGCCGTTCGTTGCTCAAGGAAGCGAGACTTGCGATCTCCTTATCCGCCACCGCCGGGCTGGTCGCGAGAGTGTATTTCTCCGGCCTGCGATGCGTCGTTAGGGTAAGATTGCCGTGATGCAATTGGTAGTCGTAGAGCAGCGAAACACCTGCGCTCAGGACCAGGACAAGGAGAATAAATTTGAAAAAGTTCTTCATTAGCTCACATGGGAAAAGTTTCCTTCTTCGACAACCAAATCCCGAAAACGTTGATTTTCCGGCCGCGTCAGCTCCGGATCATCGCGCATCATTTGCTGGGCCATCCCCCGCGCCCGCTGCATTAACTTCGCATCAGAACGGAGGTTGCCCAACTTTAACCCGGGCAGACCACTTTGCGCCGTGCCGAGCAAATCGCCCGGACCGCGCATCTCCCAATCGGCTTCCGCCACGACGAAGCCGTTGCTCGTTTTCTCCAGCACCTGCAGCTTCGCCAGCGTCTCCGGCGACGGATCGGAGCTGAGCAAAATGCAATACGACTTGTACTCGCCGCGCCCGATTCGGCCGCGCAGTTGATGCAGTTGCGCGAGGCCGAAGCGCTCCGCATTTTCGATCAACATCACGGTCGCGTTCGGCACATCCACGCCCACTTCGATCACCGTGGTACTGACCAGCGCACTCGTTAGACCGCGGCGGAAACGCTCCATCGTCGCCTGCTTCTCCGGCGCCGGAATGCGACCGTGGAGTAACTCACAAGTAAACGGCTGCAAGCGTTCCCGCCACTTCTCGAACTCTGCGTTTGCCGCTTTCGCGTCCAGCTTTTCGCTCTCGTCGATCAGCGGATAAACGATGTAAGCCTGGCGCCCCGATTCCAGTTCCCGGCGCAGAAAAGCGAGCACGTCCGGCAGCTTCGCCTCGTCCCGCGCCGCGGTCACGATGCGGCCGCGATCCGCTGGCATCTCATCGATGGTCGAGACATCGAGATCGCCGTAGAGCGTCATCGTGAGAGTGCGCGGGATTGGCGTTGCCGTCATCACCAAGACATCGGGCGCGGGTTCGGTCGTCGTTAGGCGACCGCGCTGCGCGACGCCGAACTTGTGCTGCTCGTCGATCACCACGAGCCCGGGATTCTGCAGACCCTCCGGCTCAAAGAGCAGTGCATGCGTGCCAACAAAAATTTGCCCGACTCCAACCTCCGGGAAGGATGGGCTGTCAGCCCGTCGCGGCGTGCAGTCTGCGCGCCGCTCGCGCGCAGATGTTGTCTTCGAGATCCCGGGGAACCAAACCCACGGATATGGCACAACCTCTTCCAATCCCGCGTCGAAAGGATTACTGACAATGTAGTGAAACTTCTCCTGCAGATCGCACTCCGAGCGAATCACACGATCAAACCATTCCTCTTCCCAAACCGTGCCGCTGGTTCCGGCCGCCTTGTTAATGGCGCGGGCGGTATGGCCTTTGATGCTCCTAAAAATCTCGCCTAACGAAAAGAAGATCGCTCCGTTCTTGGTTGTTTCCTTCATCGCCGGCTCGAGCAACATGTGAACGTGATCCGGCATCACACAGGCGGCATGGAGCTCGTAGCGGCGACCGTTCCAATGGAGGAGTGAATCGAGAACGATTCCGCGGGCCGCTTCCGAAAGCGGTCGTTTCCCTTTCGTGGAAAATGTCACTGCGTACTTCGCCCAAGGTCGCTCGAAATGCGGCAGGTGACGCTTCGCGTACCCTGTTTGCGACGCGTTAGTGCCGGAGAGACTCTCCGGCACGACGGACTGGCAGTCCGTCCTCCCCGGAATTTGCGTCTTCGCAGCGGTAAACAGCGGGAGCGGATCTTCCTTCCGCGCGCCGGTGCGGAGCGAGACGCCGACGCCTAATGGTTCCAGCCAGCGTTGCAACACCGCGTAATGCTGCTCCGCGAGAATCTGCGTCGGTGCCATAAGCGCGGCCTGGTAACCTGCTTCAACCGTAAGCAGCATGGCCGCGATCGCGACGACGGTCTTACCGGAGCCGACGTCACCCTGCAGGAGTCGATTCATCGGAATGGTTGAGCCGAGATCGTTCTCGATCTCTTCGATAACCCGGAGCTGGGCACTCGTTAGGGCAAATGGCAGCGAACTCAAAAAGCGATCGAGCAAATTACCGGAACCGCGGTGCACTTCGCCCTGCCGGCCGCGGGAACGTGCGCGTCGCGAGGCGATCAACATTTGCAGCGCGAAGAATTCCTCTAAGACCAATTTCTCCCGCGCCGCCGCGAGCGATTCCCAGCTTGTTGGGAAATGAATTTCCCGCAGCGTCTCGGCGTCGGAAGCCGCGCCACTTTCCTCGAGCAGTCGATAGATCAACGCGCGCAGAACGCGCTGCGATAATCCTTCCGTCGCCGGGTAGATCGGCGTAATGCGGCGGAAGTGGATCGAGATTTCCTCGTCGTTTTCGATGATCTCGAATTCAGGATGCTCCATGCAAATGCGCTTGCCGCGCAGACGCGGTTTGCCGAAAACGACCAGCCGCTGCCCGGTCACGATCATTTTCTGGACGAAATGCACGTTGAACCAGCGGCAGACGAGCGGCTGACTCAAGGCGTGCGCTTCGTTCTCTTCCAAGGTGACTTCAAAGATTTTCTTCCAGCGGCCGAAACGCAAAATGCGCGTCTTCGTCACCTCGCCGCAGAGGCAGATTGGTTGCTCGCTTTCCTCATTAGGGAAATCACCAAACTCACGCCGGTCCTCGTGCCGGCGCGGATAATGCCGGAGCAAATCCTCCACCGTCTCGATCTCCAGACGGCGCAACTGCGTCAGGCGGGGACGCGGAATCCAGTCGGTTTCGCCTAACGACTTCTCGAATGACAACGACATTGATTGCTAATCTATTCGCAGCGGCCGGCCGAGCTAATCCCGGGAAGCGCGTGCGCCTCCCCGAAACCTGTATCCCAGCCCGATCATTAGATTGGTGCTGCCGCGCGAATCGCTTCGATCTGCATCTGCAACCGAATCTCCCCCTGATATTCATCTGCACAGATGCGGAAGGCGATGTCCCACGGTGGCTCGGGCAGTGGATTCTCCGCGCCGCCAAAAAAGATGGCGCGTCGATGGCAACCATTCTGGTGTAGCCGCAGGAGCAAATGCTTTT
Source organism: Chthoniobacterales bacterium (assembly GCA_036493915.1). Lineage (GTDB taxonomy): Bacteria > Verrucomicrobiota > Verrucomicrobiia > Chthoniobacterales > UBA10450 > Palsa-1392. Next base: position 20,236 of record DASXPA010000081.1, on the reverse strand, counting down.
CTTTCAAAACCTGCGGCGCCATCGCCGACTCGACCGCGCGGGCGAAGAAAAGCGGCTGCGGATTGCCGTTGCCAAACGGCTGCAGCAATTCGTGCCAACGAAGCAAATCCCAATTGAGCTCGGTAAATGTAACCTCGTGATTGAGATGAAGCTGCGGCTCGAGCAAGTCGGCGGAAAGCAGCGCCCGACAACTTGCTTCGAAAGCAGTCGCGAAGGCGGGAAAGCTATTTTTCTGAATCGTTAGGCCAGCAGCCATCTCGTGCCCGCCAAACTTCTCCAGCAAGTTGCGGCAAGGAGTGAGCGCCGCCACGAGCGACATGCCGGCGATGCTCCGCCCGCTGCCTTTGCCGAGGCCGTTCTGCTCGAAGCCCACGATGAGCGTCGGTCGATGATATTTGCGTGCGATCCGCGCCGCGACGATGCCGAGAACGCCGGGGTGCCAGTCGCTTTCGCCGAGGACAATCGCGAATCGATCGCCGAGATTTTGCTCCGCAATCTTTGCTTCCACGGCGGCGACGATCTGCCGCTCCAGATTTTGGCGCTCGCGATTTTGTGCGTCGAGTTCGCTCGCCAGCGACGATGCTTCCGCTTCTTCCGTCGTAAGGAGAAGCCGGAGCGCTTTCTCCGCGCTCGTTAGGCGACCGGCGGCATTTAACCTTGGACCAAGCCGGAAGCCGATATGCTCCGAAACAATCGGCGGACGGACCGCAGAGATATCCATCAGTTTGCTCAGACCTAACAATCGCCGCTGCGCGATCTCGCGCGCGCCGTGGCGGACGAGAATCCGATTCTCCGCCTCGAGCGGCACAATGTCGGCGACGGTGCCGAGCGCGACGAGATCGAGATGGCACCGCAAGTCGAAGTCCGGGAGCGGGGAAGCCTTAAGGAGGGCGTGGCAAAGTTTAAAGACAACCCCGACGCTGCAGAGATAACTGAACTCGTTAGGCGCGCTCGCCTTCGGATTAACGAGCGCGTGGCACTGCGGCCGTTCCGCTTTCGGCTCATGATGATCGAGCACGATGACATCCGCGCCACGGACGGTGATGGCGGCGATCTCAGCACAGGAAGAGGTGCCGCAATCGACCGCGATGAGGAGCTGCGGCTGATACAGTTGCCAGCAACGCTCGACCCCTTCGGGGCTGAGGCCGTAGCCTTCCTCCATCCGCGAAGGGAGAAAAAGCGCGGGTCCGGCGCCGTAAGCGGCAAGCATTTCGTGCAGAAGCGCGAGGGAAGTGACGCCGTCCACATCGTAATCGCCATAAAGTACGATGCGCTCGCGATTCGTTAGGGCACGGAGGATGCGCTCAACCGCTTCGCGCATTTGCGGGAGGAGAAACGGATCGCGCAACCGGCTGAGACGCGGGCGCAGATATTCTGTCGCCTCTTCGTTAGTCGTGAGGCCGCGCCGTTGCAGCAAGCGGCTGATGCAGGCCGAGCCGCAGAGTTCTTCCGGTTCGATCGGACTCGGCAGGATCCAGCGCGTGGTGGGAATCATGATTTGAGGAGCGCGGCCAGACGCAGCGCATCGAAAGGCGCGTGGACCTTGGCGTCGTTGTCGAAGTAAACAAAGATGTCGCGGCCGCGCCGCCAGCGGCGAAGCCGCTCGGCCCACGACTCGAGCGCGCGATCGCTATAACCGCTGACGTAAAGCTGGGTGTCGCCGTGCAGCCGGCAGTAAACAAAGTCGGTTGTCAGCTCTTCCGCGTAAGGCCATTTCCCAGCGGTGTCGGCAAAGACGAAGGCGATGCGCTCTTCGCGAAGGAAATCGAAGAACTCCGGAACGAGAAAACTCGGGTGCCGGATCTCGATGGCGTAGCGAAGCGGGCGAGACGCGTCGGTTTTCGTCCAGGCGCGGCCCTTTAGCTTGTCGTTGTGCAAGCGCGAGAGCTCGGCCGCGGCAGCGGTGTCGCGTGGCACCAAGGCGAAGAACTCGCGGAAGCGTTTTTCGTTCCAGCCAAAGTTCGGTGGGAACTGCCAGAGAATCGGCCCGAGCTTCTCTCGCAGGCAGAGCACGCCGGAAGCGAAGAAGTTTGCCAAAGGCACCTTGACGTCGCGGAGTTTTTTCATGTGGGTGATGAAGCGCGCGCCTTTCACGCTGAAGAGGAAATCGTCCGGCGTTTCGGCATACCATTTTTGGAAACTGCTCGGGCGCTGCAGCGAGTAGAAGGTGCCGTTGATCTCGATCGTGTTGAGAACGCGGCTGGCGTGTTCGAGCTCGCGCTTTTGCGGATGTTTCGGCGGATAAAAAACACCGCGCCATGGTTTGTAGGTCCACCCGGAGATGCCGATGTGCGCACCGCCTGCACTCACAGCAGCTCGGGTGCGGGTGGCAGAGCGGGAAGCAACTTTTGTCGGACGCATAATTCAGCGAACTTTCGGAATCCTGCCTTTTCCCTTTCATCGAAAGAGAAGCGGAGACATTCCCGAAAATAAAACGCACAGAAAGCGTGGTCGACCGCGGGTTGCGCAGCAATGACGGCTTCCAGATTTTGCAGATTCCTTTTGCCTAACGAGCGCAGCTCTTCGACGATCTCGCTTTTGCGCGGGTAACCGGGGCGAACAAGCCAGAGGGCGTAAACAAACGGAAGTGCAGTCTGTGCTTTCCAAGCCGAGCCAAGATCGAGAATCTGCAGACCGTCGTCCATTTTCGCTCGGAAACGGATCGCCTGATCGCCAATGAACAGACGACCCCGATGACGATCGATATTTCCCTCGGCAACGAATTCGACCGTCCCCTGGCCTAACAAACACCGGAGCTGGTTTACCGAGGTTGCGGAAGCCGGATCAACGACGACTTCGCGGAGCTGATCGAGCGGCCCGGCGTGCGCGAGAATGACGCTGAAAACTGGACCGTCGGAAGCGATCGCCAGACCGTCGATGACGGCGTAGATCGGATTGCGCAGAAATTCAAAGCTAGAAACGAGCGCGACGTCGAGTTCGCCTGAGGCGAGCTGTCGGCAAAGCGTGGAGGGATGATCGAAATGCACCGGTCCTTCCCATCCATGGATGAGCGGACGCGCATTCAGATATTGGACGCAGCCGATTCGCAAGCCTGTCCTGTCGAACGAAGCGAAACGTCTCGCAAGCTGCCTTTGGGGCGAACAGAGATTCTTCGCTCCGCTCAGGCGTAGACCAATTCGCAGTTCGCAGGCTGCGACGCACGGGTGGCCGCAGTCGACGCCCGAAGATGATTATAATAGCTGTCGCGCTGCACCGGTTCGCGGCCGGCTTCGCGGATGACGCGGCGGAGCGATTCGACCGTTTGCGCCTGCGGCGCAGTCGCCCCCGCCATGTGAAAGATTTTTTCCTCCATAATCGTGCCGTGGAGATCGTCGACGCCGAAGCTGAGGGAAATCTGCGCGAGCGGCAGCCCCATGCTCACCCAATAGGCAGTGAGATGTTCGATGTTATCGAGGTAGATGCGGCTGACGGCGAGGTTGCGGAGTTGGTCGAAAGCGGTCGTCCGTGGAATGTGCGCAAGGATCGTGGTCTGCGGCTCGAAGGCGAACGGAATAAAGCCGGTGAAGCCGTGGGTCTCATCCTGCAGAGCGCGCAGTTGCCGCAAATGATCGACTCGTTGCTCGAGCGTCTCGATGTGTCCGTAGAGCATGGTGCAGGTGCTGCGACACCCCATCCCGTGCCAAAGGCGATGGACCTCGAGCCACTCGGCGGCTCTCTCTTTGCCGCGGCACAATTCATCGCGGACCGCGGGATCGAAAATCTCCGCGCCCGCGCCGGTAAGGGCGCTGAGACCGGAGTCGCGCAGCTGCGCCAGCGTCTCGGCGACGGAGGCTTTGAAAATACGCCGGGCCAAATGCCGGATCTCGATCGCAGTAAATGCTTTGATCTGCAGCGCGGGGTCGAGCGCACGCAGGCGGGCGAGGAGTTCCAAGTACCAATCTTTGCCTAACGACGGGTGCAATCCTCCGACCATGTGGACCTCGGTGATCCCGGTGGCGAGGGCCTCGCGCACACTCGCGACGATTTCATCGATCGACATCTCGAAGGCGTGGGCGTCGCGCTTCTTGGCCGCGAAGGCGCAGAATTGGCAGGAAAGAACGCAGAGATTCGAGTAGTTGATGTAACGGTTGAGGATGTAGGTGGCGACGTTGCCATTCTTGCGCTCTCGGACGGCGCTCGCCATGACGCCGAGCGCGTTGAGGTCGTGCGACTGGTAGAGTTGCAGCGCCTCCTGGTCGTTGATCCTTTCGTCCCGCTCCACCTTCTCGGCGATCGAGCGGAGCGGTGGCGGAATGAGGGACAATTTCATCGCGAAAAGCAGCGGCTATGATGCACAGCAGGAAGGGTCCGCGCAAGTATTGTGGAGGCGCGCACGCCTTCTAATCTCCTCCTCGTAATTGTAATCGTGATCGTGCTTCTGCTCGGTTTGTAATTTCGACCAGGAGCACGAGCACGAGAGTGAAATCAAGGGGGCGAACGCCTCGCGACGCCCGCCCCCTCTCAACCCCACACCCACACTAATTCCTAAAAATCGCGCTCCTTCGCCGTGCTCATGAATTGGAGTTTGCTCGGGGCCGGCGCGATGCCCGGCTTCGGATAATCGGTGACGATCTGACGATGGGAAGTCGGCACCAGACGCACGGCGCCACGGGCGTTATTGCGCCAGCCATTCGGGTCGGCAAATTCTTCGCCGCTGTTCTGCAAGCCGGTTACCTGATCTTCCAATCCGGTGCCGTAGCGTTGTTCGAGAATGGTTGGTGTGACGAAGACGAGCAGGTTCCGCTTCGTCCGCGCATTCAGATGTTCCTGGAAAAGATAACCGAGGACCGGGATGTCTCCGACGACCGGCACCTTGGTGCGGCCCTTCGTCACTTCATCCTGGAGCAAACCACCGATGGCGAGCGTGTCGCCACTCTTGATGAGAACGTTCGAGTCGAGCGTGCGGGTATCGATGATCGGGCTGGCAACGGTCGCCCCGGCGAAGGTGAAGGTCGCGTCCGCCACCTTGTTGCTGATCTCCGGTTTGACGCTAAGGGTAACGAAGTTATCCTTGTTGACCGATGGCCTAACGACCAGGGTGTTGCCAAATTTCTTGTCCTCGAACCCGCCGAAGACTGCGGTGGCGGTTTGTTCGTTGAAGTTCAACTGCGGCACCGGTTGATTGCGGATGATCTCGATTTTCGCCTGTTCGTTATCCGCCGTGACAATCCGCGGATTGGCGAGGAACTCGGCATCCTGATCTTCATTCAGAAGGCGAAGAGTCGCGGAAAATTGCGGGATGGAGAGGATCGCAAACTCGCCCTCGAGCAGACTGCCAAAAGCGCTTCCCACCTGATGCCCGAAATCCTTCGTCGGGATGATGCCGCCGGCGGCCGCGGCCGCCGGCGCGGTCGAGGCATTGGGATCGAAAGAGCCGTATTTTATCGTCTGCGGCGAGCTCGCGCTGCCCACGACGCCCGCCCAGTTGATCCCGTAGCTTTGCCTTGGATTGGCGTTCACCTCGACGAGGCGTGCTTCAATCATGACCTGCTTGGTTGGCTTGTCGATTTGCACGAGCATTTTGCGAATGTTGTCGAGATTGCTGCGGGTCTCGCGAAAAAAAATCGTGTTCGTCCGTTCGTCGACCTGCGGCGCGGTCTTGCTTGAAAGCTGGGATGCGAGCAATGGCGCGATGTCCTTGGCGCGGCCGTAACTGAATTGGTAGCTGTCACTCTCGGTCGGTTCGGCGGTCTGCTCGGCCGCGGTCTTGATGTAGTAAACATTGTCGACTTCGTTCATGAAGAGATTCTTCGCCTTCACGATGATCTTGATCGCCTCTAGCGCGCTGACATCTTCGAGCCGCATCGTGACGGTGCCGGTAACCGCTTCGCTTACCACCATGTTAATGTGCGCCTGACGAGCGAGCAGGCGCAGGACCTGGCCGACGTCGTCGCCTTGGAATTCACGCACGCCCGCGCCGCCATTTTCGGTTGCACTCGTGGAAGGGCTGGTGTTGGCGCCGGCGGTGGTTGTGGTTGAGTTCGCGGTCGTGGAGGCTGGAGTCATCGTTACGCCGGGGCTGGCGGCGGCGCTCGCGTCGGGCGTGCTGCCGGCGGCCGGCGTCGGAGTGGCCGGGGCGGCTTGGACGAGAGTCATTGGCGCAAGTTCAGAACTGCGGGAGGGAACGGCGTTCGGCGGCGAATGGTGCGCCGCCGAGCCCGCCGGACTGGACGCAGGCGACGTCACGCTGGCGTCCTGACCGAAAGAAGCGGAGCTCACGACCATCAAAGCAGCGATCGCGCAGGAGAAGATTTTTGTGGAAGTTGCCATATGGAAAGGACCCAAGGGTTGTTTTGACTGCGGAATCTCCTCAAGCAGGAACCAGACCAGTCCCAGTTTCTTTGCAAAAAAGGGTCACCGTGGAGAAAGCCGTTAGGCGCCAGGCCAGGCGCGAGCGGACTAAAGCAGCAGTCGTTAGGCGTATTTCGCGAATCGACAGACGACCGTGGTGTCGTCCGTGTTTGGTGCAGCTTGGGCTGGATTGCCCTTTCTCGCTCTGAAACAGGGACGGTACCGAGCTCGTCCCTCCGGCTCCAGGTGGTCGCTTCGGCAGCTAGGCCGCGTTCGCGAAGCCGAGCGCCGGCTTGCTGAAATCGGCCGCCGGCATTTGCCTAACGAGTCGGACAATTCCGTCCTGCCATTTCTGGCTGATCTCTTGGAGGTAGGGATCGTTTTCCTCCAGGCGCGTTCGCATCTTGACCTGCAACGAATCCGTCTTGTAGCAAAGAATATCGATCGGCGGACCGACCGCGACGTTGCTCTTCATCGTCGCATCAAGCGAGACGATACCGAACTTCATCGCATCCATGAGCGAGCTCTCGTAGCTGAATCCTCGATCGAGAATCGGCTTGCCGTATTTCGTTTCCCCGATCTGCAAAAACGGGCTGTCAGGGCTCGCGTGAATGCTGTTCCCCTGGGGATAAATGAGATGCACTTCCGGAGCGAGCCCGGCGATCTGCCCGCCAACGATGAGATGAATATTGAAGCTAAACCCGTCAGCTTCGAGTGCCTCGCGATCGCGCTGTTCCACTTCGCGCACTTTCGAACCAACGTAGCGCACTGTCTCGTAAAGCGTCTCGCGATTCATGAGATGTTTCCGCGACGGATGACTCTCGTTCAAATGGAGGTCGTCATCAATCAACCCGAGCGTTGCCTGGGTGAGCGAGAGATTGCCCGAGCTCATAATGCAGATGACGCGCTCGCCCGGCTTTTCGAAAACGCGCATCTTGCTCCGGACGGCAATGTTGTCCATCCCCGCGCTGGTGCGTGAATCGGAGAGAAAAACCGCGCCTTTTCGGCAGAGCATCCCAAGGCAGTACGTCATGATTCGCCCGGCTTGCTGCTGCTCACGACGCGCCCTTCCACGCGCCGCATTTTGGTATGGTGTGTGATCGGATAAACCCGGCCGTCGCTTCCGCGAAAGAACGCGCTCAGCACCCAGCTCACAAGGCTGATCAGGATCGCGCCCCAGAACGCGCTCCCGAAATGATCGACATGAAATCCATGCACGAGATCATTCACCAGATAGAGCATGAGGGCGTTCACCACGAAGATGAAAAGCCCAAGCGTGAGGATGATAAGCGGCGCCATGAGAAGAAGCAGGATAGGGCGTAGAAAAGCATTCAGGATGCCGAGCAGGAGCGCCGCGCCGATGAGCGAGGCGAGACTGTCGTAGCGGATGCCGTCGATCAGCGCAGCGGCCACCATGACCGCGACTGTCGTGATCGCCCAGCGGAAAAGAAAGTGCCTCATTGTTAGGTAGGTGCTGCCCGCGGGAGTGCTTACGTGCCGTTTCCACTTGCGCGGCGGCGCTCTGCGGGTAAAGGCTTGGCCCACGAAAAAGGAAAAGTAAATGGCGAAAAATTCAAAAAAATCGAAGGACCCAGCTTCGGTCGAATCCTCCTCTGCGGCATCGACAAGTGCAGCGCCGAGCGATGGAAGCTTTGAAGTCTCAGGGAAGACCCCCAGCGCAAAGCCGGCTTCCACGTCCGCAAAAACCACGCGTAAATCTCCTCCTGCCGCTCGCAAAACGGCGGCCCCGGCGAAGCCGCGCAAGTCGCCGGTGAGAAAGAAACCGGCGCCAGCGCAGGTCGCGGTCTCCGATGATGAGATTCGGCTTCGTGCCTATTTCATTGGCGAACGACGCACGCGCGAACAAATCGCCGGGGATTCGTCCAGCGATTGGCTGGAGGCCCGCCGCCAGTTGATGGAAGAGGCAGCCGGACGCGCCTAACGAGGAACAGTTGTAGCCCGGGAGTCGACCCCGGCAGCGTGAGACGCGGTTATGCGCCAGACCAACCGGGGTCAGCGCCCCTGGCTACATCCGGCAGACACGTTTTCACCTTCTCCAAGAGCCGCGCGATCGTAAACGGCTTCGGCAAGAACCCGCAGACCCGCGCCTCCTTTAACAACTCTCGCGCGCGCTCGTCGCCGCCCTGTCCCGAAACGATCAGCAACGGCGGCACCATCCGCGGCGGCTTAATGTTTTCGTAAACTTTCGAGATCAGCTGGAAGAGCAACGTCCCGTCGATCATTGGCATCGAGAAATCGAAGATCATGAGATCGTAGGTTTTCTTGAGCGCGAGCTCGAAGGCGTATTCCGGCTTGGGAGAGGTATCCACTTCGCAGCGCAGAAAATTCTGCAGGGTCTCGCGCATCAGGCGAAGAACCGCCGTGTCATCGTCCACCACCAAAATCCGTTTCGCCTCTTCTCCAGCCATCTCGGAGGCTTGCGTAAAATCCGCTATCGATTCAAGCTTTCGTTCGATCTTCTGAGAGGAAATTTGATGTCGCCGGAAAACGAACTCGCCACCGCGCTCCGCCAACGCCTCGTGCTCATCGGAGACCCCGAGAGCCGGCGCGATCAGGAACAGCACCTGGCGAAGTTGCAGGCGATCTCGGAGAGAATCGTGGCGATCGCGAGCCAGCTCTCACGCCCAGTGGACCCGCAGCTGGCGCATTTTCTTGCGCGTGGAAGTTACGATAAGGCGCTCGCGCTGCTGGAAGCTAACGCAAGCTTTTAGCTTGCGAGATTCTTCCGCCTCCCAAAACTACCGCGCAATCTCGAAGCTCGCGCTATCGCGAATAGAGTTCGACGATCAACTGTTCGTTAACCATTGGCTGCATCTCTTCCCGCGACGGGATATGCGCGACTTTGCCGGTGAGCGCATCGCGATCGACCGTCAGCCAATCGGGAACCGGCGCGATCTGCGTCAGCTCCATATTGCGCAAGGCAAGTTGCCGCGACTTCGGTTTGTCTTTCACTGTGATCTCATCGCCCGCTTTGACGTTGAAGGATGCGATATTGACGCTCTTGCCATTCACCTGCACATGCCCGTGGGAAACGAGTTGCCGCGCGGCGCTACGTGTGTTCGCGAGGCCGAGCCGGAAGACGACGTTGTCCAGTCGCGTCTCGAGGAGCTGGAGCAACGTCTCACCGGTGACGCCGCGCTTCTGCAAGGCGGTTTCAAAGATGCGGCGGAATTGCTTCTCCATGAGACCGTATTGGAAACGCAGCTTCTGTTTTTCACCGAGTGCGATCGCGTAATCGCTTTGCTTGCGGCGCGAGCCTTTGGGTCCATGCATGCCGGGCGGGTAGTTCTTGCGTTCGAGCGATTTGGAAGGTCCGAAAAGCGGCACGCCATAACGGCGGGCAATTTTAGTTTTGGGTCCGGTGTATCTGGCCATTTGAAAGAAAGTGATGAGTGAAAATTGGCGGGGCGAGAATCAAACGCGGCGTTGTTTTGGCGGACGGCAACCGTTGTGTGGCACCGGGGTGACATCGCGGATGACCGTGAGATCGAGACCGATCGCCTGAAGCGCGCGAACGGCAGATTCGCGCCCAGCGCCTGGTCCCCTAACGAGAACTTCGACTTCTTTCAGCCCATGCCCCATCGCCTGACGCGACGCATCTTGCGCGACCATCTGCGCCGCGTAGGCGGTGCTTTTGCGCGAGCCCTTGAAGCCGACTTTGCCGGCGCTCGACCAACCGATGACGTTGCCGTTCCGATCGGTGATGGTGACGATGGTATTGTTGAAAGTGGAGAGGACGTGCGCGAAGCCGGAGTGAATGTTCTTGCTTCCCTTCGCCTTGACGATTTTCGGCTTCTCGACATCGTTCGGATCGAGCGAGAGATTTTCCTTGGGCGCTTCCGCGGCAGGAGCTTCCGCTTTTTTCGATTTCTTCGCCGCCTTGGGTTTCGGTTCAGTTTTCGGTTTGTCCTCAGTTTTCGCAGGACCAGCAGCGGGCGCTGCTTCTGTCGTGACTGCAGTCGCTACGTCGCCTGGAACCGGCGCGGGCGCCGCAACCTCTGCTTCGGGGGTTGCAGGTTTCTCCGCAACGGGTTGTTCGGGAGCGGGCGTTTCCGCCGGTTTTTGATTTTCGGAATCTTCAGCCATGGGAATTCGTTAGGTTAAACTTTGCCTGCCTTCGCGTCCTTGTTGCGGATGACGCCGACAGTCTTGCGCGGCCCTTTACGCGTGCGGGCGTTGGTTGAAGTGCGCTGACCACGCACAGGCAGTCCACGGCGATGGCGAATCCCGCGATAGCAGTTGATCGCCTGTAGGCGCTTCAAGTTGCTCTGCAGTTCCCGGCGGAGATCGCCTTCGATCAAAATTTTGTCGGTCGTGATCGTTTGAATGATTTCGTTGATCTGCTGGGGCGAGAGATCTTTGGCGCGGATATTGGGATCGATGTTGGTTTGTTCGAGGACGCGCTTCGCGGTCGCGGGGCCGACGCCATAGACATAGGTCAACGACGCTTCGATGCGTTTATCGGCGGGAATTTCTACTCCTAAAAGTCTTGGCATACTCAGTTCCTCTTGTTACTCGTCACTTGTCACTATCCTTGCCGCTGTTTGTGTCGCGGGTTTTTGCTGCAGATCACGCGGACGACGTTCTTGCGCTTCACGATCCGGCAAGCTTCACAAAGTCTTTTAACTGATGGTCGCACTTTCATAGGTTCACGAGACGAAAAACGCGGAGCCTTTTCTCCGCGTCAACGATGGCGAAAAGTGATTCGCCCTTTCGACAAATCGTAAGGGGAAACTTCTAGCATAACTTTGTCGCCGGGCAAGATGCGAATGAAGTGCATTCGCATTTTTCCGGAGATGTGGGCGAGGACGCGGTGGCCGTTCGGCAGCTCCACTCGGAACATCGTATTCGGCAGCAACTCGACCACCTTGCCTTCTACCTCAATTGCGTCTTTGCGCGCCATGTCAGGATTTCCGGCTCCTCTTTCGTGATCAAAACCGTGTGTTCGAAATGCGCTGAGGGCAAACCATCCGCCGTGCATACGGTCCAGCCGTCTTCCATCAGCCGGACGGCGGAACCGCCGAGATTGATCATCGGCTCGATTGCGAGAGTCATGCCCGCCTTCAGGCGCGGCCCGCTGCCGCGACGACCATAGTTAGGTACTTGCGGTTCTTCATGGAGTTTGCGTCCGACACCGTGGCCGACAAATTCCCGCACGACGGTGAAATGATGCTGCCGCGCTTCGTCCTCGATCGTCGCACAGATATCGCCGAGCCGCACGCCGGCGTAGGCATGCTCGATCGCGCGGGCAAGTGCGCTCTCGGTCACGGCGAGCAATTTCTCCACGCGCTCGTTGATCATGCCGACAGGAATCGTCGCCGCCGTGTCCCCCACCCAGCCGTCTTGAATCACACCGATGTCGAGTTTCACGATGTCGCTGTATTGGATATGACGCTGGCCACCGATCCCATGCACGATCTCGTCGTTGATGGAAATGCAGATGTTGCCGGGAAAAACACGATGGCCGAGCCGGTAGCCGAGGAAGGCGCTGCGCACGCCGGCCTCCCGCATCAGGTCCGCCGCGGCTTGGTCGATTTCTTTTGTGGAAATGCCGGGGCGAATCAGTTCGCTCACCCGCTCAAGGACATCGCTCGCGGTGCGACACGCGGTCCGCATTTTGTCGATCTCTCGAGCCGACTTGATCGGAATCATGTCACGCGTTCTTCGATCCAGCCCGAGATTTCGTGGAAGACTGCGTCGCGATCGCGATTGCCGTCGATTCGATGGAGCGGGCCGTTCTTTTCGTAATAGGAAAGGAGCGGCTCCGTCTTGGCCCGGAACTCCGCCAGCCGCGTCTCGAGGACCGACGCGTCATCATCGTCACGGCGAATGAGCGGCCCATCGCAATAAGGACAAACCGGCCGGTCAGCAAAACCTGCGCTCGTTACGCTGGTGGTGAAGCCGCAGCGGCGGCACTGCAAACGGCTAGCAATGCGATCACGCACCGTCTGCTCGGAGACCTCCAACCAGAGTGCGAGATCGAGCGAAGTGTCGCGCACCGCGAGCAGACTGTCGAGTTGTTCGGCCTGGTTGAGTGTTCGCGGGAAACCGTCGAAAACAAACCCCTCCTGCCCGTGCAAATTGAGCCAGTCTTCGATCAGATGAACGATGATGTCATCCGGCACGAGACCGCCGTGAATGGATATCTTTCCCGCCTCAAGTCCGAGCGGCGTTCCGAGGTCGCGTTCTCGCCGCAGGATGGTGCCCGGTGAAGTGACCGAGATCGCGAAATGGCGCGTGATCATCTCCGCCTGAGTTCCCTTGCCAGAACCGGGGGCGCCAAGAAGCACGATGCGACTTTTCACCGGGCGCCGTAGAGGAAAATTGCCACACCGCCGATCACAAGCACCGCAATGCCAACGTAGAGCCACATCAGCGTCCCTTGATGAGCGGCGTCGCCAATGGCACCGCCGCGATCAAACGCCCGACCGCGCAGCCGGCCCTTGCGGAGGAAGCCATCGTAATGGCGCTGAATCAGATGAGTCTCGACCTGCCGCATCGTGTCGAGAATCACACCGACAATAATGAGCAGACTGGTGCCGCCAAAAAACTGCGCCGTGATCACCGGCACGTGCATACTTTGACTGAGAAGACTCGGCAAAATCGCGATCACCGTGAGGAAGACCGCGCCGGCGAAAGTCAGCCTCGTCATGGTGAAATCGAGAAAATCGGCAGTCGGTTTGCCTGGCCGCACCCCGGGGATGTAACCGCCGTATTTTTTCAAATCATCGGCGATCTGCGCCGGCTGAAATTGCGTCGCGACCCAGAAATAACTGAAGAAGAAAATCATCGCTGCGAGCACGACGTAATGGAGCCAGCCGTTCGAAAGGTTCTCCGCAATGACCTTTGCCGTCCGGCTGTTCTTGAATGCCAGTCCCACGATCGTGGTTGGGAAAAGGAGCAGAGCCCAGGCAAAGATGATCGGCATGACGCCGGCGTAGTTCACCTTCAGCGGCATATATTGCGTTTGGCCGCCGTACATCTTTCGTCCGACGACACGTTTCGCGTACTGCACTGTGATTTTGCGCACGCCTTCCGTCACCGCGATGACCGCCGCGATCACGATGAAAAGAAACGCCACCATCAAAACGAGAATCGCCGGATTGACCTGGCTGGTGCCGGTCGCGGCTGATGGGACGAAAGTTTTCCAAGCCTGCGCCAGCGCTGCGGGAAGGCGAGCGACGATGCCGATCGTGATGATAAGTGAAATGCCGTTGCCGATGCCGCGATCGGTAATTTGATCGCCCAGCCACATGAGGAAAAGCGTGCCTGCGGTGAGGGTGATGACGGTGATGACGCGGAAAGACCAGCCGAGATTATCGACCAGGGGAATACCCAGTCGCGCTGTCGTCTCCGTGATGCCGGGAAGCATCGTGTGATACGATTCGGGATGTTGGAAGGAGACCGCGAGAAGGTATCCTTGGAAAATGCAAAGCACGACCGTCGCGTAACGTGTGTACTGCATGATCTTTTGGCGACCGCCGTCTTCACGCGACATGCGACTGAGCGACGGAATCACCGCCGTGAGCAGCTGCAGCATGATTGAAGCGCTGATGTAAGGCATAATGCCTAACGAAAAGACGGCGCAGTTTTCGAGCGCGCCGCCGCTAAAAAGATTGAAGAGCGCGGCGACGCCGCCGCCCGCCGTCTGCGAGGAGGTGCGGAACCAATCCTGCAATACCGCCGGATTGACTCCCGGAGTGGTGATCGCGGCGCCCAGCCTAACGACAACGATGACCGCGAGGGTGAACAAAATCCGCCGCCGCAGTTCGGGGATCTTGACGCTATTGAGAAAAGCCGAAACCATCCGCTAAGTCCGCTTCGTTGCTATTCTGCGGTCTTCTTTTTCTTCGCCGCCGGCTTTTTCGCCTTCGCCTTTTTCGCCGCCGGAGCCGGAACTTCTTCCTTCTTCGCTTCTACCGGGGCGAATCGCCTGCCGTTCACCGGACGAGCTTCCTTCAAGTTCACGGTACCACCCGCTTTTTCGATCTTCGCGCGGGCCGACTCGCTGACCTTGTCCGCTTCGATCGTGAGGCCGTGTTGCAATTCGCCGCGGCCGAGGATCTTCAGACCGACAACCTTGCCGCGGACAAATTTCGCTTCGCGCAGCAGCTGTTCGTTGATCGTCGTCCCAGCTTTGAACTGATTAAGATCATCAAGGTTGATGACGGCGTAGTGCTTCTTGAAAGCCGCATTGTTGAAGCCGCGTTTCGGAAGACGCCGAATGAGCGGCATCTGCCCGCCTTCGAAACCGAGACGAATGCTGCCGCCGGAGCGCGCCTTCTGACCTTTGTGACCTTTGCCGCTGGTCTTGCCGTGGCCGGAGCTTTCGCCGATGCCGAGGCGTTTCGTGCGATGCCTGGCGCCGGGACGCGGCTTGAGATTATGCAAGCGAATCATGACTGCGCTGCGGCCTCCTCGCCATTGCTGCTGTTGCTCGGGCGAATGCCGCGGGCTTTCAAAATTTCATCGCGGCGACGCAGGGAGCGCAACGCTTCGATCGTTGCTTTGACGACGTTGGCGTGGTTGCTCGAGCCCAACGACTTCGCAAGGACATCGCGAATGCCGACTGCCTCGACGACCGCGCGCACGCCACCACCTGCAATGACACCGGTTCCTGGCGAAGCCGGGCGCAAGAGGACCCGGCCGCCGCCAAATTCTCCGACCACTTCGTGCGGAATCGTGTTTTCGCGCAGCGACATTTTTTCCATCGACTTGCGCGCCGCTTCCGAAGCTTTGCGAATCGCTTCCGCGACTTCGTTCGCTTTGCCGAATCCGCAGCCCACTTTGCCGTCATGATCGCCGGCGACGATGAGCGCGCTGAAGCTGAAACGGCGACCGCCTTTGACGACCTTCGCGCAACGGTTGATGAAGACAACCTTCTCGGTCGTATCTCCTCTTGCCGGAGGCGTCCGGTCCGTGGTGCGTGAGTCGCTGCGTCTGCCTGTGTTACCTGCGTATGCCATATTAAAGTTTCAGTCCGCCTTCGCGCGCCGCGTCGGCCAGCGCCTTCACTTTCCCGTGGTAAAGAAATCCACCACGGTCAAAAACTGCTTTGTCGATTTTCTTCGCGAGCAGCCGTTCGGCGATCGCTTTGCCGACTTTCTCCGCCGTCGCGCAATTAGCCGCGCTGCCTTTGCCGCCTAACGACTCCTCGGTCGTGCCTGCGGAAACTAAAGTCTTGCCCGCTTCGTCATCCACGACCTGGGCGTAAACGTGTTTGCCGGAAAAGTAAACGCAGAGCCGCGGACGTTCCGCCGTCCCGGAAACCTTCCGGCGAATGCGGTTGTGGATGCGACCACGGATCGCTTTGCGATTGATCGTTGCCATAACTATTGAACGGTTTTGCCTTCCTTGCGGCGGATCTGCTCGCCTGCGTAGCGCACGCCTTTGCCCTTGTAAGGCTCAGGCGGGTAATAGCGACGAATGTCCGCGGCGACCTGGCCGACCGTTTTTTTGTCCACGCCGGAGATCGCGATCTTCGTGTTCTCCGTCACCGCGATCTTAATATCTTTCGGAATCGGGAAAAGAATCGGGTGCGAAAAGCCTAATGAAAGGTTGAGATTAGAACCTTGGACCGCGGCTTTAAATCCCACGCCTTCGATCTCCAGGTTCTTGCTAAAGCCTTCGCTCACCCCGACGACCATGTTGTTGATGAGTGCGCGGGAAAGACCATGCAACGCTTTCACGCTCCGCGTCTCGGCGCTCCGGACTAACGACACTTCGTTGTCGGCGACGTTTGCTTTGATTCCCTTGGGCAGTGTCCAGTTCAACTTTCCTTTCGGGCCTTCGACCGCGACCTTGCCGCTGCCGTCGATGTTGACTTTCACCTTGTCGGGAATGCCGACCGGTTTGTTTCCGATACGTGACATAGCTCTTCAGTTACCAGACAAAAGCCAGTAACTCTCCTCCTACATTTTGTTTCTTCGCCTCCCGGCCCGAAAGGACGCCGCGTGAAGTCGAGAGAATGGCAGTGCCCATTCCACCGAGCACGCGCGGGATTTCATCCGCGCCGACATATCGCCGCAGCCCCGGACGACTGACGCGCTTTAGACCGGTAATCGCACTCGTACGATTCGTGAGTTTGTTCGTGATCTTGATCCGCGGATGCGCCGCTGTCGTATCGAGCGCGTAATCGGTGATGTAACCTTCCTCCTTTAAGATGCGCACGATTTCGCTCTTGACCTTCGAGTAAGGGACAAACATTTCCAGCTTCTGCGCCTGGGTGCTGTTGCGCACGCGGGCGAGAAGGTCGGCAATAGGATCGGTGACAGTGCTCATGGAATCGTTAGGATGCGGCGCTGGCGACGGGCTTCTTCGCCCGATCGCTGAAGGGCATTCCCATCTCGCTCAGGAGCAATTTGCCCTCTTCGTTGGTGCGCGCGGTGGTCACAATCGTAACATCAAAACCGATATTGCGCTTGATTTTGTCCAGCTCGACTTCGGGAAAAATCGATTGGTCGGAAACGCCCAGAGTATAGTTGCCGTTGCCGTCAAAACCTTTCGGCGAAACCCCGCGGAAGTCGCGAATACGCGGAAGAGCGGCCTTGATCAGGCGCTCCATAAATTCATACATGCGCTCGCCGCGGAGCGTGACTTTGGCGCCGATCGCCTGCTCTTTGCGGAGTTTGAAATTCGAAATGCTTTTCTTCGCACGCGTCTCCGCCGCTTTCTGGCCGGTAATAAGCCCGAGCTCGGTCTTCGCGTCTTCCAGCGCCTGTTTCACATCCGATTGCGAGCCAACGGAGGTGTTAATGACAACTTTCTCAAGTTTCGGAACCTGATGCAGATTCTTATAGCCCTGTTGTTCGCGCAACGCCGGGACCACGCGCTCCTTGTAGTCGCGATAAAATTCGTTCTCCATGACCTAGCTTTTCTTCTTCTTTTTCTCGTCGGCAGACTTTTTCTTCTTCGCTTTCTTTTCCGACTTCTCGAGCACTTTCACGTTCGAAATGTGAATCGGGCCCTCCCGTTCCGCGATCGAACCTTGAGGGTTGTCCTGCGACTTGCGCATGTGCTTTTTGATCAAGCGCACACCTTCGATGAGGACACGATTCTTTTTCGACATAACCTCGAGAACTTTGCCGGAGGAACCACGGAAGTTCCCCGAGATGACCTCGACCTGGTCGCCTTTTTTTACATGATGCTTGATCCGATTCATAATACTTCCGGAGCGAGCGAGACGATTTTCATGAAATTGCGCTCGCGCAATTCGCGCGCGACCGGGCCGAAAATGCGGGTGCCGCGCGGGTTCAAATCTTTGTCGATGATGACAATCGCGTTGTTATCGAAACGGAGAAGCGATCCGTCATCGCGCTTGATCGGCTGTTTTGTCCGAACAAGAACCGCCCGCACGACTTCGCCTTTTTTCACCGTACCGGTTGGGCTCGCCTCCTTCACGTTCGCCGTGATGACGTCGCCAATGTGGGCGCATTGCGCGCCACCCTTGCCAATCACACCGATCATCGTCGCCATGCGGGCGCCGCTATTATCGGCGACATCGAGTCTGGATCTGAGATAAACCATATGAGATCCTTATTTCTGAACGACTTCGACCAGTCGCCAGCGCTTCAATTTACTCAGCGGCCGCGTCTCCATGATGCGCACTTTGTCGCCGGCCTTTGCCTCGTTCTTCTCGTCGTGGGCGTAGAACTTCTTCTTCTGCTTCACGATTTTGCTGAACTTCGCATGCGGCACCCGGGTCACCGTGCTGACCACGATCGTTTTGTTCATCCCACTCGAGATCACTTCGCCGACGCGGGTCTTGCGTGTGCCGCGAGTGTCGGTTTGCGGTTCCTGAATAGTCGCTTCGTCCATTTTAGGTTATTTCTTTGGCGCCGCCGCCTGTTTGCTGCGTTCGGTCAGGACGGTTTCGATCCGCGCCACTTCTCGGCGGAGCATGCGCATTCGGTGTGGTTGTTCGAGCTGTCCGCTCTGCTGTTGCAGGCGCAGATGCAGGCTTTCCTGGCGCAGGTCGCGCTTCTTCGTCAGTAGCTCGTCTGAGGTCATTTCCATTATTTCTTTAAATTTCATGACGTCGTTAAGCGTTAGGCGGCGACGTGGTGACGGGTGAGGAATTTCGTCCGCACCGGCAACTTGTCCGCCGCGAGGCGGAGCGACTCGCGCGCGATTGATTCCGGCACGCCGTCGAGTTCGAACAAAATATTGCCCGGACGCACCGTCGCGACCCATTTCTCCGGCTGGCCTTTGCCTTTACCCATTCGCGTTTCTGGCGGACGACCCGTGACTGATTTGTCCGGGAAAATCCGAATCCAGAGCTTGCCTTTGCGTTTCATGTTGCGAGTTAGGGCGACACGAGCGGCTTCGATTTGGGTGTTCGTGATCCAGGCACGCTCCAGTGTCTGCAATCCGAACTCACCAAAATCGATCCGGAGATTGCGCGACGCCATGCCCTTGCGGCTGCCCCGCTGGGTCTTGCGATACTTCACTCGTTTGGGCATTAATGGCATGGCAGTATCTCCTTCTTAAACTCGTTAGGCTGCAGCCGGTTCGGACGTGGCAGCAGGTGTGCCGGCCGGGCCGGTGGGCGGTTCCTCCTTCTTACAAATCCAGCATTTCACTCCAATTTTGCCGTAAACGGTGTTGGCTTCCGCGAAGCCATAATCGATCGGCGTACGCAAGGTGTGGAGCGGCACCTTGCCTTCGCGGTACCATTCCGAGCGGGAGATTTCCGCGCCGTTGAGCCGGCCCGAGCTACGGAGCCGAATCCCCTGCGCGCCGAAGTCCATCGCGATCTGCACGGCTTTCTTCATCGCGCGGCGATAGGCGATGCGACGCTCGATCTGCAAGGCAACGTTTTCCGCGACAAGCTGGGCGTCGAGTTCAGGGGTTTTGATTTCCTGAATGTCGATTTTGATCTGTTTGCCCTGCGCCATCTTCGAGATCTCTTCGGTCATCTTCTCAATCTCAGCGCCTTTGCGGCCGATGACGATGCCGGGCCTCGCGGTGTGAATGGTGACGCGGATGCTGTTCCATGCGCGCTCGATGATGATCTTCGCGACGGCGGCGAACTGCAGCTTCTTCTTCACATAGTCACGGATCTGGATGTCGTTATGAAGAAATCCGGGCATCTCTTGGGGCGAAGCGTACCAGCGCGAACGCCAGTCGCGGTTCACTCCAAGACGGAAACCAATTGGATTAACTTTCTGGCCCATGAATTAGCTTTCTCCCTTCTCTTCCCTCGTCTCAGTCTTCGCCGGTTCGTTAGGCGTTTCCTTCTCCGGCTTCGTTGCCTTGGCGAGAGCGACCTTCTTTTTCGCCGGACCGCGTTTTTTCGATCCCGCTTTCTTCTCGCGTTTCTTAATCTCGATCTCGTCGGTCAGGACAATCCGGATGTGACTGCTCCGTTTTAGAATTCTGCTGCCGCTGCCGCGGGCGCGCGTCATCATGCGCTTCTGCGTCGGGCCTTCTCCGACGACGGCTTCTTTCACGACGAGGCCGTCGACGCGCAGGTTGTTGTTATTCTCCGCGTTCGCGATTGCGCTTTTAAGCGTCTTGCTGATCATCCCCGCCGCCTTCTTCGGGCTGAACGCGACGAGATCGAGCGCCGCCGAGACCGGCAGGCCCTGAATAGCGCGGGTGACTTCCCGCGCCTTGAACGCCGAAATCTTCGCGTAACGATATGTCGAGGTAACTTGCATTTAATTCTGACTCACATTCGAGCGCACATCCACCTGGAGATGATCGCCCACTTTTATCCTGTCTTTTTCCGAATCCATTTTCTGCACGACGGCGCCGCTGATCTTGTCACGGACGTCGACGACGCGGAGGGTGGCGATGTTACGCCCGCTTCGCATCACGCGCAACGGCATCCCGATTTTCACACCTTCCTCCGCACCGAGATTGCCGACGACGAGCGACCATTCCTCCTTCACACTGATGACTTTTCCATCCATCAGGTCGG
>DASXPA010000080.1:0-6660 GCA_036493915.1 Chthoniobacterales bacterium | reverse complement strand
AGGCTCGATCGCAGCACAAAAAGCTTGCACCGGACATTGCGAGCAAAGCGGCCGGCGTGGCAGACAGACAAGCGCGCCGAGTTCCATCAAGGCGGAGTTGTGCAAACGCGCGCCAGCACGGGGAACGAGCGCGGCAGCCGTTTTCCAAAGATGGGCCTGACCGGCAGCGGTATCGATCGGCAACTGCCAATTCGTTAGGCGAGCGAGGACGCGGGCGATATTGGCATCGACGATCGGCTCGGGTTGATCGAAGGCGAAGCTGGCAACTGCACCGGCAGTGTAGGGACCAATCCCCGGGAGCGCGGCGATGGCCGCGGCATCCGCAGGCAAGGCGCCGCGAAAATTTTCCACCACGGCGCGAGCAGCGGCGTGGAGATTGCGCGCCCGTGCGTAATAACCGAGGCCTTGCCGGGCGTGGAGGACTTCCGATTCATCGGCGCGGGCGAGGATGGCGAAGTTGGGGAAGCGCGCGAGCCAACGCTCATAGTACGGAAGCACGGTCGCGACCTGCGTTTGCTGAAGCATGAACTCGGAAACGAGAATCGCGTACGGATCTTTCGTCTCGCGCCAGGGAAGCTGGCGGCCGTGACGCCCGAACCAGGCATGAAGGGAGCGCTGGAAACGAGGCGAAGAAAGCGGCGGCATCAGTGAGGTTTGCGGGTCCAGCACTCTACCATAGATGTGCTTTTGAACATATTCTCCGGCTGTGCCATCTTGGAGCATGACGGCGAGCAAAATCGTCGATTTGCGCAAGCTCCTCGCGGAACGCTTCCCTGAGGAGCCCTTGCCGGGGGCCGAGCGATTCTTGACCGGCCTGCCCTCTTTTGACGAAGCCCTCGCTGGCGGGCTAACGAAAGGCGTAATCACGGAATTAAGCAGCCCTCGACCGAATGCCGGCAGTGCCACCCTCCTCGCCGCGCTTCTGCATCGGGCCTGCTCCGATCGCTCTTTCATCGCCTTGATCGATGGTCGCGATTCGTTCGATCCGGCATCGCTGGAGGATTCCGTTTTGCGTCACCTCCTCTGGATTCGTTGCCACCACGCGAAGGAAGCAATGCAGACGGCGGACCTCCTCTTGCGCGATGGAAATTTCCCCCTCGTCGTCCTCGATCTCGTGCTCAATCCGCTCGCGGAATTGCGCCGGATTCCGTCGAGCACCTGGTATCGCTTGCAGCGTTTGGTCGAGCCGGCGCCGACCGCATTTCTCGTCCTCACTCCGCAGAGCATGATCAGCAGCGCGCAGTGGAAACTCGTCCTGGAAAATCGCTGGACACTTCCGCAGCTGGATAGAGAGGCGCCCGAGTTGCTTGGGCAAATCGGAATCCGCGCGCGGCGCTCGCGTGGGAACGAGAAGGAAATCGCTCGAGCGAGTTAATGATGTTTGCCGCGATCTATCTGCCCGATTTTGAATTGCAGGCCGCTCTCCGTTTGCAGCCGGAATTGCATCGGCAGCCAATCGGGTTGCTCGCGGATAATCATCGCGCGACGATCCTGCAATTAACGGCGAGTGCCGCGGAAGCCGGCGTGAGCGCGGGGATGACGCCGAGCCAGGGGTTGGCGCGGTGCTTGCGCCTAACGATTAAAACACGGGCGCACGAGCAGGAGAGAATCGCAGGCGATATTTTGCTCCATCACGCCGCAACGCTCTCGCCGGAGATGGAAGCGACCGCGCCAGGAGTTTGCACGATGCGGTTGGTGTCGCGGAAAGATTGCCGCGAAAATGTGGAGCGTGTCGTTAGGCAATTGGCCGATTTGCAACTGAGAGCGCAAGCGGGTTTGGCCGCGACGCCGGATTTGAGTTTTCTCGCGGCCTGTCTGGCGCGACCGGTTTTGCAGATCAACGAGTCAGAGGAATTTCTTGCGCCCTTGCCGCTCGAGACGCTTTTTCATCTGGCGCAGCTGGAGGGATGGGCGCCGTCCCGTCCGAAGTTTTGAAACACGGGCGACACGACGGTTGTCCCTCCATGTCATCGTTAGGCAGCCTTTTTAGCCGCCGGCGTAGTCGGGGTATTTTTGATGGAGCTGTGTCCGGGCGCGTTCGGCTTCTTCGGGCTTGCCGGCTTTTTCGTAGGCCTGCGCAGCTTTGGCGAGCGCCTGCGGAGTGATCGCCGGATCGTCGTAGAGAAGGGCGACGCTGAGGAATGCTTTCCCCGCGTTTTCGAATTGTTGCCGTTCCATCTCGACGTCGCCGGCGAGGAGCCGCGCCTGCGCGTTGACCCGGCCTTCCGGCTGCAGCTTCATGATTTCTTCCGCGATCTTTTGTGCGTCATCGGGTTTGTGCGCGCCAATTTTGGCTTCGCCTAACGCGAGCAATGCTTTCGCTTTCGCGGCCGGATCGCTCGCGCTGGCCATGAATCTTTCCAGCGAAGCTTCCGCCGCGGCCGGCTGGTTGAGTTTCATCTGCGTGTCACCGAGGTAAAACCAGAAGTCCGGTTTGACGCTGGTGACGTTGCCGCTCTTGCTCAGGGCAGTGAGGTATTTTGCGGCGTTGGCGTAGTCTTTCGCATTGTAGAATTCCAAGCCTAACCACTCCAGAATTTCCGCCGGGACTTGTCCCTTAGGCGAGGTCGCTTCAAACTTCGCAACTTCCTTAGCCAGCGCGTCGCGCTCCTTTTGATAGAAATACGACGACATGATCCGGAGGGAAGCGGGCGTGCCGTATTGCTCGGCGTTGAGCTGCCGCGCGGTTCTCAATTCCTTGATCGCGGTGTCGTAGTCCTTCGCTTCGAAAGCCGATTTGCCGATGTAATAGTGCGCCTGCGCGGCCGCGGTGGTTTTCGGATATTCCTTGAGCAGCTCGCGAAACGTTTTCGCCATGCCTTTGGCATCGTCGGTTTGGCCGAGGAGAAGCGCCTTTTGTTGCAGCGCGGCTTCCCGTTCCGGCGCCTTCGGGAAGGAATTCAGAAGTTGCTCGAGATCCTGGAGCGCCGCCGGATATTGCTTCGTCTGCTGATAAGCGAGCGCACGTTGGGCGAGAGCGGAAGCGGCTTCGTCCGTCTCGGCATATTCCTGAAGGAAATAAGTGAAGGCCTCGATCGCGCGCGCCGGATCCTTGGTTTGAACATAGCACCAGCCGAGTTTGAAGGCCGCTTCCGTGCGCAACTTGATCGACAATTGCGAGTCGCGCAGATCGGCGTAAAGCGGGGCCGCGCCCGCGTAATCGTGCTTCTTGTAGAGGGTCTCAGCTTTAAGCAAACGCGCCTGAGCAGCGTGCTCGGCGCCGGGGTTCTCTTGGAGGAATTGATCGATCGCGTCGCCTAACGACGGATCGTTCGCGTTGTAGAGAGCGATCAAATGTTGATATTGGGCCTCCTTCGCTTCCGCGTGACCGGGATATTTTTGAATGATCTGGCGATAGAGCTCCTGGGCGTCTTTGGCGTGGCCGAGCTGGCGTTGACTGTTGGCCGCGAGCAGCATCATTTCCGGGCGCGTTTCGTTAGGCACTTCGTCTTTGCTCTCCGTGTAATCGGCGACGGCCTTCGCATACTGGCCATTCTCGTATTCCGCCCGCAGCAGGCCGATCGCGGCGATCCCGCTCCAACGCCCTGCTTTTGGAAGCGCGCGGCCCTTTCGCAACAGGGTGGTCGCCTTGGCCATCATCGCCTTGTCGGTTTTGCCCTTCTCTGCCTGGGCGAGATCGAGGGCGAGCGAGCCGGCGCGGACCGTCGCTTCAGCTTTGAGTGAGGGTTTTTGTGTTTCCTTGGCGAGCGCCTCGAACTGCGCGAGCGCATCGGACTTGCGGCCGGTTTGGAGAAACGCGGAACCGACCGCGAGACGCGAGTCGTCGCGGTAAGGATTGGGATCGGGCGCAGCGATAACCTGCTGATAGAGGTCGCGCGCATCGTCGGTGCGCTTCAGATTTTCCAGGCAACGCGCCTCGAAATAACGCGCCGAAAGCGCGAGCGCCTGAGTTTTCGTTTTTACCGCAGCTTGATGGAAAAGCGGTCGGGCGGAGTCGTAATCCTTGTCGTTGAAGAAGATTTCGGCCACGCCGTAAGCGGCAGGACCAGCGAGTTCGCTCTCCGGGAAGTTGCTCAGCAAACTTTGAAAACTGGTGCGGGCGGCGGCGGTGCGACCAAGGGTGCGATAGGCTTCGCCCATGTAGAAATAAGCCGACGCGCGATCGGGCGAGTCCGGGTAGAGGCCGAGAAACTTCTCATATTCCGGGACGGCGAGGTCGTAGAGTTTGCGCGCGAAAAGTCCGTTGGCGTAATCGAGCTGCCGTTGCGCGGAAGGCTCACCCGCCTCGCTCATGGGTGACTCATCAGGCGCCGTCGCGGATTCGTTAGGCTGGATCTCCGGCGTCGGAGACGGAGTTGATGGAACGATCGGCTCGCTCTCGATCGGTACGGGCAAAGCGCGCCTGATCTCCGGCGTCGGCGTCGGTTCGGCCGACTGCGGTTCCACCGGAATCGCGCGTGCGACCGGCGGCTCGTGCACGGGAATGGCGCGACGCACTTGCGGTTCGTCCTGCCCGGGCGCGGCGCGGAGACAAAACGCGAGCGTCGCCGCCGCGGCGAGCGCGACTTTCCTCATCGATCGGCTCATTTCGCGGTCGCGAAAGCCACGTTGGTAACGCCGGCTTCGCTGCAAATGTTGAGGACGTTCACGATGTTCTTGTAGGCGCCGGCTTCATCGCCACGGATCACGACCGCCTGATCGGCGTTGAGCTTGACAAGGTTTTTCAAAAGCGTCTCGAGATCGGGGCCGGAGAGCGTGCGGCGATTCACGATCACGTCGCCGTCCGCTTTCACGTTTACGATCACGTCGCCGATGGGCGCGGATTTTTCCGTTGCCGCGCTCGCCTTTGGCACCTTGATGTCGAGCTCATTTTCGTTGCGTGCGGCGTTCCAAGTCATGAGGAAAAAAATGAGCAAGAGGAGGAGAACATCGACCAACGGAGCGAGCTGGATGCCGGGATGTTGCGGAGCGCTGCGGCTGCGGAGATTCATTTGGTTTCCTGGGGCGGAGCACCCAGAGTTCGACGCCTAACGATGGCTAAAATTCATCTTCGAGCAGGACCGGCGTCCGCTCCGAGCGACGAGTTTGTTGCAGCGAAAGCAGCGCGACGATGTGCGTGGAAGCGGATTCGAGATCGGAGATCAGTCGCTGGGCGCGCCCGCGGAAGAAAGCATAAAAAATCATCGCGGTGATGCCGATGCCGAGTCCGCCACAAGTGTTGATGAGCGCTTCGCTGATGCCTTTCGAAAGCAGGGTGTAACGTGTCGGTCCGAGGTCGGAGCCGAGCGCGCCGAACGCGCGGATGATGCCGATGACGGTGCCGAACAATCCGACGAGCGGCCCGATCGTCGCGATATCGGCGAGATAGGTGACGCGGTTGTGCAGGCTTGTGGCGACGCGCGTGCCTTCCGTCTCCGCGATCTCGCGTGCCTGGGCGAAATCGGCCTGCGGATTCTTCGTCATAAAATCGAGCGTCTTTTGCACGACGCGGGCGACCGCTTCACCATGCCGATTCGAGACCGCGAGGAGCCCGAGGTAATCGCGTTTCCGCAGGAGCGCATCGGCCGTTGCCATGTAGCTGCTGGTGACGACCGCCCCGCGGCGGATGGTGAAAAAATAAACCACGATCATCATCACGGAGACGATCGAGAGGAGGAAGAGCAGGAGCATCACCGGCCCGGCAGCGATCATCGCTTCGAGGATATTGGTCGAGCGGGGGAGGATCGGCGGCTCAGGCGCGGCCGCTTGCGCGAAGGCCGAGGCGGCGTTCGCGAAGAGAACGAGCAGTGAAAGGAAACGCTTCATGCTCAAGTGGGTAAAGGATAGACGCGAGGAGTAACGATGCAAACCAGGGGACGAAGACAACCGCGCGGCCTGTGACGTTCAACTCTTACTCGTCCTCCTGCTCGTAATCGTAATCGGATCTTAATCGATTCGAGCACGAGCACGATTACGAGCAGGAGCACGAGTCATAGGCGACGGACGCGCAGGATGTGCGCCGGCTGGAGGCTGGGATGGAGAGCGATGTAATTGCGCCGGCCGTGCCAGATGTAACGATCGCCGGTGAGCAGATCTTCCACTTCGTAGCTTTCACCGCTGATCTCGCCGAAATCTTCCACCGGCGCGTGCACAAATGCGGTCTGCGTATGCCCCGGATCGAGGTTCACCGCGACGAGGATGATACTGTCGCGCGCCAGCGTCATCTTGCTGTAGAAAAGGATCGCGTCGTTCTCCGCAAAGTGGAAGCGGAGGTTGTCGTAGAGCTGCAATGCGCGGTTTTCGCGCCGGATGCGGTTCAACTTCGAAATCAACTCCTTGATGTTCCCGGGCGCATCCCAGTCACGCTCCTTGAGCTGGTATTTCTCGGAGTCGAGATACTCTTCGCGGCCCGGCAGGGCGGCGTTTTCGCAGAGTTCGAACCCGCTGTAGATGCCATAAACGCTTGACAACGTGGCTGCCAAAACGGCGCGTATCGCGAACATCTCGCGTCCGCCGGTCTGCAGGTGGAGTGGCAAAATATCGGGCGTGTTCGTGAACAAGTTGCCGCGAAAATATTCTCGCATCTCCGTTTGCGTCAGCTCGGTGAAATACTCGGTCAGTTCCTGCTTATGGGTGCGCCAGGTGAAATAAGTGTAGCTCTGGGTGAAGCCGGCTTTGGCCAGCGCCTTCATCATTTTCGGACGCGTGAAAGCCTCCGAG
>DASXPA010000079.1:0-4978 GCA_036493915.1 Chthoniobacterales bacterium | reverse complement strand
GCGCTGCCAGTAAAATCTTCCACGCCACTAAATGGAGCGAGATTCGCGCCGACGAAAAGAAAAACCGGGCTCGTTAGGCAGATTGGAGATCGGCAAGGATCTCGTGCATGTGCCGGATCGGGAGTGAGTAGTGTCCTTCGTTCTCGACGAAATGGGAGGTGCAATTCGGGAGGCGCTCGCCCATCTGCCGCGCCAGTTCCCAATGGAAGCTGCGATCCTTCCTGCCGTGCCAGAGCCTCACCGGTGTCCGAATCTCTTCGAGGTCAAATCCCCAGGGCCGCGCGTAGATCTCCGCATCGGTCATAAGACCATCGGCCGAGGCGCGCCAAGCTAGGCGCTGGCTTTCAAAACAAGCCTCGAAGGCAGCGATATCACGCATCACCGCGGCATCACACGGTTGCAGCAGTGTAAGTAGCGCCGGGCGCAAACGAATCGGCAACTTAATCGACAGAAAGGGCCGCGCGAATCGAAACGAATAACGGAGCAGCTCCCGATGTCGCGGATACAAATAGAGGAGCCACCGATAAAGCGGGAGGAGCCCGCTGCGATTCGCCAGCTCCGCGAGCGGCGGCGCGCCACTCACCACCACAATCGCAGACACTCGGCCCGGCAAAGCCCAGGCTGTGGCCAGCGCGTAGGGAGCGCCGCCTGAGATTCCCATGATGCGGAACTGGTCGATGCCGAGCGTGTCGGCGATTTCCCTGACGAGGGGCGGCCAATCGAGCAGCGTCCTCTCCGGATGAAATGAAGAGTCCCGAATGCCGGGCCGATCCGGTGAAATGATGCGCAATCCAAGATCGCGCGCGGCGATGTCGGTCAACTCCGCCATCGTGCGCGAGCTGGGCCAGCCGTGGCAGAAGAAAACCGGTGCGCCGGTCTTGACTCCATACTCCGAGAGCGCCACGGACTGGCCTCCGCTCAGGCTAACGATCTCGGGCGAGCCGGTGATCACAGTTAGACCACTGAAGCGGAGCAGTTATCTTCTCGCGATGCCTGACATATTCCTCACAAAAGGCACGTGGGAGTTGCATCGAAACCTAGCAAATGAAAAAGCAGCAATTACTCAACGGCAAGAGAGGACCGCGCCGATCTCACAAGCGCATTCCACAGAGGTAGCAAAGCTCATCTCCGAAGCTCGCGAAATGCGGAGCAAATGCAAAAAAACGATTACACTGGACGAGATTTAGGCCTTCAAAGTTCATGGCCGTTTGTAATCGTGTGGCAATCCCATCTGGCTTGCGCCTCCGGCTCCCCGCGAAATCACCCAAAGAAATCGACCGCCATACAACCTCGGAGGGACATACCCCCACATTTTTTGGACGCAAAGGAAGCACCGCGCTACGCTTCGTGCTGATCACCTGATGCCGCAATTTTCTTATCGCGCTCGCAACGCTCAGGGCGGTTTGGTCGAAGGCGTTCTGAACGTGGCCGATCGCTCAGTCGCGATCCGCCAGATCGAGCAGCAGCACTGCATTCCGATCCGGATCGAGGCAATGTCACCTGCGGGTCCGCAGGTGGTCCAGGGCAAAGGCGCCGTGCCGCTCGCCGGTCCGACGCAAAAGCTCAAGATCGCGCACGGCCAACTGCTCGTTTTTACGGAACAACTGGCCCACTTGCTTCAGGCCGGAATGACGCTGGACGAGAGCCTCGGGGTTCTCGAGAAACGCCTCAAGCAACCCAAGGTGCAACAGATGACGCACGGGCTGCACCAGGCGCTGATCGATGGCCGCAGCTTCTCGCAGGCGTTACGCGATTTCCCACGCGTCTTCTCACCGCTCTACATCAACATGGTGGGCGCGGGCGAAGCGAGCGGCGCGCTCCCGGATATTCTCACCCGCGTCGTGGGGCATCTGATGCAGGAAAAAAACCTGCGCGATCGCGTGCAGCAGGCGCTGATTTATCCCGCATTCCTCGCTCTCGCTGGCTCGGCCTTGATCATCATTTTCATTACCTTCATGGTGCCGCAGCTGACCGGTTTCATGTCAGAAACCGGCGGGGTGCTCCCGTTGCCTACACGGATTCTGCTCGAAGTGAACCATATCATCGTCGGCTATTGGTGGCTTTTCGTCCTCCTCTTCATTGCCGGATCGGCGGCCTTCCGCGCTTTTGTCCGGACCGATGACGGGCGGATGACCTGGGACCGATTTCGTCTCTGGTTGCCTGGCTACGGGAAGATCAAACGCCACCAATACTACGCGCAGTTTGCGCGAACGTTAGGCACCTTGATGGAGAACGGCATCCCGCTCCTCAAAGCGCTCGATCTCGTGACGGAAATCGCCGCGAACAAGTTTCTCGAAGCGAAGCTGCGCGATGTCCGCCGCGCGGTGATTGACGGTGCCAACCTCTCGAGCGCGCTCGCGAAGGAACAACTTTTCCCCGAGCTCTTCACCGACATGATGGCGGTCGGCGAACAGACCGGGCATTTCGCGCGCACGATGCAGACAATCGCAGATGTCTACGAGCGCGAGCTCGATCGCACGGTGCAGATTATTTCCTCGCTCATCCCGCCGGTCATCATCGTTTTCATCGCGATCATTGTTGGGTTTGTGGTCTATAGCATTCTCTCCGCAGTCTTTGAAATGACACATAGTTTGCAGTTCCGACCTCACTGAGGTAGCCTCGGCGCCGAAATGTTTTTTCGCGTCGTCGTCGCGCTCGTTCTCTTCGGCGCACTCTCTGTGGCCCGCGCCCAGGACTCCGCGCCGAGCAGCGCAGCGCTCAAGCCAAGCCAATCCGCGGCCGCTGCACCGGACAGCGCCTGGTTGGATTTGCGGCAAGTCGACACCGCGCACAGCACCGCGCAGGCCGCTCCTTCCTGGGTGGAGTCGGTTTCTTTCGCGCCCGGCATCGCGAAACCGGGCATCCCCGCAAAAAGCACTTTCCGGATCCGGATCATTCGGCCTAACGACGATTGCCAGATTCTTCTCTTCCGGCTTTTCTTCGACGACATAGCGCAGGAGGAACCAGAGTTGGTTGCCTGGGACGAATCGGGTTCGCAAGTCCTGCGCTCGGGTTCGTTAGGCGAAGGCACCGGCCTGCCCACTTCTTCGACGACAATTGTCCCGATGATCGGCGTTTCGGCGATCGATCTGGAAGTGCCGGGCGACGGTCGCTCGATTCGTGGCGCCTATCTCGATTGGATGAAAACGAGCACGGTGATGCACCCGATCCATGCCGAGCAACGAGAGCTGATGGCGGGACGATTTGAAGCCGCCGTGCCCCTGCAGGCCCCGACGAAGGACGCGGAAGTTTTTGGAACAGTGACGGCACCTCTCGCATCCGAGACGATCGCGATGGGACCGGCCGTGCAGAATGGCGCTTCGTTTCAGTTCGACCTGGAATCGCAACCACTTCTCGCGTTGTTAACATTTGAAGTGGCAACGCCGCAGATCGATTCCGCGCCGGAAGTTTACATCAATGGCGAGGATGCCGGGCCAGTGTCGTTAGTCTTGCCTGATCTGGCGGATCCCGCTTACCGCGGTCTTTCGCGTTCCCTGCTTGACGAGATGAAATTTCAATACACCGGCTGGGTCCGCGCGCAAAAGATCGTGCCGGGCGCGATCTTGAAGGCGGGAACGAACGATGTGATCGTAGTGGCAGGCGCGGGCACGCCGGCCTCGGCCATCCGGGCCACGCAAATTCAATTGAAATACTTGTGGGATAAATCGGATTACCTGCTGCAACCTTTGAAGTAGTTGCCATTCGTTCCGTCGTTATGCGCAAAAATCAAAGTGCTTTCACCCTCCTCGAGATCATGCTCGTTGTCACGATCATCGCATTGCTCCTCGGGACCGCGATTTACAAGCTCTCCGGCAACGTCGAATACGCGCGGCACAATCGGGTCGCCGCGGACATCCAGAGCATCTCCACGCAGCTCAAGCTCTATGAAAGTATGAACGGGTTTTACCCGACGACAGAACAGGGATTGCAGGCCCTCATCAGCCAACCGACGAGCGAGCCGCAGCCGCAACGTTGGTATCAACTCTTTAAGGAAATGCCGAAGGATCCCTGGAACGACAACTACATCTATCTCAGTCCCGGTCGCAAAGATCCCAATGGTTACGATCTGTATTCCCCGGGTCCCGATCGCAAACCGGACACGCCCGATGACGACTGGGGCGGTTCGTGACGTTGCGGTAGTCGCCGTCGCGCTTTCTCCTCGATTGGAGGGACGACTGCTGTGTCGTCCGTGTCTCTCTCACCAAACGGGGACGGGACGCGCCCTCCCTCCAGCGTTCCGCAAGACTTCACGAGACCTCTAGTAATTCGGCTTGCTCGACGGCGCCTGCGGGGTCGGGATGTTGCGCCGAATGAGTGCGCGCGTGTGCGGCGGCGGTGTCGGGATCGTCGGAATCTTCATCGGGTGCGGGAACGGAACGGCCATCCCGGGCCGGTGGACAAAATTTTGAGTCGGCTGCGGCGCCGAGGCCATTTGCGGCAGATCCTCGCTGAGGACCGCTTCGTTGAAACCGAGAGTCGCCACCTGTCCGTCCTTCGTGACCGTGACTTTGGTTTCGCCCACGCGATCGGACCATAGGATGTTCGGGATCGAGTAGCCGTCGATGGTTTCGCCCGTCGTTAGGTATTCCTTGAATTCCCGATTCGTCGTCGACGCGAGCGTGACGAAATCGCCCTTCTCGGTATGAGCTGCGTTAGCGACGTAGAGATCCTTCGCGAAATCCGGCGCCGCTGCGACCGGCGCCGCCGCCGTCGCGACCGCGAAAGGCGAATGCTTCAGCATCGGTTCGTAACGGGCGAAGTTCTTCGCCTTCGGCAGAACATCGTCGGCCTGCGCGGTCGTCAGGCCAAAGCCCAGAGCCACGAGAATGAGCAGTGGGAATTTTTTCTTCATCATTTCGCGCCGGCGTTTTTGAACCATTTCGCAATTTTGAAACGCCCGCGCATTACCGTCGGATCATTGCTGTCGATCATCAAGTTCGCGCTTTCGAAAACGATAAAGGCCTCCGGTTTTTGCACA
>DASXPA010000078.1:0-8662 GCA_036493915.1 Chthoniobacterales bacterium | reverse complement strand
GAGTTCATGACCTTCAGCTTTTCCTTCGTCGCCTTCGATCAGGTGGTGAACAACGCGCCGAACATGCTCACGATGTCTGGCGGCCAGTTCAACATTCCGATCACTTTCCGCGGACCGAACGGGCCGGCGCATCAACTCGGCGCCACGCATTCACACGCGACGGAATGTCTTTACGCCAACGTGCCGGGGCTGAAAATCTGCACGCCCGCGACTCCGCGCGACGCGAAGGGTTTGCTCAAGACCGCGGTGCGCGACAACAACCCGGTGCTCGTTCTCGAGTGTGAACTCTTCTACAGCCACAAAGGGCAGATCGAAGACGAAGACACCGAGCTGCTGATTCCGTTAGGCGAAGCGGAGATCAAACGCGAAGGGAGCGACGTCACGCTCATCTGCTACGCGCAGACTTTGCCGATGGCACTGGCGGCGGCGGAAGAGCTAGCTAACGAAAAGATCAACGTCGAAGTGCTCGATCTGCGCTCGATCAAGCCGCTCGATTGGGAAACAGTTTTCGCCTCGGTAAGCAAAACGCACCGCGTCGTCATCGCCGAGCAGGATCGGCCTTTCTGCGGCGTCGGCTCCGAAATCACCTACCGCATTCAGCAGCAGATTTTCGACGCGCTCGACGCGCCCATTCAGCGCGTCTCGCAGGAAGACGTCCCGATGCCCTACAACGAGGCGCTCGAAAAAGCCGTTCTCCCGAGCGCGGAAAAGATCATCGCTGCGGTGAAGAAGATTTGTTAGACGCTCCTTTTGTCATGTTGAGCGAAGCGAAGCATCTCCCGGACAACGAGAGGTCGTTCGCTTCGCCCAGAATGACAAGCCGCCTAACGAACCGCCTTCTCTCAACTTTCAACCCTCAACTCTCAACATCTTCTTCCCATGCCTGAAATCCAGATGCCGAAACTGAGCGACACGATGACCGAAGGGACCGTCGTAAGTTGGAAAAAGAAAGTTGGGGACGAAGTCACTGCGGGCGAAATCCTGGCCGAGATCGAGACCGACAAGGCGACGATGGAATGGGAAGCCACCGACGACGGTGTCCTCAAGGAAATTTATGTGCAGGAAGGTGGGAAGGTAAACGTCGGTGACCGCATCGCCTTTATCGGCGGCGAAGGTGAAGAAGCGCCTAACGAAAAGGAAGAAAGCAAAGAAGCGGCCCCGGGCGATGGCAAAGAAGCGGAGCCGGAGAAAACTCCCGAAATGAAAGCGCCTGCGGCCAAAAAAATCGCGCCAAAAGCGGAGAAAAAAGCCGAGCCCGGCCGCGTCAAAGCTTCACCGCTCGCGCGCAAGATCGCGGCGGAAAAAGGAATCGACCTCACGAGTCTAAGCGGCACCGGCCCCGGCGGCCGCATCGTCGAGAAAGATGTAGCGTCGGCTGTATCAGCCGAAAAACCCGTCGCTGGCGCGAAGCCCAGTAAAGTTGCCACGCCAGAAATCGAAGCCGGCGAAACCGCGCGCATTAGCCTCACGGGCATGCGCAAAGTCATCGCCGAACGGCTCGTCACCAGTCTCGGCCCGGTTCCGCATTTCTACCTCAACATCGAGATCAACGCCGACCCCCTTATGCGCGTTCGCGCCGAGCTTAAATCCGGGGGCGAAGACGACGACGCAAACAAAATCACAGTCAACGACTTCATCCTTAAAGGCGCGGTCGTCTCCGCGTTGCGCGAGCCGAGAGTGAACGCCGCCTTCGACGGCGACGCCATCATTCATTATGGCGACATCAACCTCGCCGTAGCAGTTGCGATCGATGAAGGCCTTGTCACGCCGGTCATTCGCGGCGCACAGAATAAATCGCTCCGCGAGATCAGCGCCGCGGTCAAAGACCTCGCCCATCGCGCGCGCAACAAGCGGATGAAGCCGGAAGAATTCCAAGGCGGCACCCTCACGGTCTCGAACCTCGGGAGCTACGGCATCGATTATTTCTCCGCAATCATCAACCCGCCCCAGGCCATCATTCTCTCGATCGGCGCGATCGTTAGGCAACCGGTCGTGAACAAGGACGACGAGATCGTCCCTGGCTACCGGATGAAGATCGGAATGAGCTGCGATCACCGCGTCGTCGACGGCGCGATCGGCGCCAACTACCTCAAGGCGCTCCGGCAACTCCTGGAAAATCCGACTTTATTGCTGCTTTAATCGCGGCTTGGCGGCGCTCGCCGTCGACAAGAATTTTACGAGAAATACTCGACGCTGACGGGCAGGTTTACTTAGAGTCCTGCGAGACGGAGGCGACCGGAGTGGATGAAGGCACGGGCGAAACAGAAAGTTCTTCCGAAAGCGAAGCGCGCTGGCGAATCTGCCCGCGCCGCGCCAGAAAGTCTTCGAGCAAAAAAAGGCGCCCGGCGCAAATCGGAGACCGCGCCTAACGACTCGTTTCCGATCGCGGGGATCGGAGCGTCGGCCGGCGGGCTGGAGGCGTTCACCCAGTTGCTCAAACATTTGCCGGCGGATACGGGGATGGGCTTTGTGCTCGTGCAACACCTCGATCCGCAACACGAAAGCGCGCTCACCCAACTGCTCGCCCGGGCCACGGCGATGCCGGTGCAGGAGGTGAGAAATAACCTCCGTGTCGAGGCTAATCACGTCTACGTGATTTCGCCCAATACCAACCTGGCGATCGCCTCGGGTGTGCTGAAACTCGAGCCGCGCCCGGAGGGCCACGGGCCGCATCGCTCGATTGATTTCTTTTTGGAAGCGCTCGCGCACGATCAGAACGACTGCGCCATTGGCGTCATTCTTTCCGGCACGGCAACCGATGGCACGCTCGGGCTGGAGGCGATCAAAGCCGAGGGCGGAATTACCTTTGCGCAGGATGAATCTGCCAAATACGACTCGATGCCGCGGAGCGCGATCGCGGCAGGGTGCGTCGATTTTGCTTTACCGCCGCAGAAAATCGCCCAGGAGCTGGCGCGGATTGCGAAGCATCCCTATCTCCACGACGGCGTTCGTGGCGCCTTTTCCTCGCGTGAGGGGGCGGTTTCGGCGAAAGCGACGACGCCATCGCGCGAGGCTCGCGCGCTCCCCGAGGAGGATGGATTTAAGAAAATTCTCCTTCTCCTGCGCAACCATTGCGGCGTCGATTTCTCCCTCTACAAGTCGAGCACGATTGAGCGACGCATCAGCCGGCGGATGGTGTTGAACAAGCAGAACACGCCCGCCGACTACGCTGATTTTCTGCGCCACAATTCAAAGGAGCTCGACGCGCTCTACTCCGACGCGCTTATCAGCGTGACCAGTTTCTTTCGCAATCCGGAAGCGTTCGACGCGCTTGAGCGCAAAGTTTTTCCCAAGCTTGTCGCGCAACGCGAACGCGATGATCCGTTGCGCGTCTGGGTGCCGGGCTGTTCCACCGGCCAGGAGCCGTATTCGATCGCCATCTCGTTTGCCGAGTTTTCGGAGATCGCCGAGCGCGCGCCGAAGCTCCAGATTTTCGCGACGGATTTGAACGAGGCGCTGCTCGAGAAGGCCCGCCAGGGCATCTACCCGAGGACGCTCGCGCAGGAAATCTCGCCCGAACGGCTGCGGCGCTTTTTCGTCGAGGAGGAAGGCGGCTACCGCGTGCTCAAGTCGTTGCGTCAGCAGGTCATCTTTGCGCGCCAGAATCTCATGAGCGATCCGCCCTTCTCGCGCATGGATCTGATTATTTGCCGCAACTTGCTGATTTATTTGGAGGCTGATTTGCAGAGAAAAATCATCCCCGCCTTTCACTACGCACTCAAACCGGACGGCTTCCTCTTCCTCGGCACGAGCGAATCGATCAGCGACTTCCCCGAGCTCTTCGCGGCTGCGGATAAGAAGCAGAAAATTTTTGTCAAAAAACCCGGGCCGACACCGGCCTTTCGGTTGCCCTTGCCTAATGAACGCGCGACCGATCCTTCACCAGGGTCGCGCGTGCCGGGGCCCCGTTTTGCTCTGGCGGAAGGTGGGCGCGGTGAGGGCGATGCGCAGCGCGAGGCCGACCGGATCATGGTCAGCCAATTCGCGCCACCCGGGGTGCTGATCAATGCCGAGCTGCAAATCCTGCAATTCCGGGGAGCGACCGGCGCTTACCTCGAGCCGCCAACAGGCAAGGCGAGCTTCGATTTGCTGAAGATGGCGCGCCAGGGGCTGATGCTCCCGTTGCGCGCCGCGATCAATCAGGCGATGCGGGAAAATAAGGCGGTGCGCCGCGAAAATGTGCGCGTGCCGCGGAACGGTGCGTCGCGCGCCCTGAATCTTGAAGTCATTCCGCTGAAAAATCTCAAGCAACCCTGCTATCTGGTTTTGTTTGAGGAAGCGCACCCGATGCCGGAACAAAAGTTCATTTCAGCGAGGGCGCCGAAACGAGCACGCGAGGCGCCTGCGCTCCCCAGAAAGGAATCCGGCCGCATCGCCGATCTCGAGCGCGAGCTTTCCGAGACGCGCGATTACCTTCAGTCGATCCAGGAAGAGCACGAAGCGGG
Source organism: Chthoniobacterales bacterium (assembly GCA_036493915.1). GTDB lineage: Bacteria > Verrucomicrobiota > Verrucomicrobiia > Chthoniobacterales > UBA10450 > Palsa-1392. The sequence goes on along the minus strand of DASXPA010000078.1, from coordinate 4,217 downwards.
CAACGAAGAACTGCAGGCTTCCAACGAAGAAGTCCAATCCGCCAACGAGGAACTCCAGAGCATTAACGAGGAGCTGGAGACCTCAAAAGAAGAGCTCGAGTCCGCCAACGAAGAGCTGACCACGGTCAATGAGGAGATGACCAGTCGCAACGCGGAATTGAGCCGCCTCAATGCGGATCTCAATAACCTCCAGGTCAGCATCCACACCGCCATTCTGCTTTTCAGTCGCGAGCTGATTTTGCGTCGCTTCACGCCGTTGGCCGGGAAGCTTTTCAATCTCTTGCCAGCAGACCTGGGACGGCCGCTGGGCGGCATCCGGCACAATCTCGAAGTGCCGGACTTGGAGCGCTTGCTCGCCGAAGTGATCGAGACCGTGACCGCGCGCGAGCGCGAGGTGCAGGACAAGGACGGCCGCTGGTATGCACTGCGCGCCCGGCCTTACCTGCTCGATAATCAGATCGACGGCGTCGTGCTTGTCTTGGGCGATATCGACGCGCTCAAGCGCAGCGAGGGGGAGATCCGAGCGGCGCGCGACTACGCCGAAGCCACCCTCCGCACCATTCCCGGGCCACTCGTGATTCTGCACGCCGACCTGCGAGTAAGCACCGCCAACGAGGCCTTTTACAAGACTTTCCAAGTGACGCCTGCCGCGACCGAGGGCCGCCTCATCTATGAGGTGGGCAATGGCCAGTGGAACATTCCCAAACTGCGTGAGCTACTCGAAGAGATCATCCCGCAAAAACAGGCCATCAGCGGCTTCGAGGTGACCCATGAGTTTGAGTTCATCGGTCGCCGCAGCATGCTGCTGAACGCCCGCCGGGTGGACAGTGAAAAAAGCGTGCCTGCGCGCATCCTGCTGGCGATCGAGGATATTACCCTTCGCCGACGGGTCGAGCAGCAGCTCATTCATTCGCAAAAGATGGAGAGCCTTGGGACACTCGCCGGCGGTATTGCGCATGATTTCAATAACATCCTGGCCATTATTCTCGGCTACGCGACCCGCCTGGAAGAACGCAAAGCGCAGCCCAAGCAAATACCCGATGCGATCAAGGTGATTCGCGACGCGGTGGAGCGCGGAACCTCCCTTGTGCAGCAACTGCTCAGCTCCGCGCGCCAGACGGAAACCCATATCGCGGCGCTCGACCTCAATGCCCTCGTGCGGGAGCTCGGCGGAATGCTCGGCGCCACTTTTCCCAAGACGATCAAATTCATCCTCCGCCCGAAACCGAACCTGCCGCTGCTGAAAGCAGACCGCAGCCAGATACATCAAGTCCTTTTGAATCTCTGCGTCAATGCGCGCGACGCCATGCCGAAAGGCGGGAAGATCACGATCGAGACTGGCGTCCGCGCCGGCCCGCAGCTGCGCGAACATTTTAGCGTCGCGACGGCCGCGCACTACGTCTTGCTCCGCGTCATCGATACCGGAAGCGGCATCAGCCGCCAGGTGGAGCCGCACATTTTCGAGCCGTTCTATTCGACCAAGGAACGGAGCAAAGGCACTGGCCTGGGGCTCTCGGTGGTTTACGGGGTGGTGAACAATCACCACGGCTTCGTGCGGGTGGGGAGTGAGCACGGTCGCGGGACGACCTTCTCCGTCTATCTGCCGCTCGGCCCTGAAACCGGATTCGCGGCTGGCGCCGGCGAAGAGCTGCCGGCTCCGCCTAACGACTCCACGCGCACCATCCTCTTCGTCGAAGATGAGGAAATGTTACGCGCTCTCGGAGTCATGATGTTGCAGGACGATGGCTACCGCGTGCTCGAGGCGCGCGACGGCGTCGAAGCGGTCGAGATGTTCGAAGCACATCGCGCGGAAATCGGACTCGTGGTCTGCGATCTCGGGCTGCCGCAGCTCGGAGGGCGCGAAGTTTTCCTGAAAATGAAGGAGAGCAAACCAAGTGTGCGGGCGATCATCGCGAGCGGCTATCTCGAAGCGAATATGCGTTCGAAAATGCTGCAAGATGGCGTAAGCGAGGTCATCGAAAAGCCGTATGATTTTCACAAGTTGCTCGAGAAGGTCCGATCCCTCATCGGCCAGCCTGAGAATCGGGAAGCGTGATCAATCGCGGCTACCGGATGAAAATCGGAATGAGTTGCGACCATCGCGTCGTCGACGGCGCGATCGGTGCAAACTATTTGAAGGCACTGCGTCAGCTCCTCGAGAACCCGTCACTGCCGCTCCTCTAAACGCATCGCTTCGTAAAGTGTGCACGCAGCCTTGTCTGGAGCTGTTTTGCTGTGCGGGTGTGCCAATTCTCCCGTAGGTATCACCCACCATCCGTGCCCCGTGTTTTGGACAGACTTATTCTCAAAGCTTGGTGTCTTCCGTCGCGATCGATCAAGGGATTTATTGTTAGAGAACAAAAGACGCTCGTGGTAAACACACTCATGCCAAAGCGAGCGACTTCGAAGGCGGCACTATCGCCGCGTGTTCGCGAGGCCGAACAGCTCTACCTTGTCCGAAATTCGCCAAACGGAACTCCGAACGGCTTCCGCCACCGCCGTCCGACCGAGAAGCGCGTCAGCGCCCCAGACGAAGCGGTCGATCCTGAGAAGGCTCTTGCAGATTTCGCCGACAACCAGCGCGGAGCAATCGACAAACTGCTTTCTCTCAACTTCCACTTCCGCACCCAACCGTGGCCCGAGCCTTTCGACAATACAGAGCACATCCTGCGGCTTGGCGATGCGCGCAATCTTTCGTGGATCGCGGATAGCAGCGTCCATCTGATCGTCACTTCGCCTCCCTATTGGACTCTCAAGAAATACGAAGAGAACGAACGCCAGCTTGGTGAGATCGCCGACTACGATCGGTTCCTCGACGAGCTTGATAAGGTCTGGCGCGAGTGTGCGCGCGTCCTCGTACCAGGTGGGAGAATTTGCTGCGTCGTCGGAGATGTCTGCATCCCCCGGAAACAAGGCCGACACCGCGTAATGCCGTTGCACGCCGACATCATGGTACGCGCGCGTTCGTTGGGCCTCGATGCCCTCACCCCGATTCTTTGGTTCAAGATCGCCAATGGGGTCACCGAAGCAAAAGGCAACGGCGCCGGTTTCTATGGGAAGCCGTACCAACCCGGCGCCATCATCAAGAACGACGCCGAATACATTCTTTTCCTGCGCAAAGGCGGCGAATACCGCTCGCCCTCCGCCATCCAGAAAGCCCTGTCCATGTTGAGCAAGGAAGAGATGAAATCGTGGCTTCGCTCCGCCTGGTTTGACATCAAAGGCGAATCGACCCGCAAGGGTCATCCCGCGCCCTACCCGCCGATTCTTGCAGAACGCCTGATCAAACTCTTCTCCTTCGCGGGTGATACAATCCTTGATCCGTTCGTCGGCACCGGAACAACCAGTCTCGCGGCCATAACGACCGGCCGGAACAGCATCGGTAACGAGATCGAGCCCGTCTATTTCAAATTGGCAAAGCAACGGCTGCAACTGGCCACCGGAATGCCACGAGTCGTCGGCGCGACCTACGCCACGCTGCGAGTGAACCGATGACCGAGGAGAAATACGCTCTCCTCAGAACATTTCGTGGACTCTTCGAAGGCAAGCCCTACCACCATCGAAAATCCAACCTCGGCGACCTTGTCGCCTCCCAGCTTTACGAGGATCTCGTTGCGCTGAACAAGTCCGCCAAGCTTTCCGAACGCGTTCAGCATCACGAATGCGTGGTAAACCAGAAGAACCTCATGACTGGCAAACCCTCACGCCGGGGCGATGGGACCTTTGGTGAGCTCGTTCCTGCAGCGGTCGCCCTAACGGAGAAAGGAATGCTCGTCGCGCGCGGGCCAGTCGCCACGATTGAGATCGGCGCGGAAACCAAGATTCTCGCCAAGGCGATGATCAAACAGATCGACCGCGTCATCACCGACCTGATTAACCAAGCCACCCAATTCGTGAGCGGCGGTGGAAATCCTATCTGCGTCGCTTTCGTCGGCATCAACTTCGCCGAGCAGTACGTCTCTTTTGAAGGCCGCAAACGCTGGCCCACGGACGGCAAGAAATACAAGCACCCGATTCAAGAAGCCGCCCAAGCCGAGCAACGTCTCGCCGATAAGGCCCGCTCAGCTTTCGATGAATTCCAAATTCTCCGCTTCCGCGCCACAAATGCGCGGCCATTTCCTTTTGAGTGGATGGATCTTGGAACGACTGAGATGGAATATTCTGCCGCGCTGACGCGAATTTCCCGTGAATACGATCGCCGCTTTTAGTGGTGGATT
>DASXPA010000077.1:0-11501 GCA_036493915.1 Chthoniobacterales bacterium | reverse complement strand
TCCTCGAGTAAGTCATCTTGCTCGAGCAACAACTCGGTGAAACCGAGAATCGGCATGAGCGTGTTGTTGAAATCATGGGCGATCCCGCTCGCCATTTGCCCGACCGCGCTCAGTCGCTCCTGTTGAATCACCTGTTCCTGGGTGGCTTTTAATTCCTCGAGCGCCTTCCTCAGCTCCTCGTTTTTCTCGCGCAAATTTTCCTCGGCCTCTACTCGGCGGGTCAGGTTTTCGCGCGAGCCGGCAACGATCTTCTCGACTGGTTTCGAAAGCCTGCGGGCGAGAAAGAGACTCACACCGAATCCAGCCAGCAAGACGACCGCGCCAAAAGCGATGATCTTCCAGCGCAAAACGCGTCCTTCCCTGATTGAGGCGGCCAACGGATAAATACAAACCTGGTACGCGGGTGTGAGTTTCATCTCCGCGTCGAGCGGCTGGAAAAAGACGAGCTGCGGGCCAGTCGTTAGGTCGATCGGAAACGGGGCTCGGCCTCGCCCGTTCATCGCCACCAGCATCCGCTCGGAGATCAGTTGGCCATCCTTAGCCGTTAGCTCGTCGCTGTAGAATCGCCCTGCCAGCCAGATCCCACTGCGCAGGCCGCTCTCGCGCTCCGCTCCCGACGGTTGCAACTCGTCCAGCGGAAAACCGACGGCGAGTGTGCCAAGATTTCTGCCATTCCAATCACGAACGCGAGTGAGCAGCACCTCGCGCAAGGCCGCGGGTCGAGTCGAGCGTGCAACCGCGAAAGAGCAGACGCTCTGGTCGGTCGTCGCCGGGAGCGCTTTTTCCAGCGTCTGCAAATCGGCGGTGAAAGATCTCCCGAATCCGAGATCACTCGACTCTTTGTCCGGCGGCAGAAGCGCGCCCCTGGCAGCGAAGAAGCAAAAGAAAGAGGCGCGCACTCCAGCTGTCTCGTCGCCATTCGCGCGACCCAGAATTTCCCCAAGCGCAGTTCGCGCATTCTGATAAAGATCTTCCACGTCGCGCTCTTCGAGAGCCGCCCGGATGCGGACCGCTTGCGCCAGGGTCCAGCACTTGGCCTTGATCGCGCGGGAACGGCTTTCCTGGAGGGCAAGAAAGGCCTGCACATGATTGTTAAAGGACGCATCGAGCAGTCGTTGCTGGTTCGCGCGCCGATTTTGCTCCGCGAGATAACAGGTCGCCGCCGTGATCGCGAAGACAACCACCATCATTGCCAGGAGCAGCTTCGCGCCAAACCGGCGGCCTTCCTGAAAACGGAGATGGCGATTGATAGCCTTTACCTCGCTGGAAAGTCAGCGCGCTGCGTCGCGCCAGCTTTCAATTCCACGGGACGTTGCCGAACATCATTCCCATCCACCCACGCCTTGAGGAGAAAACGGCCAGTTGGCAGATACTTCAGCCGATAGCGCCCGGCGGCGTCGGTCTTCACAAAGTAGGGCGTCTCGAGGGCGAGGACCGTCCCCCGCATTGAATCGTGAATGTCGCAATGAATCGCGGCCGCGCCCGGTTTATCGAAAACCACCGGGACCGGCTTTTCTTCCTTCCGGTAACGTCCGAGGTCGAAGCGCTTCACCTTCGAGTAAGAGAAGACGTTGTGGTACATGTCGTCCTCATTCGGGAAAGTGACTGCTCCACCCACCATGACGGCCACGAGATCGGGCGCGAAAGCCATGTTCTTCTGCGCCATCACCGCTGGCGTCTGCGTGCCCGCCTTGTTCGCGGATCCGAAATTTCCCTCCAGGTAGACGATGGCGGCGGGCGGGTTGGTGGCGGCCGTCGGAGCATCGGCCTTCGTCCCATAACGCTGATTAAATCCGTAGCTCGCCGACGGCGCCGGCAATTGGACAGTTCCCTCGATCGTTGCCTGCCCATAGAGCGAAGGCGCGATGGCGGCGAGGAAGATCAAAAGCTGGAGAACCTGGCGCATTCCCTTCCTCCAGCGAGAATGGTGCCATCAGGAATGCCCGGGCCGCCCGTTACCTGATATTGGGATGATCGGCTGGCACGTCTCGCTCTCCTGTATCCGGCGGACCTATGGCGAGAATCCCAAATCCATCTAGCGTTTGCCGTAGCGGATCGATAGAACCTACGGGCTTTGAAGGCCCGGCCTGCCTGCTCGCGAATGATTTCGAATTGCGACGCATCCGTTGCGGAAGGCCCGGCCTTGCCCTTCGGCTGCGTTACGGCTGCTTTGCCCATCACCCTCCCTGCCAACCTTCTCCAGACCCTCCGCCGGCGATCGGCTCCGCTGGGCGCGAAGTCAGCGTTGATCCCGTGCTCGCGGCAATGATCAGCGCCACGGCCAGCCATTGCCGCAACGAGAGCAGCTCGTGCAGGAAGACCAGCCCGACAAGCGCGGCCACGGCCGGCTCCACGCTCATCAGGATGCCAAAGGTGCGCGCGGGAAGCTCCTTCAGCGCGATCATCTCCAGCGTGTACGGGATCGCGCTCGAGAGGAGCGCCACTCCAATTCCCGCCGCGAAGAGCGGGAGAGTCAGCCGCGCGAACCCACCCGTCGCTACCGCGGCAGGCAGCGCCACGAACGACGCGATCATCATTCCCGTCGCCACCGGCGCGCCGCCAGGGATCAGCCGCGACACCCGGCCGCCCAACAGAATGTAAGCGGCCCAGCACGCTCCTGCGGCCAGCGCCAGCGCCACACCGAGGGCGTCCGCTCCGCCGCCTGCCCACGGCGCGATCAGCGCGATCCCTGCCGCGGCCAAAACCACCCACGCCATATCCACCGCGCGCCGCGATCCGAACACCGCCACCGCGAGCGGGCCGACGAACTCCACCGCCACCGCCACTCCCAGCGGGATCCGCGAGAGCGCCAGGTAAAACACGATGTTCATCGTTCCCAGCACCAGGCCATACGGGATCACCGCCCGCCACTGTGCCGCCGTCACCCGCCGCAGCCGCGGCCGGAACGCCGCCAGCAGCATGATCGCCGAGAGGCCGACGCGCAGTCCCACCGTTCCCGTCGCCCCGAGCGCGGGAAAGAGGCCCTTGGCCATCGCCGCGCCGCCCTGCACGCTAACGATACCGCCCAGAATCGCCGGGATCGGCGGGATCGCCGCGAGATGCGCCCGCTTCGTCTCGTGCATCCGCCCCCGATAACGGCCCCCGCGCCTCCGTCAAGCGCGGTTCGTCGTCAGGCGACGACCGATCACGGGCGTGGGCGCGGGCGAGGCCGACATCCCTGCCACCAGCAGATCGAGAAGAGTGGACGAAGAAGCTGATCGCAAGCTCTTCGACTAACCTGAAGTCGATCGCTAATCCCTGTTAGTCCGGTTTTTCATCCGCCTGCGTCTGACGGCTCCGTGGCATCGGGCCATATCCGCATCTACTCTTTAGCATGTCCGTTCTGATATCCGGGATTGGGATCGCCGGACCGACGCTGGCCTACTGGCTCTCGGTTCACGGCATACAATCGACCCTCGTGGAGCGGGCGCCACAACTGCGCACCGGCGGATACGCACTCGACTTTTGGGGCCTGGGTTTCGATGTCGCGGAAAAGATGGGCATCCTGCCCGATCTCCGGCGCGACGGTTACAACATCCGCGAGATGCGCATCGTCAACGCGCAAGGCCGACGGATTGGAGGATTCGATGTCGATATTTTCCGGAAAGCAACTCGCGGCCGCTACGTCACCATCGCCCGCACCGATCTCGCGCGGAATATTTACCGTCAGGTTGAAGGGAACTGCGAGACGATCTTTGGCGATAGCATCACCGGGATCGATCAGCAGTCGGATGGCGTGGAGGTCACGTTTGAGCATGCCAACTCCCGGCGTTTCGATGTCGTGATCGGCGCGGACGGCCTTCACTCGGTGGTGCGGAAGCTCTGTTTTGGAAGCGAGAATCAGTTCGAGGAATTCCTCGGTTATTCCGTCGCCGCTTTCGAAGTCGCCGGTTACCCGCACCGCGACACCGACGTCTATCTTGGCTACAGCGTGCCCGGAAAACAGGTCGGTCGACTGACCCTGCGCGACGACCGGACCCTGTTTCTTTTTGTTTTCGCCGATGAGCGCGGCCGCCTGACCGATTTTCAAGATATTGGCGCGAAGAAGGAAGCGCTTCGTTTGCAGTTCGGCGGTCTCGGCTGGGAGTGCCCGCAAATCCTGGAGGCGATGGATTCCTGCACGGAGTTGTATTTCGATCCAGTCAGCCAGATTCGGATGAAGACCTGGTCGAAGGGCCGCGTCGGCCTCGTCGGTGACGCCGCTTCCTGCCCGTCGCTCCTCGCCGGTCAAGGATCGGCCCTGGCCATGGTCGCGGCCTACGTGCTCGGGGGCGAGCTTGGCGCGTCTCGCACCAGCTCTCCCGAGGGAGCGCTCCAGCGTTACGAGAAGCGGCTGCACGCTTTCATCCTCAGCAAACAGGAGGCGGCGAGAAAGTTTGCTGGATCGTTTACGCCCAAGACCTGGTGGGGAGTTTTTCTCCGCACTCAGGTCACGAAAACCTTTGGCATTCCCTTAGTCGCCAAATGGATCATGGGCAGCAGCCTGATAGATCACCTGGAGCTACCCGATTATTAGCGCTCGAGCAGCGACGCAAGGCGCGGAACGAAGTCCGCTTTGGCCTCACTCAACTGCTCTTCCGTCGGAAGCTTTAGTCGCGCCTGAGAAGGATGACGACCGCGAACTCTAGCTCCTTCCCGGGATTCCCTGCCATTCCAGCTTTTCTGCACGATTCAAGAGCTGACCCTGGCTTCGTGTTGGGCCAACGGGTGTGCGTATGATCCTCTGACCCGATCTGGATCCCGTGTCGGTCAAAGCATTAAAGGAGTTGAGTTCCACGCGCTCGCACCTATTCTGGCGCTGTGAGTGCCAGTGAAGTGATCGAGGAAATCCAGCGGCTGACGCCCAGCGAACAAGCGGAGGTAATCCAATTCGCCTACCAACTGGATGCCGAGCGTATGTTGAGTGGCGAAGAGTTAGGCGCGCTGGCCAAACGGAGGATCGAATCGGCCGATCCCGCCGAGAAACTAAGGATCCGGGAGGAGCTGACTCGCGGATTCTACGGCGGCACGCCGAATGCCTAGGATCCGTCGGGGCGGCGTTCCCCGGGCGCTCCTCGAACATTTGTGGACTCGAGTGGAGGAGCGGGAGATTTCCACCGCGCAATTTGGAACTCTTCGCTACCTGGCTGGAAGCGAGTCCCGAAGTCCCGCATGGTCGATGGTTCAAGCGCTTCCCCGAAATGACCGTGTGCGGCGAAGGCGAGCTGATCAAGACATTTCTTACCGCCAACCAAGCCCCGACGGGGAGCAGAGCTCCTTTGAGTCCGGCGAGGAGCGGCTGCACGCTTTCATGCTCGGCAAACAGGACGCAGCGAAAAATTTGCCGGATCGTTTACGCCCAAGACCTGGTGGGGAGTTTTTCTGCGCACTCAGGTCACGCAAACCTTTGGCATTCCCTTAGTCGCCAAATGGATCATGGGCAGCAGCCTGGTCGATCACCTGGAGCTACCCGATTATTAGGGCTCGGGCCGGGAAGAAAAGGCGCGGCGGTGAAGGTGGCGATTGCGCGGTGGTTGCAGGAGGAGACAACCATGCCGCTCAAATGAATCGCCCGCACGGCTTCAGCTGCAAGAACGTCTTAAATTCATCCTTCATAATTCGTCCTTCATCCTTTCCCTTGTTGACCGCCTTCTGCACGCGCGGAAATGAGCTCTTCCTCAGGACTGACTGCGGGCCGCATCCGCGACGTCCGTCAGCCAAATGTCAATGTATAGACACGACCCCGTGTCCCCCGCGCGACCCCGTGCCCCCCGCAGCGTCTCCTCCCTTGGCAATCCCAGCGAGATTCCTGCGCAACACTGCGTGAGCAAACTCACCGAGAAACAACACTATGAGCAGACATGCTGGGACGATTGATGCGAATTTCATGGCTTTAGATTCCAAGTAGGTTTGTATTTCACCGCCATCGCGGGGTAAGCCTTTTCTTCGCTCCAAAGGAAGACACCTTGGACGCGGTAAAGAGCGACAGCGACGGCGATACTGCTTTAGCTCCCGCGCTCCGTTTTTAGTGTGACTCTTTGGGTCCCCCCCTAACGAACTTATCCGGGGCCGAGTCGAAGGTCTTCTTATCATTCTCCGAACAGAAATAGTAGCTGGTGCCTTTGTAAGTGGACTTCGGCGCCACCTTGGGATCGACATCCATCCCACAAACCGTACAGACCGGATGTGCCGCCGTCGAGACAGGCGCCTCTGCATAGATGCGGTTTGAATCCGGGTTCATCCAACCTTCTCCCTGGTATTCCATGGTGTAGGCGGTCTGCTGCGCCACTTCGCGCCCGTAGTAGCGTTCGACCACGCGCAGCGCGAGATCGATTCCCGACGAAAGTCCGCCTGCCGTGGCGAGGCTTCCGTTCTCGACAAAACGCGCGCCGCGTTTGAGCTGGACATCGGGAAAGGTCTGCTCGAAGCGGGCGAACGCCCCATGCCAGGTCGTGGCGGATTTCCCGTTGAGCAGCCCGGTTCTCGCCAGGATAAATGCGCCGGTGCAGACCGACATGGTTACGTCGGTGTTCCTGGACGATTTCCTGATCCAATCCAGCACGGCCTCGCTCGGCGGGTTCTGTGCGGGAATCACAATCACCTTCGGCGCCGGCGCGTTCGCGATGCTGTAGTCCGGAATGATCTGCATTCCGCCGCTCGTTCGGATCGGTTTCGTCGTTTCCGCCACCGTGTAGAGACGGAACGGCGTACCCTGGCGACTTGGGACGTTTACATCCTGAAAGACTTCCCACGGCCCGGTGAAATCGATCACGACCGCGCCCTCCGAAATGAGGAACGCGACCGGGATTGAATCTTTCGCCGGCGCGCTGAGCCGATCTGATTCGGCCGTAGCCGCGATCGCGGAAAGGCCGCTGCCGCAGAGGATCAGTGCGGCGAGGACGCCGAGTCGGACGGCCCGATGGATCGATTCGATCACTTTCATCCCAAGGAATGACGGTTTCATGATCCCAGTATCTCCGGCGCAAGCGATGTCAACAATGACAACAATCGCCGCCAACAAGTCCGGTCTCGGGTTCGAGAGGGGGGAACCGGGCTCAGAGCGTGAATCTTGGAATGCCCTCCACCCGTTTTCCCACCTAGCGCTTGCGTCGCACAAAAAGCTCTGCACTTGCCAGAGCACCAGTCTTGCCTTCACCAGCCGCGATAAGGACTCTGCCATTCCTAAGCATCGTCGCCGTGTGCGACTGACGAGCGGTGTTGAGGCTGACGGTCGTTGTCCAGATGCCTGTTGCCGAGTCGAAGACTTCCGCGTCAGCAATCGAGCCCCTGCTAGTACTGCCGCCGGCGACAAGCACTTTGCCGTTGCGCAACAGAGTTGCCGTATGATCGTAGCGCCCAATCGCGAGACTCCCGGTGGCCGTCCAGGTCCCAGTCGTCGGATCATACAGTTCCGCCGTGTTAACGCCGTTATAACCACCGGCTACCAGCACCCTGCCGTCGGGCAATAATGTCGCCGTATGAGAGAGGCGAGGTTGCGGGTTACCCGTCACACTCCAGGTCCCACTGGACGGATCATACAATTCTGCGCTCGCCAGAACCACACCGTTAAGCCCACCTACCACAAGCACCTTGCCGTTGGTCAGTAATGTCGCGGTGTGATCAATGCGCGCGGTCTTCAGGTTGCCGGTAGCTTCCCAGGTCCCACTGGACGGGTCATATAATTCCGCGCTCGCCGTCGGCACCAAACTACTATTATCGCCACCCACGACCAAGACCTTGCCGTTAGGCAGCAAAGTTGCCGTGTGATGCGACCGCGGAGTATTCATAGCACCCGTATTTGCCCAGGTGCCGGTCGCCGAGTCATACAATTCCGCACTGCCTGCGGTACCATTAACGCTATCGAGGCCTCCGGCCACCAGCACCTTGCCGTCGAGCAATAAGACAGCGCTATGAAAACTCCGCGCCGTGTTAAGGTTACCGGTGGCATTCCAGATCCCATTGGACGGATCGAACAGCTCTGCGCTCGTCAACGGTGTGCCAATGGTCGAAGCCCCTCCGGCTACAAGGACCATGCCGTTAGGCAGCAGTGTTGCCGTGTGCTCCTCACGCGCCACGTTTAGGCTGCCAGTCACCTGATCCTGCAGCGATCCCGCCCGGCAGGGGTAAACGAACCCCAATCCAGCCCCAAACAGGAGAAGCAGGACGACAGCGGGACGGGCAACAGTAGAGATGGCCGAGTAGCGAGCCATGATTCCTCTTTTCATATCGCATCGAGATTTGGATCCAGTTCGACTTTGCAGAAATAACGCATTCACAAAATCACCCTAATCTTTTTGCGCTGCCATTAAACAACTAGTTCTCTGTAACGGTTCCGTTACTCAGACGGCCCTGCGATTTCTAATCCGGCACTTTCGCGTTTCGCCTTCTCACCTCGCGGCATGAAGGCGAGCATATGCTCGTCCTCAAATATTTTCGCCACACCGCTCTCTTTGCCGCGCACCAGCCGAGCGAAAGGTTTTGCGGATCGTATTTGCCCTTGAGGCTCGGGCAGGGAAGAATTCGGAAACCATGAAATCAGGAAGGTAGAAATAGACTTAGGTCTCTTTTTTTCTGGCTTCGTGGCTTCCAAATTAATTCTCTGGCGGGGGAAGTGACGCGTAACGGCTGACGCGTGGGCGCGAAAGACTTTCTCAATCGGCTGTTGGAGAAGTCGAATGGGAAGACAGTCGAACACCACGGCGGTCACGACCGCTCCCACCTCCGATCTCCGATCTCTGTCGACCATGATCGCGAGCGAGTTGGCGCGCGCGGGATGGAAGGTCGAACAGTTGGCGAGGAAACGAAAGGCGCGGCGGTGAATGTGGCGATTGCGCGGCGGTTGCGGGAAGAGACGACCATGCCGCTCAAATGAATCGCCTCGACGATGAAGATGACGGCGAATCTAGGTGAAATTGCCCCAGCCAATGCGTTACCAGGAACATCTGGAGATGGGAAATCTTCCCCATTGGTGAGCTCCTACCGAAGTTGTTCACAATCGGTGTCCAGGTTCTCGCTCATGGCGGCAGGGTGACCTTCAACTGGATATTCGCGAGCTGCTCGGGAGTTAGCCCGACTTTACCCAAAAAGGGCAGCCAATGCGGGTCGGAATGAATGTTATCAAATAGGTTCTCTCTGACGATGTCGGAGAGCCCTGGATCCTTGTAAGCAACCGCTTTGTCGAGCCATTCGAAGGCCTTGTCGGCCTCTCCGCAGAAGGCATAGACTTGCGCAATATTGTAAGACCAGTCCTTCTCGAAGCGGCCGATCAAAGTAGCGAGCGCGCTCTTCGACTCCGCCTTGCGTCCAAGCGCATGATACACCATGGGCAGGCCGATGAGCCGGGAGGGTTCATTGTTCTCTTGCTCAATCTCGGCCAGCGCGGCAGGTGCGTCGTTCTTGAGCAGCATGGCAACACAGATCTGATAATGCGCGCTGGCGTAACCCGGGCTCAGGCCGAGGACGCGGCGGTAGGTTGCGATCGCGGCATCACACCGTCCCATGACTCGCTGGGTGTAACCGAGGTTATAAAGCGCCGTCACGTTCAGTGGGTCGCGCCGCACGAGAGCTTGCTGGATCGCCAGCGCCTCCTCCAGCCGACCCAGGGCCTGGAGAAACGCAGCACTATTGCCGAGCACGCTCAGATCATTCGAGTCAAGCGCGAGGGCGCGCTCGAAGTGTTTTGCGGCGTTGACGAAGTCATGATTTGCCATCGCAATCCAACCGAGGCCGGAGTGCGCCGAAGCGTAGTTTGGATCGATGACCAAGGCCTTCTCGCCGGCCTCACGCGCACGAGCGTAACCCTCGCTGTTCGAAAGCATCCCGGCGTCGGCCTCGTTGGTGAAATTTCTCGACAGCTCGCGCCAGGCCGGGGCATAGCGCGGATCGATCTCAATCACCTGCCGATAGAGTGCATCCGACTGGGTAAATGCCTCCGGGGTGTTTTGCCGCCCGAGCTGCACCGCCTGCAGGTAAAGCATGTAACCCTGCGGATCGGTCTGGCGCACTCTCGGCGCTGCGCCCAGCAATCTTACCTTTAACTGCTTTACCACCTCGGCCGCGATCTCGTCCTGAATCTTGAAGATGTCATCGAGCTTGCGGTCGTAAGTCTCCGACCAAAGATGAAAACCTTCCCCCGCGCGGATGAGCTGCGCCGTAATCCGCACTCGATCGCCGCTCTTGCGCACGGAGCCTTCGAGCACATTGGCGACATGCAGTTGCCGCCCGATTTCTGGAACCTCGACCTGCTTGCCTTTAAAAGAAAAAGACGAAGTCCGCGCCGCCACCTGCAGCTGCGGCATCTTGGTCAACAGATTCAGCAACTCCTCCGAAATACCGTCGGAGAAATACTCGTTCGCCTTGTCCGCGCTCATGTTAACGAAGGGCAGAACCGCGATCGAGTTTGCCGCGATCGGGACGCCTGTCGTCTCACGGGCGGGACGCAGGAAGAACCGGTCTGTCAGCAACAGCACGACCGCGACGGTCAGCACGCCGATGATCGCGAGATCGAGCTTGCGGCCGGTGTGGCGCGGGATCGGCCTGGCCTCGATTTCACTTTCGCGTTTCAAGCCTTCCGGCGTGAATTCGTACAACCGGGCGAAACCAATCCAGAAGGGGAACCCGATCGCTGCCGCGACGAGAAACCAACGCGTCGTCCATTCCGGTGCGCCGACCGACGGGCCGAGTTGGGCGATCCCTTGCGCGAGCGCCCAGACCGCGCCGAGATAGAGGATCGCCGCGCGGATAACATTGCGCCGCTTCAGTTCGGCGAAGAATCCCCCCGGTTTCATCCCCTCCTATTTAGAAGGTTCCTTCGGCGCGAGCGAGCCGACAATTTTCAAGTCGGACAGATGCGAATTCAACCCCCGGGCGCGGTCTATCACGTCATGAGTCGCATCAAGCGAGCTTTATCCGTCCCCAACGGCTGTTCACCGTCGAGCAAAATGTGATTCTGTATTCAGTCGGAAAGGTGAAAGGAACAAAGCTCGCCGAGGTTTTGGGGAAGTTGCAAACCCTGTTCGCATAAGGCGAGTTTGCCGGAACCGCTGATACTCCCGATCCGTGTCAAGATTTGAACCCTGACTCCAATGATTTCCCCCTGATCCGTGGTTAAAACCTCTTTGCAATCACCGAGCCCTCACACGTGCGCGCGGATGATCGTCTTTCCCTTGCTCCGCTCGGTCCGGTTGAAAGCGGCAACCGCATCGTCGAGGGCTGCCATGTGGCCGATGTTTGTCCGCAGCCGACCAACCCGAACCCGCTGGACGAGCTCGTTCAATTGGGCGCGATCGGGGACGACCACGAAGTCGATAGTCCGGCCGCCAGAGGGTCGCGTCTCGGTTGGGCCGGTGACGGTCACCAGGGTTCCTCCGGCGCGAATCAGGCCCGCAGACCGCCTCCCGATGTCTCCACCGATGACATCGAAAACCAGATCAACCTGGCCGACGTCTTCCAAGGCATCATTATCGAGGTCGATGAATTCCTGTGCGCCGAAGTCGAGAGCCGTTTGACGGGCGCCTGCGCGC
>DASXPA010000076.1:0-54781 GCA_036493915.1 Chthoniobacterales bacterium | reverse complement strand
CGGAGGCGCGTCTGGTTCCATCACCCGCGACATATTTGGCATGACGGTTTTGCCAAAACGTTCTGAAGGCGGCTTCTCGATCGGCGCCGGAGCGATCACCGGTGCGGGCGCTTCGCTCGCCTTTTTCTTAAAAAAACTTAGGAACGGTAACTTCATCTCGTGCCTAACGATTCACGGGTCTCTAATGATCCTCCGCGGTCACGCGCCAGACTTCCTCGAGCGTCGTGATTCCTTCGAGCGACTTATCGATCCCGACCATGCGCAGGGTTTTCATCCCTTCGGAGATTGCCTGATTCTTGATCACGGCGGCGGAGGCGCGTTTGATGATCAACCGCCGCACCGTCTCGCTCACGGGAAGTGCTTCGATGATCGCCGCCCGACCGGAATAACCGCGGCCCTTGCAGCGATCGCAGCCCGCCCCCTGATAAAAGACCGCGCCCTCCGTCGCCTCGATCCCCAGGCGCTCGAACATTTCCGGCTCGGGGACAAATTCTTCCCGGCAGTTGACGCAAATTCGTCTGACGAGTCGTTGCGCACAAGCCATGATGACCGAGCTGGAGATGAGGAACGGCTCGATCCCCATGTCGTCGAGACGCGCGATGGCCCCGGCGGCATCGTTCGTGTGCAGCGTGCTCAGAACCTGGTGACCGGTGAGCGCCGCTTTCACCGCGATGTCGGCGGTCTCGTTGTCGCGAATTTCACCGACCATTACGATGTCGGGATCCTGTCGGAGAATGGATCGAAGCGCGGACGCAAAATCGAGCCCGATATCCGGCCGGGCGGCGACCTGATTCACGCCGATGAGCTCGTACTCAATCGGGTCCTCTACTGTGACGATGTTGTAGTTTGGGCTGTTCAGTTCCTGAAGGACGGAATAAAGCGTCGTCGTCTTACCGGAACCGGTCGGGCCGGTGACGAGAATCATTCCGTGCGGCGCGTCGATCGCTTTACGGAAGCGCGCGAGCGTCTCCTCATCCAGGCCTAATGAATCCACGCTCCCAGCGAGCGCGGTTTTATCGAGGATACGGATGACAACTTTCTCACCGTGCTGCGTCGGCAGAATCGAAATACGCAGATCGACATCCTTCCCCATGACCCGGATGCGGAAGCGTCCGTCCTGCGGGACGCGGCGCTCGGCAATGTTGAGACCGGCAAGAATCTTGATGCGCGAAGTGATCGCTAACTGGAGCGCTTTCGGCGGCGACTCCGCGGGGATGAGCTCGCCATCGATGCGGTAGCGCAACTTCAGCGTGCGCTGGAACGGTTCGATGTGAATGTCGGAGGCTTTTTCCTTGATCGCCTGCGCGAGGATCAGGTTGACGATCTTAATGACGGGCGCGTCTTCGCTGTCGGTGGCGAGCCGGTCGAGATCGATCTCTTCGCGCTTTTGCTGCTGGATTTCGACATCGTTGGCGACGTCCTCCGAGACCTGCTTGAGCATTTCGCTCATGTTCGTGCTCGCCGCATGCACGCCGCTGAGCGCTTCGCCGACCGCGCGCTCCGTCGCGATCATCGGGACGATCTCGAGCTCGACGCGACGCTTCAGATCGTCCACCGCGAGGACGTTCGTCGGATCGGCCATCGCTACGAAAAGCTTATTTTCGAGCCGCGCAATCGGGACCAGCTTGTGCGCCTTCGCCATGTCGCGCGGGACGAGGTTGAGGATTTCCTCCGGCACGCGCACGCGCGGCAAATTCACCGGCGGTGTGTTCAGGCAACGGCCCATGCTGAAGGCCATGTCCTGATCGCTCACGAACTGCTTGTCGGTTAGAATCTTGAGGAGCCGTCCGCCTTTCGTCTTTTGAAACTGGATCGCCTCGTCGAGCTGGTTCGGCAGGAGGAGGCCATCCTCGATCAGGACATCGGCAATGCGTTCGCCGAAGGATTTACTGCGCATCGTCGGCATGACTCAGGTGCTCGCCTCGAGGCGATAGATTTCCTGCAAAGTCCTGATGATCGCGGAGGGCTTCGCGAGATACCAGGTGACGGTATAATCGAGCGATTGCTGCACCGCCTCGCGCGCGGCGGAGTCAAAGGGGTTGGAGACCGCGACCATAATCGTGCGGCTGATGAGATCGAAGGGAACAAAAAGCCGGCCGATTGTCAGCTCATCGGGCAACATGCGCACGACCTGACGATCGATGTCGTAATACTCCAGCGGGATGTAGGCAAACTTCGTCCGATCAATCAAAGCCGAGAGGACTTGCTCGCTTTTTTTCTCGTTGCCGTCGCAGAGGCGCCCGAGGAGCGAAGGCGCAAGCATTTGAGCGCGCAGCCCTTTGTTCGCCTCCTTGACCGCGGTGAGCGCGGCGTTCACCTCATCCTCGGGGAACATTTGTTGCACGATCAAAAACTTCGCGAGCTGCTCGTTACCGACCTCGGCGTTCTCGGCGGAAACGAGCTTGCCGACCTTGCCTGTGTTGCGGCCGCCGATCTCCGCCAGACCGCCCGGGCCGGTCGCGCCATTCGTGCTGCTTGAAGTGCCGTGGGTGAGGACGAGCGCGTTCGCCGCGCCTTCCTCGTGCGTTTGCTGCACACGCGCCTCGATGTCGCCCAGCATCGCCAGGATTTCCGGAGCATTCGGGGCGATCGCGAGAACCGACTCGCATTCGTGGGCGGCCAACGCATAGGAACCGACATTAAAATAGGCCTCCGCCAGACGACGCGAAATGCGCAGCGCATCATCCGCATTCCCGAGCTTCTGGTGCGCCTCCTTTAAGATTTTGAGCGACTGATAGTCATCGGGCTGTGTTTGAGTGATGACCTCAAACATCTCGATCGTCTGCCCGATCTGGCTACGCTCCTCTTCCGACAGTGTGTGTTCCAGCACACAGCCAATAAAAGCTAGAAGCGTGCCTCTGTGCCCGTAACGCATCTTTTGCGCCGCGAGCCGCAACTTTTTACGCGAGCCGAATCCGGCACGGCGGGAGCTATGATTCTAAGAGCGGCTGGTCTCGATTGCGTTTGGTTGCAGAATTTTCTCAAAAGATTTCGCATTCGTAGCTATGATGGCGGGCGCATGCAGACTGCGTCACCCCACCAGTCGACCCGCTCGTCTCGGCGCCCCGCCTTCACTTTGGTAGAAATGCTCGTCGTCATCGGGATCATTTCACTTCTCCTTGTGGCCGTTATCCCGGCGGTAAACTCTCTCTCGAAATCAAACGGCAGAAAGGCCGCGATCAGCAACTTTATCAACGCGGTGGAACAAGCGCGGGCGCTGGCGATTACGAGTGGGTCGGCCACTTATGTCGTCTTCGGCGACGAGACGCTGACCTCGCCCGACGACAGTTCGCCGGATCGATACCGAGCGAAGGCCTATATTATTTTCCAGGACAAAAACTTCGTCCCGGTCGCGGTTTCGAAATGGTATTTCCTGCCCACGGGGATTTCGTTTTTGCCCGGCTCGAGTGCGAACTCGGGATTGATGATGGACAAGGATCCGACGATCAAGTTTAGCTGTCCGGGCAGCGTCAATCCCGCGCCGGTCGCGCTCCCATTCATTAAGTTTGACCCGAACGGAACTGTCGCCTTCCCAACCGAGCCGAACATCATGTTCGTGAAATTTTTCTCCGGCTTCGTCACTGGCGCAGGCCAAACCATTTTCACCGACAAGACCCAGAAAACGATCCAGAATTTCGATGCGGTCACGATCTCTCGCCTCACCGGGCGCGCGCGCTATGTTGATCCCTATACCCGCACGTAAACGCAGGCGCGCGTTTTCGCTTATCGAGGTGGTGCTCGCTCTCGGTGTCGTTGCGTTTGCCCTCGTCGCGATCCTCGGAGTTTTTCCCGCCGCTCTCAGCCAAAATCGTCGAGGCGTGAGTGACACGCGAGCCGCTCAACTCGCCAAAATGATCGTAGCCACGATCGATGCGCAGACTGCCACCTTTTCTTCGATCAGCTGCTTCGGCGCCACGCTCGATTTGGGCGCTTCAAATAAGAACACCGCTCCCGCCCATCTCTACGCCGCTTATCCTTCTCCGAATCAACCCGACATCACCAACGCGAGGCAACCGAACTCGATTTACCGCATTGAGATTCGCTTCGACAACGCTCCTCCGATCGCGCCGACGCCGACTCTGCCCGTCGGCACGCTCAACCAATTACAAATTAGAATTCGCGGACTCTCGAGCGCGACCAACGACTATCTCGAGTTCATGTATGTCGTTCGAAAAAGCTCTTAAGACGTCGTGCCGCCGAGCTGTCGGAGCCTTTACCATCGCCGAATTGCTGGTCGCGATCGCCCTCACGCTGGTCATCGTTGCCATCCTTTTTCGAGTCTTCGCCGCCACCGCCCGCCAATGGCAGACTTCCGATCAGCGGATTGACACCTTCCGCGATGCGCGGGCCGTCCTGCAACTCATGGCACGCGAGCTCGGCCGCGCTGACATCAGCGGCAATCCTGAGATGATTGCGCTCTTCAACCAACAGGGGAATTACGCCAGCGAGGCGTACACTGTGGCTCCAATTCCGAACAGCGGGAAGAGCGACCTTTGCGCGGTGGGTTACTACACGGAGTTTGATAGCACAACGAAAGCGTTCAGCCTGAAGCGGGTCTTCAAAGATAGCGATGCCGCCTTCCCCGCTCTCGCCGGAGCCGCGCCGAATTTCACCAGTCTCTACGCGAAAACGCCCAACGACGAAACCGTCGCCGCCTATGTCTGGGACCTTGAGTTTCGCCCCGGCCTTCTGGCCGATCCAGTCGCCCCGACGGCCAATCCTACGGCCAATTGGAAATGGCTCGAGATTCGTTTCAAATCCATGAGCCCCGCAGCCGCGCGCAAGATTCGGAATTTCGGCGTGACCGCAAACACCTGGTCGGACCCGACGAGCGCGCTCTACAAGAACCTCATTCTTCCCTACGAACAGCAATTCGTGACGCGGGTCGTCTTACGCCAAAACCAGTAATCGTCGTGCGCCGACTCCAGCTTTCACACTGCGGCGGCTTCGCGCTCGTCATCACTCTCATCACGGTCGCGCTGCTTACCATTATAGCGGTAGCCTTCCTCGCCAGCAGCAGCCTCGACCAGACCACAGCGCGCGCCTTTGCCAACAAGGCGAAAGCTCAACTAGCCGCGCGAACTGCGGTGAACACCGCGATCGCACGTTTGCTGGACAACGTTTCTAACTACAGCGATTCCGCCACTTCTTGGGAAAAGGTGAATCCAAGGAGCGGCGGCGTTTTGTATGAAGGAACCGTTCTTTACTACCGCGACGAATCCCCCGACGCGACGGCCGGCGGTATTCCCGCTCCGCTGCACGCTTTGCCGTTGATCTCCGGCGCCACTGCTGTCTCGATCCCACCTCCGCCGCAAAGCGCGGCGTCGCGGGCGAGTACCCTGGCCGCGGCGCTGCCCGGACCTCTCGACAACACCAACTCTTTCGACCTCAACCACCCCCGCTATCTCAAGGACACTCAGGGGGCGATCGGCGCGCCGGCAGGCGCGGCCAGCCGGCCGGAATTTCGCGCGCCGTGGATTAGCCAAACCGATGCCGACGGCAAGGTTACGTCTCGGTATGCCTATTGGATGGAGGACGAGAGCTTCAAAGCCAATGTCAACCTCATGGGTGTGACTCCGCGCGGTTCGGACACAGTCGGCGACGATCCCTCGGAAATTCCGATGCAAGGGCTTCTCAAGACGCTTGGGATTCCCAACTTCGATGCCGTCGCCACCGTGATCTTCAATTCGCGATCCAACTTTCCCGGCAACCGCTTTTTCGAATATCGAGCCGTAGATCAAGCGGCGCCGAGTCCCATCGCCGACAACGCAAAATTCGAGTCGACGATCTTTTCCGGCGGGTTAAACCTTTCCCGCACGGGGAGCAAACGCATCAATCTCAACTCAACCGTCAGCACCTCGACCGATCCCGGCGCCATTCGTCTGCAACTCGATCAGATCATCAACACGATAAAATACCAATCGCCTAACTTCGGGCAGCGCTTTTATCGGCCTGGCTCAGACAAGAACTCGCTCGACGTCCCTGCCAGCGATCAAGCGATTTACTTAAACAAGACCGCTGCCAACATTCGCGACTACATCGACACGGACTCGCAACCGACCGTCATCGATAACGATGGCAACTTCACCGTCAGGATCGGCTCCCGACCGACGAACTGTTTCACTGCCAGCGGCGGCGGAACCTCGGGCCCGAACGAAGTCATCGCCATCGGTAAAGAGCGGATCCCTTACATTCAAGAATATGCCCTGCGTGTGCGGGAGATTTCTTTCGGCCCACGCACCGGTCCGGTCGCCAATTACACCATCAGCATCGACCATTACGTCGAAATCTGGAATGTCACGAACAACGACATCGCTGTTTCTGATCTGGGGCCAAATCCTTTTCTTCTCATCGCCGACCAGCCTGGATGGGATGCTGGAGGATTGGACGACATTCCCGAGGGACCTCCTCGCGACCTTCACCTCGCCCTAAGCAACGCAGTCAACAGCGCGACCGGCTCTCCCCTCGTCATTTTCCCGGCTGGCTCTTGTATCGTGCTGACGACCGATCCCGACGTCCTTCCCGCCCTCGCGCCGGATAAGAGCAAAGTTTATTACATTCAAATACAGCCGGAAAATCTCCGCACTTACTCAGGAAAGACCCAAAAAAAGAGCGGCAGTAATCTCCGCCTGAACATGCGCGACCGGACGACAAACAGTAGTGATTACGAAACCGAGATCGCGCTCGCGAATGACCTCGGAATGCTCGAGTCAGCCTGGGGGGCGGGAGCTATCGGAACGGCCATCTCCGTTAATATTGACAACGGCAACGAACGTCTCGACCAAACGAAGTATCATTTTCGCGGCGCTTCCTTGCGGGGAAATTCTGGATCAAGCGTGGACGCCACAACCGGTGACCCGCGCTCCAATGCCGAGCAACTCCAATTTGATCTCAATGGGGCAAGCGCCGGTACCGATAAGACTCGCTACTACGCCAGCGGACTTGGCGATAACGATATCCCTGGCAGTTCCAGTTTGGGAGCACCGAATTCCAATTACGTCGATCCCTCCAAATGGCCGGACTATTCGAGCAGCAACGAAGCCGCCGCCGATGCGCCAGCAGTCATCGCGAACGCCAAGCTAACCTCCATTGGACAGCTCGGAGATATCTTCGACCCAGTTCGTGTGGAAGGGGATAGCTCGAATATTAGACTTAGCCGGAGCGGCGGTCGCACGTTTCGGATAGGACAGCCAAATTTCTTTAACCCATCGAATAATCCTAGCGGTCTCTGGGATGGCGATAGTAATTCCGCGAGTCGGGAATGGACTGCCTGGCGCCTAGCTGACATGTTTACGACTCAGACCTCTCCAGCCTTCCTCCCCCCCGGAGAACTGGAGGGTCTAGTAAACATTAATGGAGCGGCGAGAGACGACGGCGTCGCTCTCAAGGCCGCCCTTTTCGGTTACGTCTTTCAGGATGCGCAGCTCGCCGGCGCTCCGCTGAGCGATGTGGCTGTGCAGAAACTGGTGGACGAAGTCAAAGCGCGAGTCATGAATGACGGCACAACCTATCCCGACTTTGCTTACACGTCGGGTCCAATCGCCGAACGAGGAGCACTTTCAGAGATGCCTGTCTTTAACGCTGGAACCAACCTCTCCGGGGCCGATATGGCAACCACCTACGACCGCGGTCGCGAAGAGCTGTTCCGACGACTCGTCGGGTTAATCACCACCCGCGGGAATATCTTCACGGTCTATGCGGCCGGGCAATCCCTCGTCCCTCCGCCAGGTGGAAGCGCAGCGCCTGTGGTCACCGCAACTTCGCAGACCAAGGTAACCTTTCGCATGGATCCGAAGTGGAACGGTGCAGTACCTTCCGATCCTTTCGATCCCACAAGCAATGACCGTTTTAGAAAGCCTGATCGCTATGAAATTAAGATCCTTTACGTTGGCGAGTAGCCTCTGCCTTGTCGCCG
Source organism: Chthoniobacterales bacterium (assembly GCA_036493915.1). GTDB lineage: Bacteria > Verrucomicrobiota > Verrucomicrobiia > Chthoniobacterales > UBA10450 > Palsa-1392. Next base: position 46,866 of record DASXPA010000076.1, on the reverse strand, counting down.
CCATCGCTATCATCGTCCCAATCTGCGAGCTGGCAGCGGCACCTCCTTCTCCTATCGGCTACATCCGCTTTTGGAACATGCTTCCAGCGGCGGATGGCCCCATGGATCTGAGGCGCGCGGGAGCCGGACCAACGGATCCTCCGCTAATAGGTAAGTCCCCTTCCGGCCGTTATAACAGTTATTTAGAGTTTAGTCCCGGCATCTATCACCTCGCCCTTAGCAAGAGCGGAGAACCTGAAAAACCTCTCAAGTTCGTCGACCTCAATCTGCTTGCGAACAGCTACTTTACCCTGCTTGCCTATCCAACGCCCCAGGGTCCAAACTTAGAAGTCATCAAAGATACCAATGATCCCAAAGCAACCTCAGGGACTCTGACGGTGCGGAATTTTTTTCCCGACGTGACTGCGGAGGTGTTCAATGGCGCGAGCAAAATCGTCGGTGCCCTCACTTACGGGCAAAGCGTCGTTGTTCCCAACCTGCCGCTCGAGCGCCTGCCTCTCACCATCCACACCATGCGTCCGGAAAATGTGCCGGCCGAATCCGGCGCAGAAGCTGATTTCAAACTAACCAAGCGCGCCACCCTCCTCATCATTCCAGACGCCTATGGCCGTTTCCGTCCACGGGTGGCATTGGATGGCAAAAATCTCTAAGCTATATCGCCATGAAATTCTGTGCTTCTCTCTCCTTCGTCGGTTTCCTTCTCTCGCTCGTCGCTTCGCCCGCTGTGGCCAAAGAACAAGCGATTCAAGACGTGGGTAAAGCGTCCAGGCCGCTCAAGGTTCTCATCCTCGGCGGAACCGGGTTTACGGGACCTTTTCAAGTGAAATACGCCCTCGCCCGCGGACACAAAGTCACGGTGTTCAATCGTGGAAAAACGCATCCCGGTCAGTTGCCCGTCGGAGTCGAGCAGCTCATCGGCGATCGCAACACCGGCAATCTCGACGCGCTCAAAGGCCGCAAGTGGGACGTGGTGATCGATAATCCGACAATGCTCCCGAAATGGGTGCGCGATGCCGCGGCCATCCTGAAAGGTAACGTTGATCGTTACATTTTCATCTCGACCATTTCCGTTTACGGAGAAATCGGCCAGCCGGGGACGGATGAGACTGCGCCGGTCGAGCAATACAAAGGCGCGGATGCGATGAAGGAGACGCGCGATACGGTAATCGCGTCCCACTTCGCGCTGTATGGCCCGCTCAAGGCCCTCTCGGAGAACGAGGTCGAGAAATGGTTTCCGGGGAAAGCTCTCATCATCCGACCGGGTTTGATCGTCGGGCCCGGCGATCAAACCGACCGGTTCACTTATTGGCCGGTGCGAATCGATCGCGGCGGCGAGGTGCTCGCCCCGGGCGACCCAAGCGATCCGGTGCAATTCATCGACGCGCGGGATCTCGCAGAATGGACGATCCGCATGGCGGAGGCGGGCACGACCGGTGTTTATAACGCCACTGGCCCGGCCCAGCGCCTAACGATCAGCGACATGCTCAATGGTATCAAAACGGCGCTCGGCTCGAGCGCGACCTTTACCTGGGTGCCGGCAACGTTTCTCGAAAAGGAAAATGTCTCGCCTTGGTCAGACATGCCGGTATGGGTGCCGCCGACAGGTGAGGATGCAGGCATGGGGCGGATCAGCAACGCGCGCGCGGTCGGCAAAGGGTTGACCTTCCGCCCGCTCGCGGAGACGGCGCGCGACACACTCTCGTGGTTCAAAGCGCAGACGCCGGACCGGCAAGCGAAACTAAAAGCCGGCCTTGCCCCCGAGCGCGAAGCTGCGGTCTTAAAGGATTGGGGAGCACACAGGATTGAAAGCCCGGCCTCGCCAGCTCCGCGTGCTGCGTTACGGCGCGTGCTTCCTTTGGCGACACCGCCACAAGGTTCGTAATCCCAGACTCGTGCTCGTGATCGTGATCGTGATCCAACCTTCCGGCGATGCGAAGAGAATCACGAGCAGGAGCAGGAGAATAAGATGAGTCGCACCCGAACGCTCCTGCAAAAAGCGGTAGACGTTCGGCCTAACGAACTCCGTGCGCTCCTACTCGCCTGCGGTTTTCACTTCGTCATTCTCGCCAGCTATTACGTCGTCCGGCCGATCCGGGACGACATCGGGGCGGTCGCGGGGGTGGAGAAGTTGCCCTGGATGTATAGCGGTACCCTCGTCGCGATGCTCTTCGCAAACGCAGCCTTTTCCGCCATCGTCGCGCGGATGTCGCGGCGGAAATTTCTCCCGATCGCCTATCGATTTTTCATTGGCAATCTCCTCATCTTTTATGTGCTCATGCGCACGCTTTCGCCGGCCGAGAACGTCTGGGTCGGGCGCGCCTTCTTCGTTTGGGTAAGCGTCTTCAATCTCTTTGTCGTCTCGCTCTTCTGGGCTTTCATGAGCGATATCTTCGATAGCGAACAGGCCAAGCGGCTCTTTGCCTTCATCGCGGTGGGGGGAGAGTTGGGCGCGATCGCCGGGCCGATCGTGACCGCCTCGCTCGTGCGCCGGCTCGGCGCACCCAATCTTCTTCTCGTCACTGCGGCGCTGCTCGAGATCGCGCCTTGGTGCGTGAAGTTTTTTCCTGCGGTCGAGCATTCCCCGACTAGTGATCGTGATCGAACTCAGGTCACAGTCGAGCGGGTAAATGGGATCGAGCAGAAGCGCGAGCAGGATGACGAAGGGGAGCAGAAGAATAAGGATGCACGCGGAGCCGAGCAGCCGGTCGGCGGCGGGATTCTCGCCGGGATCTCCCACGTCTTTCGCTCGCCTTATTTGTTAGGCATTTGCGCTTTTCTGCTCCTGCACGCGATCTCGAACACGATCGTTTACTTCCAGCAGGCAGATCTCACCGGTCATCATTTTCACGATCGCGCGGCGCGGATGGCGTTTTTCGCCCAGCTCGATCTGTCGGTGAATACGCTCACGATCCTTGGACAGTTGTTGCTCACGGGACGGCTGCTGAAATGGTTTGGCGTCGGCTTTACTCTCGCCTTCCTGCCGGTGCTCAGCGTGATCGGTTTTCTGGGAATGGGTTTCGTGCCAATGCTCGGGCTCCTGGCCGTCTATCAAGTGCTGCGGCGGGCGGGAAATTTCGCGGTCACGCGGCCCGCGCGCGAAGTGCTTTTCACGGTCCTGCGACGCGAGGATAAATACAAAGCGAAGAGTTTCATCGACACCTTTGTCTATCGCGCAGGCGATCAGATCGGGGCCTGGTCTTATCCGCTGCTTACCTGGTTCGGGCTGGGGTTGCGGGGAATTTCTTTTGTCGCCGCGCCGCTTGCGGCCGTCTGGTGCGTGCTCAGTATCTGGTTAGGCCGAAGGCAGGCGGAGATGGCGCGTGGGGCGCAGTGACCGGAAGAAGGGCGCCTTTTACGAAACAACCACTCCCGGGCGTGGCGGTAGGAGTAAGCGCGGCCCGGCGCATTCTGGCGCCCATTCGGGCTAATTGGAATGCAAGCACTATCCCCGGCCTCACACCTGGGGTTAGTCTTTGTCGCGCCTCCGGCGCCGTCTTAAGCGGCTACAGTTTTGCTTAACTCTTCTCGCTTCGAGCGAGATTGACATTGGCTGAGGCGCGGAGCGTAGTGGTAGTGTGACGGCGGAGCCTTCTTCTTCAAAATTGCATCGCGCTCATCCTCTGAACTCCTCCGCGTTTTCGCCGGGAGAGAAGTGGGTCGTTGGCATTTTTTCCTTCCTCGCCCTTCTCCTTCATCTGCTCACGAACAACCGCTATGGCTACTTTCGCGATGAGCTTTACTTCATCGCTTGCAGTCATCACCTCGCGGCCGGCTATGTCGACATGGCACCGCTCAGCGCCTGGCTCCTGCGATTGGAACTGACGCTCTTCGGTCATTCGCTCTTTGCGTTGCGCTTCTTTCCGGCGATCGCAGGCGCGCTCACGGTGACACTGACCGGCGCAATCGCACACCAGTTAGGTGGTCGGGCCTGGGCGATTACTCTTGCTTGTCTCGCGACGGCGGTGGCGCCGATCTACCTCGCCCTCGGAAATATCTATTCGCTGAACGTCTTTGAGCCGCTCTTCTGGATGGGCTGCGTCTCGTGGCTCATCGGTATTTTGAATGCCGACGCCGTGGCGGAGGAGTCGTCGTCGGAAGAATCAATTTCTGGCTCTCTTCCAGGGCGCGGTGGATTGCTCTGGCTTTATTTCGGACTTCTCGCCGGTCTCGGGGTGGAGAACAAACATTCCTTTGTCTTCTTCGGCGTTGGCCTCACGATCGCGTTGTTGCTCACGCCGGCGCGCCGGCATTTCGCCCGGCCGTGGATTTGGCTGGGCGGCCTCGTCGCGTTTGTCCTCATCCTGCCGAATCTCCTTTGGCAGTTTCAGCATCATTGGCCGACTTACGAGCTCCTCCGCAATGTGGCTCAGAGTAATAAGAACGTCGTCCTCAGTCCGCCCGCTTTTATCGCTCAGCAAATTCTCATCGTGAATCCGGCCGCGCTTCCGTTGTGGCTCGCCGGACTCGTTTGGCTTTTCATTGCCCGGCGCTACCGCGCTCTCGCGATCGCTTACCTCCTGACGCTCGTCGAATTCATCATCCTGCATGGAAAGGTCTATTACCTCGCGCCGATTTACCCGATGCTCTTTGCCGCCGGCGGAGTCGCGCTCGAGCGACTCTGTGCGCAACGTTGGCCATGGGTAAAGCCGACTCTTGCCGCCATTATGATTGTGCTCTCGGCGCTCATTGCGCCGACCGTTCTTCCCATTCTCTCACCGGAAAAGTTGGTCGCTTACATGAGGGCTATCCACTTCCGCCCGCCGCGCACCGAGACCTCGCACAACGCTGCCTTACCGCAACTCTTCGCCGATCAATTCGGCTGGGAAGAGATGGCGCGATCCGTCGCGTGGGCTTATCAAAGGCTTTCGCCTCACGAACAGAGGATGGCCGGCATTTTCTGCCAGGACTATGGGCAGGCCGGCGCGGTCGATTTCTTCGGCCGGAAGTATGGGCTGCCACCCGCCCTATCCGGTCATCAAAATTATTATCTTTGGGGACCGCGCGGTTACAGCGGCAAGCTTCTCCTCGTGCTCGACGCGCCTGGCGGAGATGAGCCGAAGCAATTCCGCAGCGTCCAAGATCTTGGGCCAGTCGAAACCAGCTATTGGGCGATGCCATGGGAACGGCGGCAGCACATCTACCTCTGTCGCGATCTCAAGATTCCGCTGCGTAAGGCTTGGCCGCAGGTGAAGGACTGGCTGTAGAGCGATCGGGAAGAAATTGAAAAAAGCTGAATCCAGCTGCGCTTCCAGGTGCATCTCATCTGCAGGCGGCGGCGTCGCCCTTAACCGGAGGAGAACCTATGAGCACGCTTCTGCACGATCTTCGCTTTGGCCGGCGGCAGTTATTGAAACACCCTGGCTTCACCGCCCTTGCCATCATTTCGATGGCGCTCGGGATCGGTGCAAACACTGCGATTTTCAGTCTGGTCGACACCGTCCTCTTGCGGCCGTTGCCGGTGAAGAACCCATCGCAGCTGGTGGAGCTTTACGGCACGATGCATCGCGGCGCAGATATCACGCTTCAATCCTATCCTAACTACAAAGATTACCGGGAGCGCAACACAGTTCTTTCCGGACTTATCGCTTACCGTCTCTGTGTCACTAACCTCAGTCGCGGAGCAACGAACGAACGCGCCTGGGGCTATCTCGTCTCTGGTAACTACTTTGACGTCCTCGGCGTGAAACCGATGCTCGGACGCGGCTTTCTCCCGGACGAGGATAAGGCGCCGGGAGCGAAACCGGTGGCGGTACTCAGTTACGCGACGTGGCAGAAGCTCTTCGCCGGCGACCCGTCGGCCATTGGTCGGACGGTGACGTTAAACGGCCGCCCCTACACCATTGTAGGTGTCGCGCCGAAAGGTTTCATCGGGACCGAGGTCGCCTTCGCGCCGCAAATGTGGGTGCCGATGATGATGGCGAAGGAGATCGAAATCGGAAGCCATTGGCTCGATTCCCGCGATAGCGACAACCTCTTCGCGGTCGGCCGGCTAAAACCGGGTGTGAGCACGAAACAGGCGCAAGCCGCGCTCGCCGTCCTGACCGCGCAACTCGGTAAGGAATACCCAAAAGAAGATGCCGGACTCGGGGTGCGCTTGATTCCGCCCGGGCTTTTTATCCCGTCCATCCGCGATTCCGTTTTCGCGTTTTCTGGCGTGCTCGCGGTCGTGGGCGGGCTTGTCCTTCTTCTCGCCTGTGTGAATCTGGCCAACCTCCTTCTCGCGCGTGCGACCGAGCGCCGCAAGGAGATCGCAATTCGCCTCGCGGTCGGCGCGACTCGCGGGCGACTCGTTAGGCAACTGCTCACGGAAAGCGTGATGCTCTCGCTCGCCGGTGGCGGTCTTGGCCTGCTCCTCGGCAGTTGGATCGATCACGCCGTCTCGTCTTTGCACCTTCCGAGCGACTTTGACCTTCTTTTCGACGTGCGCCTCGATATGCGCGTGCTGGTTTTTACCCTGGCCCTCTCGATTCTCACAGGGGTTCTCTTCAGTCTTATCCCCGCGTTGCAATCGTCGAAGCCGGAGCTGGTGCCGTCGTTGAAAGAAGAAGGCTCGCTTGGCGGCTTCCGTCGCTCGCGCTTGCGCAATGCGCTCGTCGTGGTGCAGATCGCGCTCTCGCTCTTTCTCCTCATCAGCGCCGGCCTGATCGTGCGCAGTCTGCAGGCCGCGCAGCATCTGCATCCTGGGTTCAATCCCGAACACGCCGCCGCCATCTCCTTCGATGTCGCGCTCCAGGGTTACGACAAGGCGAAAGGGCAGGCCTTTTACAAGCGTGTCATTGAGCAGGCGCGCGCGCTGCCTGGCGTGACTTCCGCCGCGCTTACAGAGAGCCTTCCCTTGAGCCTCGACTACAATTCGACCTCGATTTACATCGAAGGCCAGGCGGCGAAAAGTATGGGCGACCTCCCGACCGCGGTGCCGCGTGATGTCGGTCCGGGGTATTTCCGGACGATGCAAATCCCATTGCGCGGCCGCGACTTTTTGCCTAACGAGAATAAGACCGAGTCGCGTGTCGCGGTCGTGAGCGAGACCTTCGCGCGGCGCTTTTTCCCGGGAAAGGACGCGATCGGGAAACGCTTCAATTTCGGCGGTCCGAACGATCCCTACTGGCGGATTATCGGGGTGTGCGGAGATGGGAAATACAACAGCCTTGGCGAGGAGCCAACACCAGCCGTCTACCGACCGCTTCTCCGCGATTACACAACGCCGGTCACGCTGGTGGCGCGCGGCCCTGGCTCAGCCAGCGCGCTGCTCAGCGCGCTCAAGGATGAAACGCAAAAGGTCGATCCCAACCTCACGATCTTCCTCGCCCAGACGCTCGACGAACACATGGATATCCCGCTCTTTCCCACGCGCATGGCGGCCGATGCGCTCGGCAGTTTCGGCGTGCTCGCACTCTTTCTCGCCGCAATCGGGATTTACGGCGTCATGTCCTATGTCGTGGCCGGGCGCACGCGGGAGATTGGATTGCGCATGGCGCTCGGCGCACAGACCGGGAACATTCGCAGCCTTATCCTGCGACAAGGGATGCTCCTCGCTGCGATCGGTGGCGGCATCGGCCTCGTCGTGAGTTTTGGCGCGACGCGTTTGCTCGACGCGTTGCTCTACGGCGTGAGCGCAGTGGATCCAATGACCTTTATCGTGGTAACGGTCCTGCTCGGGAGCATTGCGCTGCTCGCCTGCTGGTTCCCTGCGCATCGTGCCGCCCGGGTCGATCCGATGGTCGCGTTACGCACCGAGTAACTCTGTTACCCGCGGGCTAACTCTAGGGGACCGTTACTTGGCGAGTTCGTAGAGATATTCAACGAACGACATGACTGCGCCATCGTAGCCTTGCACTTTCGGATTGGTGGAATCGATCACGTAGTATTCGTCGGGCGCGTGCGCGCCGCTGCCGTGGCCAAGACCGAAGTGGCCGGAGGCGAGTTTGAGCGGTTCGCCGGTAAAGACATAACCGGGATAGGAGCCGGCGTTCCACGGCCAGAGGACAGGGTCCACGGCGGCGCGTTTCAAGACCGCAATTTGCGCTTGAATGAGCGGAGCGTCCGCGGAAGTCGTGGTCGGATCGTAGCCACCGGTCATGTTCACTTCGATGTCGCCGAAGCCATGCTTCGCGAGATGCGATTTCAAGGCGGCGAGACTGTCACTCGCTTTCATTCCTGGCACGAGCCGCAGATCGAGCTTGGCGACGGCCTGGTGGGGAAGAATCGTCTTGCCGCCCGGACCGGTGTAACCGCCGACAAGTCCCTCAATATTCACCGTCGGCTGCGACTCGAGGCGTTCCTGCGCTTGTTCCCAGGGCAAGTCGTCGATCCAATGTTTCACCCCGAGAACCTTCTTGCGCTCCGCTTCGCTCTCCTTCTTCGAGGCATCCGCGATCATCTTTTTCTCGGCGACGGTGAGCGGGCGAGGTTTGGGATAGTTATCGATTGTGATGTTGTTTCCATCCTTTGTCACCAATGTGTCCAGCACGTGAACGAGATGCCAGGCCGGGCTGTCCACCATCGCCTTGAGGGAAGAATGAATGTCTTTCACCGGGCCGCGCCCCCATTTCTCGCCACTGGACGTAAGCGAACACTCGATGATGCCTTTGGCGCCAAGGCTGACGGTGACGACGCCACCGACGCTCTGCATCGCCGAGGGCATGAACACTCCGACCGTCTTCGCGAGCGCGGCCTGCACTTCGGGCTTGTGCACGATCTGCCCAATGTGGGGCGAGCCGATTTCCTCTTCGCCTTCCGCCACGAGGACGAGATTGATCGGCAATTTCTTGCCGGTCCCGCGGATCGCATGCAACGCCTCGAGGAAGGCAGACTCCGGTCCTTTCTGGTTGACTGCGCCGCGGCCCACGATCGCCTTACCTAGCCCCGGTTTGTCCACTAGCTTTCCTGCCAACGGCGGCGATGACCATTCTTTCGGGTCGAACTGCTTCACGTCATACATGAAGTAAAGGCCGACGGATTTCGGCGCGCCTGCATCGAGGGTCGCAAAAACACCTGGCTTCCCGTCAGTCTCGACAACGGTCGCGTTTTGAAAGCCGGCGTCCTTCAGCATCTTCACCATCAGCTCCACTCCGGCGGGATAGTTGCGATCCTCCGCCGCGATCGATGGGAGCGCGATCCAATCCTGGAGTCGCTTGATCGCCGCCTCGTGCTGTTTCGCGACCTCCGCCTTGATGGCGGCGAAATCGTCCCCGGCGGGAAAAGCTTGATGAGGGTTACCCAGGCAAACAGCGCTTAGCAGCGATAGGAGAAGTGTTTTAATCTTCATCTTCTCCTTATCGGTCTTTGCCCTGCGGGCGTGCAATACCAATCTCGCGTGCAAACGCGAAACGCATCCCTATCAAGACGTTATTCCACTCCTTCCCTTGTTGAAAGGGTCCCGGATATGTGAGCGGCGTAAAGGCTTCCACCAGAAGATGGATGCTGCACTAGTCGGCTCTTCTCCTTCCTTTGGCTGCCTCGCCCAGGATTGGATCAACCTCGCGCGACCAGATCAACGCTGGCTCCCTTCGGCCGCCGGACTCATCACCAGTATCGCCTTGCAACTGGACCGCATCCGCCCGGGTCCTCCAGCTCAGCCTCTCCGTTTGGATCGCTCTGCTTGTGGTCGGACGCATCTACGCCTGGCGCCTAACTTGGATCGCGTGGGCTTTTCGTACATGCCAGTGCCGTCGCAGACCGATCAAGCGAAAGGCCTTCTTTATGTTCCTCCAATAGAGAACTTACCCGCTGGATCTTGACTCCATCTTCGCGCTTTGGAGTTACTTCGCTGGCTCCTCGCGATAGGGGCGATTCCGTCGGTAAAGGGCCAGCCTTTCCGCCATTCCGGTCCTTATCTTGTCGTCCAGTTTGCCCATCCACATCGCTTCTTCCTGAAAGGCAGCTGCCTCTTGAAAGCGTCCTTTCTCGGCATAGGCTGCCGCTAGAGTGTCGATAGCGTTCGCGTCTCTCCATTGTGAAAGATCGCACGCACGGCGAGCCAGCCGTAGTGCCTCTTCGCCGTCCCGGACAGTCTTATCGGGACAGGTCGCCCGTAACCAGGCGAGACCATTCAGCAGGATCGAGAAGCCTTTCTGACTTGACTCGCTTTCTCCCAGACGAACGGCCTTCTCAAGATCCCGCGCCGCCGTTTTCCATCTCGCCTGGGCCTCGTAAATATCCGCCCTCTCTCTTAAGGCCTGCAGTGACTCTGGCTCTTCTTTGAGGGATTCTGCGTAATCCCTCAAGGCGCTGGTCCACTGCTTCTTCCCCGCGTAAGCCAGCCCGCGAAAACGCAACAAGATCGACCTGTGGCGAACACTCGCCGATGGAATGGCCTTGTTGCAGCGTTCGATCAGCTTATCGAAATTCCTCGCCTCCAAATCACTTTCGAGTTCGGTAAAGAAAATGTCCTGTTCTAAAGAGAACCATAAGCGAGTCTCCGGATCTCCCAAGCCAAAGTGGGTTTCAGGTTCTCTCCCGGTTAGGGATTTAGGATTCGCCAGATTACTTTCCGGTGCAGGTGGGAGCGGTTTAAAGAGATCCTTCAATTGAGCACCAACTGGGTGGGCAAGCATGAGAGCCGCTGCGACTGCCGCAGAGATGCGGCGTCCCAGCAGCGAAAAATCTCGATACTGTCCTTCGCGACCAGCTTGGAAAGAACCTCGCATAGGTGACAGGCGGACGTAGCCTATCAACTCCGAATGGATACGGCGACTAGAAACTTTCTCGCTATTACCGGGAGAAGGAAATTCGTTGAACGGTTTCCGACTGAATATCTCTTTATGCTGGCAGGCGTGACTCATTCTGCTAATCGATTGAGATATGCCTGCCATTCTCCCTTCGACACGGCGCAGGGCTGTTATCCTCGCCGCCATTTGCTTATTCCTGCTCAGTATCGGCGCCCGGGCGCGACAGACGCGTACGCCGTTTCACGGGACGGCTTCGCTGGGCGGTCGGCAAATCGAGCGCTTTGTTCTTCTCCGAACGATTCATGTGAATCATCCGCTCCTCACTCGTAGCGAACAAGGAGAATTCTGGATCCTGCCTGGTCAGTTCATTCCCGTCAGCGAAGACGCTCGCGGGATTTATTTTCAAGCCACGAACGGGTTCCGCGTCTTTGCCGGTAATAGGGAACCGCTTTTGGTTCCGGGCGGCCTTTATGTGAGCAAGAGGAAACCAGATGAGATCTTTCGCTACTTCGGAAGCGCGGAGAAAAGTGCGAATGGTGTCGACATCGACTCGATCCCACTGCGCGCAGACTATGTGCGCCTGCTTAAAGTCGCACATGCTGCGACGAACAAGTGATCAACGAAGGAGTTGGCTAAAGGTTCAAACTCCCCTGCCTAGGCGAAGGGGAATTGTCTTTTGTAACAGCGCCGAATTTTTTCATCAAGTCGGCTAGTTTCGCCACATAGTAATCCACATTCTCGTCGCGGTTGGCAGGATCGAAATCGGTCACAAGTTTTGCAGCATCATAGGCCGCGGCCTTCTTCGGCGTGGCTTTCACGTAGTAGCTGATTTGATCGCCCGGTCTGTAGTTGCGACCGCTGGCGAGGGCAAGCTCGTAGGCAGCGGCGCGATTGCGGCCTTTGCCGGCGATTTTCTGGCGGTACTTCTCGAGTGAATCCTGGAGCGTGTCGGTTTTCATGAGCATCTCGATTGGCCATTCCCGGTCGCGAATCCTCTTCTCGAAGTCCTCCCGCAAAGCCGCGATTTTCTCCGACTTTCCTTGCATCAAGAGCTTGATCATTTCCTCGAGGAAGACGCGCTGAAACTTTTCCAGACCGCGCGACTTCAGGGCGCCGCCCTTCAACGTGACGACGCCTTCCTTGTCGAGGAGTGCGTAGTTTTTCGCCTTGTAACTAAACATGGCTTCGAATTGTTCGTCGAACTCCACCTCAATTCCCGGCGGAAGTTCCTTCGCCAGCCCCTCGCGGAGGGAATCGATAGCGGCGCGATCGTCTAACTCGCGTGTTTCATCCTGTAAGCGGGACGCATGCGGGAGCGGCGGGACGAAGTAGATGCCGTCGGTATCGACTTCGATGACTTGTGCGCCTTCTGCCTGAAGCCACGCGATCATCCGCTTGAGGAGATCGCGGCCTATCTCTGTAACTCGCGCGGCTGCTTCGAAATCGGCGAAATTGCCCTGCGCAAAACCGAGGTAACCGTAGAAGCTGTTGATCAGGATCTTGAACGTGTTTTGCAAGGCGTGGTAGTAACGCCGCGCCGCTTCATCTTCAGCTTCACGCATCTGAGATTTCGCCTGCAGTCGAAAAGTCCGAAGGTCGGTGAGAAGATGGCGGAAGATGTGGAGTTCGTCTTTCGCCGGAAAGCAATCGAACTGGAGCATGATCGAGGGATAGAGCGAGGCGACGTCGCAATGCCAGACGTTGTGCGCCACGCCGGTGAAGAAGATGTTGGTGTAACCGCCCTCAAAGCCGCGCGCCATCGGCATCTCCGGAATGCTGTGGCGCTGGCGCAAATATTCGCGGAGAAAGAGAGCGTTGATCCGAGTGGCATTGCCGCGCACGATTACATCCTGGTAATTATAGGGGAAGATTTGCGCCTGAATAAAGTAGCTTGGGCTTAACAGATCAGCGACGGCGCGTGTCTCACGCACGGCACAGAGCGCACGCTCGCGATAGCGCTGCGGATCTTCAGTCCAGGCGCGTTGCAGTTCTTTGCCTGATAACTCCGAGAGCTCGGCTATACTCGTTAGGCCAAAATGCTGGGCGACATCGCTGCGTTCGAAACCGGAGAGTGTGCGCATGCCGACGTCGTAAAACTGTGCGAGAAGAAAAGTGTCGGCGAAGTGCCGCCCATCGACGGTGAATTTCGGATAATCGATCGTCTTCTCAGCGATCTGCAGACGCGATGGCCGTGAACGGAGGAAACCACCACTTCGTCCCCAGTCGAGTTTCGTTTTTGCCTTGCGGGCGCGAGCGACGAGCAACGGCAGGTCGAACTTGAACAGGTTGTGACCTTCGATCACATCGGGGTCGCGCTCTTTGATCAGGTTCGTCAGGCGTTTGATCGCAGCGTGCTCGGACTCGTCAATCGCGTCGGGGTTCACTTCGAGCAGTTCCTCCCAGCCGCTGTTATCGGAAACTGCGATGCTAGTGATATGATCGTTGGTCGCAGCTTCAAGGTCCCCACCGCGGGAAGAGAGGACCTCGATCTGCATCCGCTTTAGCTCTTCGAATGGCAACTGCTTGAAGAGGGTGCGACCGGTGCAGGTGAGATAATGCTGCACCGGATCGCTCAAAGAGAAGAAGTTGCGACCTGTTTTCTTCAGCCCGTTGCGGAGCGCGATCAGCTCTTTCCAGCTATCGGTCGTGACGACCCAGTCATACTTCAGTTCGCCGGCGAGCTTTTCCGCGTTCGTTAGACCAAGGTCGGCGACGTTCTCATCGGCCCAGACAAACGGGTGAAAATCCTCGATATCGCACACGGTACGTCCCTCTTTTTCCCGCCGATAGACCTTCACCGTCCCGGTATCGCCAAGCTCGATCGCGACGATCCGGGCCGTCGGATCGAACCCAAAGAGCATGGTGTTCTGCTCGAAACTCATTCGTCCTTAGGTTTATGCAGATTGGATGAATTAGAAAGCAAAGGAGGGCAGGGCCCTGTTCCGACGGCTTCGCCGCGATCGGCGTGCGACGGGATTCAGCTGTCGCGTTTGGCGAACTCGACTGCGCGCCAGAACCCTTTGGCGCGTTTGTAGACGACCCTCACCTTGTAGGTCTGCTCGCCCGACGGCGTCTTTCCCTCTGCGTATTGCTTTCTTTGCTCGAGCGGCATCCAGCCGACCAGCCCGCCGACAATGTTTCCGCGTGCACTCGGATTAAAATGCGCCTGAATCGTCACATCCACAACGCGAGTGTCCCCTGAAGTAGAAGCTTTATTTATCTGAAAGTTGTCGAACTTCAGGACCTCGGGCGGGTTCACGGAGCCGCCGGGACATTGAGGACAAGGCATGCTCTCCTGGCCTGGGGGAGTTGCTTGAGTGGCCCGAAGAAATGCGACGCAATCCTCCCCGATTTCCTCGGGATCCACCTCTTCCTCCTCTGATTCTCCCGATTTCTCCGACTCCTTTTCTGCTTTGACCTCGTCGTCAGTCTTACCGGCGGCTAACTGATGACGATCTGTTTGCTTTGTCGGCTTGCCGCCGGCGCCAGCAGCCGGCTTTTCGGAGCAAGACGCGACGAGGAGGCCCATGGCAGCGACAAAGGCGAAGCGAAGAAGTCTCATAAAAGGCGGCAGACTAGGCCAGTTTTCGGGTGAAGCGCAAAGCCAATCTCACCGAAAATCCGTCTAAACTCGAAGAAGAACTGCGCGCTGCTTTCGCGCGGGATCGAACCGTACGAAAAGCCTCGATAGAATCGGGAGCGCCGCAGCCAGGTGGGAATGGCCGCCTCGGACTGGACCACAAGCACTGCCTCGCCCCCAAGCAAGAGCGCTCGCCCCGTTTCCGGAGCGAGCGCCGTAAGCGAAACAACCTTTAGTGAAGGTTATTACAGACCATTGCCTGACTTCGACTTCACCAGTGAGACGTCGGACCCGGTAATGGCTCCGTTGTTGTTCACATCCTCACGGAAGTTGGCATTCGTTTCGGGCCTGCCCGATTGCGCCTTCGTCTGGCTGACGTCAATCGAGCCAACGCTGCGATCGGCGTTCGTGTCGCCGATCAGGAATCCAACGTTCACACTCGCTGAAGGCAGGACGCCGCCGTTGGTTCCGGTGACGTTGTTTACCGTCACAGTCACGGTTTGCACATCACCGACCCCTGAAAGCGGTATGGTCATGGTGTTCCCGTTAAAGATCGGCACTCCACTTGTTCCGACGCCTGACACGCTCGCGCTGCCGCTCTGCACCGGACGATCAAAGGTGAGGACGAGGCTGTAATTGCCGCCGTTGCTGCGATCTTCAATCCCAACCGGACCGGTGAGAGGAAGATTGACGTCGAAGGTGCCGGCTGGATTGCTCAGGCGAGAAACCGCCGAGAGGAGCACCGGCGGGGGCGGCGCCTGCGGGCACTGGCCCGGTCCCGGTGTTTGATCGTAGAAGCCTGAGACGGTCCCACTGAAGACAGAGGAAGCGATCGTCCCTTGCGTCGTGGAGCCGGAAGTAGTGACGATGACAACGAAGTTCGACAACGCGGGCACGGTGAAGGAGTAGGACGCATTGCCTACCGTCGTTCCAAAGCCCGAGATTCCAGAGTCACCAAGGTAGTTGGCGCTGATGTTGGTGGGATTGAAGCTATTCAGATACGCAACGCTCTCGATGTCTCCGGGGCCACCTAGACCCGCAGTGAGATTCACCGTGATGCAAGCTGGCGCGCCACCATTGTTGGTAAACGTCCATTGCTGGTAATAATGCGTACCCGGGAAGCCGCCGCCAGGGTTGGCTTTGCCGGCGCAAGTGCTGGGAACGCCATTCCGACCTATACGATCGTTGGCAGTCGGATCGGTCGTCATGAGCTGGCTTGTCGGGATGGCCTGATTGGCCCCACCACCGCAGGTCGGGACCGTGAAGGTGACGACCTTATTCCCGCTGGCATAGTTAAGATTGAGCGAGAGGGCGATGTCGGTTCCACAGACAAAGCTGTTCGAGGTTTCGACTTGGAAAGGAGTGGTGTTGTTCGCACTCTGGTCGATCGCCAAATCGGGATACGAAGAGCTGCCATTGACGACCGTTACTCCTGGGGTGCTGGTCGTGAGGGTGGCAGAAATAGCCGTCTCACCGGCACAACCGTTATTCTTGACGTTTGCGTTGATGTTGAAGCACTCGTTCTTGTTCGCCACACCGTTGCCGTTGCCGTTGGGCGCGTCATCCACGGTCGCCCCGTTCGCCTCGAGCTTGGAATCTCCGGTGATTGTGAAGTTCTGCGTCGTCGTGCCACCGACATTGATGGTCACCGATGGGTTCCCGGGTATCGCCGTCGTACAATTGCGATTGGGATCAGAGGCACTCGCGGTGTAAGCGCCAGACGGCACGAGGACGGAGTAAACGCCGTTGGAGTTCGTCGCGCCGGCGAAGCCATTATTGAGCGCGACGATGACGCCGGAAACAGGGGCTCCAGTTTCGGTCGATGTCACTGTTCCGGTGAGCGTTCCCCAAGCGGGAGCGGGGACGCAACTTGGAAACTTATACGCCGCAACGCGAGTGGACCAGTTAAAGGTCCCATTGGCCATCAAGTATTCGTTTGTGTAATAGAATGTGCATTGATCGACGGGATCGAGAGTCATCGAAGTATAGTCGCCCCAGCGATTACCAGCGCCCGAGGTCTGCGAACCGGCGCCAGCCTGCACCTGCGCCTCCGCGCCCATTGTGTTGAGAGGATCGCTGCCAAGACGTCCCGTTAGCCAGATCGCCGGTTTAATCGTAGTGCTCGACTCACTATAACCAAGCGCTACGTCCTGGTCTTTATCCATCGCGATCGAACCCATCCAGCGGAAGGTGCCGTCTGGATCAAAAGTGGACTGCTGAAAAAGCGTCGGTGTGGCCGTCGAGTTGCCCGCGTTTCTGAATTCATACCAGCGGACGGCGTCGTGACTGGTGGGAGTGGTGCTGCCGACCGTGATATTAGTCAGGAGTGACTCTTGCGGCGCAGCCTGGGTGCCATTGTTACGATAGGCCAGCCGATACATAAAGTGGTTACTAAGATTGTCGAGGTAATCCCCCGTCCCCGCCGGAGGAGGTTGTGGAACGCAGGAACGACCGCCGCTGATGCAGGGCGCGTTGATGGTGGTTGCGTTAGCGATGGTATCCGTCGTGAGGGCGATCGTCGGCGTCGCTCCCCAAGTCACTGCAACGCGGGTAGAGACGGTCAGAGCGCGGTTCGAAGGGTGAGGCCCGAGAATGAAAGAAGCCTCTCCAGCCGGTGGAGGCGTCAGGCTATCCAAGTCGGCCGGAACAAAACCGAACTGGTTGCCGGTAAGGTTGGCGAGATTCGAGCTTACCTGCCGGGCCGGCAGGCCTGCGATCATCTTATCGCGCTCGAAGACGTAAACTCGTCCCGCCAGAAACGCCGTCCCAGCGGAATTGAACACGTGCGCGCTCATGTAATAACCGTCGGGCCAGACGCCAGTCTTGGGATAATCGATAAAGTTGTTTGGGTCGGTCACGAAGTCGTAAAGATAATATTGACCGGTTGCATCCTGCGTCGCGGAAACGGCGATACACTGGTGAGAAAAGGCACCCGCGCTGCCGCCAACAACGAACTGGGAAAGAATCCAGCGACCGGAAAGAATATCGTAAGAAACAACCGGATCGCCGTCGTTATGGCTCGCGCAATCGCCGCCGAGAGCCTGAAAGAGCGTGTTGCCCGCTGCCGGTCCATAGAGCAACGCGCCGGTGTGTTTGTCGAAAACGGCAAAGCTGGTGTTGTTCCACATCACATACTGCGTGCCGCCCACTCGACCGTTGACGTCAGGCGGATTACTCGACGGAGAGAATCCGGCGAGCCCCACTCCTACTCCAAGGAAGGAAAGACCCGTAGGCGACGGCGCCGACACGCCGTGAGGGATTTGTTGCTGCCGCACCGTATCGGTGCCCGCTCCTAACATCGGCGGTTGGGGCGTCATTGGCTCCGCATGATCGTGCCCCGGCGCAGCCGAAGGACGAATCGCACGGATGTCGCGAAGTGGGCGGGTGCGAACCGGCCAGACCGGCTGAAAATTCCTGGGCGCGGGAGCGGTCAGGTTCGGATCTGCCTTCAGTTGATTCGCTTTCGCCGAGATCCCCTGCGCTTTCAGAGAAGGACCGGTAAAACCGCTGACGGCAAAAAAAGCGAAGGCAATTCCCAACAAACACAACGCGAACCCGAGGAGCGCGCGCGGATTAAAAAAGGCAGATTGAGTGGAGTTTTTTTTCTTCATTTGTGATCGGGATGTTTAGAGGGCGAGATTTATGCCTAAATCGCAAAATATGTCACGCCTTCGAAGATTACATTTTTATCAGTTTCGGTGGTTTCTTCCCCTGAGGGCACAATCTTTAATGCAAGCTCAGCGAGCAGCGTCGTTGTGAGCGAACAGGCGGATGATGGAAATTCGAAACGCCGCTCGCGCTGTCTCTTTGCTTGCGCTTAACGAAGCGGCGGATAAGCCAGAACCAGCCCCGCCATGCAGAACGTGAAAGCCGCCGACAAAAGGCAAAAAGGGCAGAACGCGTGAAGCACGGCAGCCTGCAGATAGAGAAACCACAACGTGGCCGCGAACATGATCGCGACCACGGCAATGAGAAAGCTGCGCGCCCACCGGTAGCCAAACAAAACGAGGATGGCCGCGCTGAAGGCCGCGAAATAGCCCATCATGCCGAAAGCCGCAGTGGGAATTCCGCGAAAGGACGCGTAGGTACTGCCCAGCACCTCTGAGCAGCCTAACGACTCCCCACAGAGCGATGTAACTCCCGATAAGTGCGCCGCAGTCAGATAGGTCGCGTCGGCCAGACCCGCGAGCGCGATACATGCGATAATCCAGAGGAAAATGGTGCGGATCCGCGCCAGCCGCTCGGTTCGATTCTCCTTTTGCGTTCGCGATTTTGCCATCGCTGTCCGTTAGGTTTTGGCTTCGCACGCCACATTAATCACCTCCCGCAGGTGCTCAGGCGAAAAAGGCGGACCAAGCTGCTCACCATTGATAAAGAGCGTTGGGGTGCCCCTCACTCCGCGAGACATTCCGTAGTTACGCGCGGCGTCGACGCGCGCAGCGGTCGCGGGATCCTCCAGGTCGTGGCGAAAACGCGCCAGGTCCACATGGAGAGCGAGCGCGAATTTTTCAAACTCTGCGCGCACATTCGGCGACCGTGCCCAGGTCCGCTGATTTCGGTAAAGCAAATCGTGCATCTCCCAAAAATGGCCCTGTGCAGCAGCTGCCTCCGCGGCGATTGCGGCTTCGCGGCCGTGCTCATGCATCGCCAGCGGGAACTCCCAGAAGACCACACGAAGCTGATTCCGATGCATTTCTTCGAGCGACCGAATGACGGCTGAAGTCTCAGCACATGCCGGACACTGAAAATCACCGAATTCCTCCAGCGTGACCCGCGCCTTTTCTGGCCCGCGCACGTGCGCGAACTTCATCGGGGCGCCTCCTCGCGCCGGTGAAGCGCTCGCCTGCTTCGCGACCGCCCGTGCATTCGCGTGCAGCAGAATTCTCCCGATGCACAGAGTGAGCAACGCAACGAGCGCGATGATCAGAAAAGGAGCGAGACGCTTCATCGAAATATCCGCTCGCGTTCAGAAATCCACGCAGGCGGGATCAGCTCATCCTACATTTTTCCCGTGGGCGCAAGCGCCGACCTTCTGCAACGGCGCCCACTTCGCCTCCGTTCGTTAGGGCAGAGGTCGTCGCGCGCACTCAGTCACGAGTGCCGTCCATCGCAGGCAGCGAAGGCCGCCTGGTAAACCACCGGCAGCGGCTGACCGGTCCGCTCCGCGGCGGCTCGGCAACTTTCAAACTCCGGCGCCACTTGCACCACCTCGCCTCCGAGCAAGCCAACCTTGATCGCTATTTCCCCAAATCGCGTCTGCACTTTCTCGACGCGCCGCTCCAACTTGTAGCGTCGCTTTTCACTCCGCCGCACGCCGAAGGCGCTCGTCTCGGTGAGCAACCCGTGCACGATCTTCTGCTCGAGCGCCGGCTCGCACAGGACGGAGAGCTGGACGCCTGGCCGATTCTTCTTCATTTGCGCCGGAGCGACAGTCACATCGAGCGCGCCGAGCGCGAGCAGGCGTTCCATCGCCGCGCCGGCTAATTCCGGCGAGAGATCGTCGAGGTTGCTTTCGATCTCGATGATCGTATCGGTCTCACACTCGTTAGGCTGAACAGCGTCGCCGAGGACTGCACGCAAAACATTTGGGCGCTCTTGCCGGTCGCGGGTTCCTGTGCCGTAGCCGATCCGTTCGATTTTCATCCTCGGCATCGGACCGAAAGATTCGGCAAACTCCGCCGCGATCGCTGCGCCCGTCGGCGTGATTGATTCCCAGGGTTCATCCACCTGTTCAATCTCGATCCCGCGCAAAATCTCGAGCGTCGCCGGCGCCGGCAACGGGAACCGCCCGTGCGCGCAATCCATCCAGCCTCGCCCTTCGCGCAGGGGCGACACGATCACCCGTGGCGCGCCGAGCGCCTCCAGCGCCACGCACACACCGACAATATCCGCGATCGAGTCGATCGCTCCTACCTCGTGAAATCCCACCATTTCAAGGGGGACCCCGTGAATCTTCGCCTCCGCGATGGCGATCCGTTGAAAAACGGCGAGCGCCTTTCCCCTAACGAACTCCGACAAGCTGCTGTCCTCAATCAGCTCGCGAATCTGCGCATAAGTCCGCCCATGCTCGTGCTCGTGCTCGTGCTCGAAGACGATAAACTTCAGGCCACTAATCCCGCGCCGCGCCTGCCGTTCAAAACGAAACTGCGTTTCGCCTAACGACAACTTGCTCAATTCCCCCACCAGCTTCGCTGGTTCGACCCCGAGATCGCAGAGCGCCCCGAGCATCATGTCGCCGCTGATTCCAGAAAAGCAGTCGAGATAAAGAATGCGGTTCATGGCATTGCGAAGGCGGGCAAAGCGTAGCACGAGCGGCAGGCGGCGTCGTTGTAGCCGGGGGCGTTGGCCCCGGCCGCAGCGCTGGCCGCCGATGAACCATCGGCCGGGCGTCACCGCCGCCGGCTCAAATTCGCAGGCGCAGGATTCTTGTTCTAGCCTGCGGCATGAAATTTTCCGCCGCGCTCCCGCTTCTTTTCGTCGCCGCCGCTCCTTTCGCTCGGGCCGAACAAACGCCTGCCGAACTCGCCGTCCAGGAGTTGCCTTCCCTCCTCACGATTTACAAAGACGTGCATGCGCATCCAGAATTATCGACCGAAGAAAAAAACACCTCGGCGATGATCGCGAACGAGCTGCGCGCGGCCGGTTGCGAAGTGACGGATCACCTCGGGAAATACGATGACCCGAAAGAGCAAGGCTACGGCGTCGTCGGCCTAATGAAGAACGGCGACGGCCCCGTCGTGCTCCTCCGCACCGACATGGATGCGTTGCCCGTGCAGGAGGAAACCGGTCTGCCTTACGCGAGCACCGTGACAACGGAAAACGAGAAGGGCGACGAAGTGCACGTCATGCACGCCTGCGGTCACGACATCCACATCGCCACTTTCATCGGCATCGCGCGGGCACTCGCGAAACTGAAGGACCAATGGCACGGCACCGTCGAATTTGTCGCGCAACCCGCGGAAGAGCTCGGCACCGGCGCGCGCGCCTTGCTCAAGGACGGCCTCTACACGCGCTTCCCGAAACCGGATTTCGCTCTCGGCTTCCACGACAACGCGCAGATGGAGATCGGCCACATCGGCGTTACGCCCGGCTACACTTACGCCAACGTCGATTCCGTCGACGTGGCCGTCCATGGCCTCGGCGGCCACGGCGCTTATCCGCATAAAACGAAAGACCCGATCGTCCTCTCGGCCGAGATCATCAACATGTGGCAGACGATCGCGAGCCGGGAAAACAATCCGCTCGATCCGATCGTCGTCACCGTCGGCTCAATTCATGGCGGGACGAAGCACAACATCATTCCCGACGAAGTAAAAATGCAGCTCACCGTGCGCACCTATAAGAGCGATGTGCGCGAGCGCGTCCTCGCCGACATCGCCCAAATCGCGAAAGGCTGCGCGATCGCCGGCGGCTGGCCGCAGGACAAGTTGCCAGAGGTGCACGTGCGCCAGAACGAGTTCACGCCTGCGACTTACAACAACCCCGACCTTACGAGGCGGCTGGTCGGTGTTTGGAAAAAGTCGTTAGGCGGAAAGAACGTCGAGATCATCGACCCGACGATGGGCGGCGAAGATTTTTCCGAATACAGCCTGCCCGATCATTCCATCCCGGCGGTTGATTTTCATGTTGGCGCGGTCTCTCCGGAAAAGATCGCAGCCTCGAAAAAACCGGGCGCGTTACCGCTCCCAAGTCTGCACTCGAGCAAGTTCGCGCCCGTGCCGGAGCCAACCATCCGCACCGGGCTGATCGCGATGACCAGCGCCGTGCTCGACTTGATGGGGAAAAGGTAAACTACTTTTTGTCAGGCCACGCTTGTCATCCCGAACGGAGCGAAGACCTCACAGGCATCCGGTGATGTCAATCGACAAAACGGGGTCGTGCGTAGTTCGCGAGGTCCTTCGCCGCGCTTAGCCGGCTCAGGATGACGGTGTGCCTGCCTAACGAGAAATAACTCTACGCTTACTTCACGCGAACGTTCTTGCGCAGGTAGGTCGGCACATCGAGATCCTGGCCTTCGACGATCGTCGGTTCGCTTTTCTCAAAACGCCCGCGCGTGATCGACTCGAATTGCATTACTTCCTGTCGTGCCTGAACGAATTTTTCTTTGCGTGAGATCGCTGGTTTGGCCAGCGCTGGCGGCAGTTCTGGGGCGTTCATGGGCTCCTTAGGCGGGCCCGGCTTTTTTTCCTTCCGCACCGGAGCGGGCGGCGGCGGAGTTTCTGGGACGGCAGCGATCACCGCTTCCGGCGCGTTTTCTTCTTCCGCGGACTCATCAGGCACAGGCGCCTCCACCGGCGGCGGAGTGGCGTATTCGGTCGCCGGTGCGGGAACCGGAGGAGCGGGCGGCGAGTTGGCGACCTGGGATTCGACGAGCGGCGGCGGCGCCGGCACGAACGCAGCCGGCCCGTGCACGACTGGAGCAGGCGCAGGCACTTCGGCATTCTTCGACGGGATCGAAGTAATCAGAGTGACGCTCAGCCGATTACCCATTTTCCCATCAACCGAGGTGCCGAAAAGAATCTGCGTGTGGTCCTCGACATGCCGCCCAAGTTCCTGCATCACAATCTCGACTTCGGTCAGCGTCATCCCCGGCCCTCCGGCGATCTGCACGAGGACGTGCCGCGCGTCGCTCAGCATCTTGCCGCGATCCATCAACGGATTTTTCAAGGCGAGGGCGAGCGCTTCGTGCGCGCGATTGTCGCTGTCGGATTCGCCGTAGCCGAAAAGACAACGGCTGTCGTGACTGCGGAGCGCGGCGAGCAACTCGTCGAATCCGATTTGGATGAGGCCCGGTCGCCTAACGATGTTGACGATCGCGCGGACACTTTGGCTGATCGTCTGGTCGGCGGCCGCGAATGCCTGATGGATCCCGGCCTTCGGCAGGACCATGTCGCCCATGCGATCGTTCTCGAAGCAAACGACGGCGTCGGAAAGCTGTTGCAGTTGGCGGAGGCCTTCGCTCGCCTGGGCGTTGCGGCGTTTCCCTTCGAAAGCGAAGGGCAGCGTCGCGAGAGAAACCACGAGCGCGCCGCTCTCGCGCGCCATCTGCGCAATGCAGGGCGCCGCACCCGAGCCGGTCCCGCCACCGAGTCCAGCGCAGACAAAAACCATCCGCGCCCCGCTGAGCGCTTCGCGCAGTTCTTCGCCTGATTCGTTCGCTGCATTAAAGCCGAGCTCCGGATCGCCGCCCGCGCCGAGACCGCGCGTGACGTTGCGGCCGAGTTGCACCTTCTGGGTCGCGACCGAACTGGCGAGCGACTGCACGTCGGTGTTCGCGGCGATGAGGTCGACCCGCTCCATCCCGTCGAGGACGATGCGATCGAGCGCGTTGGAGCCGGCGCCTCCCACGCCGATGATTTTGATCGCGAGATCATCTTCCTGTTTTTCGGGCAAGGTGTAGTTGCGGCTGAGTTGGATCATTTCGTTAGGCTTTCGTTAGGTAAGAATGCAAACGCATTCGCAATTTGTCATCCTGAGCGGAGCGAAGGATCTCGCAAGCGTTGAACGGCTGAGGCCAAGAGTGAGAACGTGACAAAGGAGGGAAACGCTGAAGAAGCCCTGATCCGGCGAGACCCATTGGCGAGATCTTTCGCTTCGCTCACGATGACAACGTTTGCGGGATTGTTCCTCTTTCATCGCATTCCTGAAAATAGCCTTCCAAAAATCCTCCCAAAACGACTGCGCGGCAGGCGGTCGCCTTGCACCGCCTGCGCATACTTGATCAGGCCAATGGCGGTGGCGAACTGCGGGTTCTCAAACGCGCTCGTCAGGCCCGACATGCTCCGCGCGTGCGTCACCCTCGCCGGAACGCTGAAAACGTCCTCGGCCAAATTCTCGATCCCGTTCAACTGACTGCACCCGCCGGTGATGAAGATGCCTTCGCCGAGATAATCAAGAAACGGCTCGCTCTCGAGTTGTCGCTTGAGGAGTTCAAAGCTCTCGCGCAACCGCATGTGAATGATCGTATTCAACGTTTCCCGCTCCACTTCTTTCCCGGCGAATCCAGAGTCGTCCTTCAGGAGCACCGTTTCGCCCGGAAGACAGTTGCCGAGCACGGTGCTGCCTTCTTCGACTTTCAATTTTTCCGCGCGCGTCATCGGGATGCGAAGTCCCATGGAGATGTCGTTGGTAATGTGGTCGCCGCCGACTGCGAGGACGCCGCTCTGCTTCACTGCGCCGTCGACATAGAGCACGTAATCCGTCGTCCCGCCGCCGACATCGATGACGAGCGCGCCGAGATTTTTTTGATGCTGCGTGAGCACGACCTGCGCGGCCGCGAACGGCCCGAAGACGACGTCCTCGACATCAAGCGGCAACTCTTTCACGCAGCGGATCGTGTTTTGAATCCGCGTCCGCACGCCGTGAATGATGTGGAAATCGGCCTCCAGTTTTTGTCCGAGCATGCCTAACGGATTGAGGACACCGTTCTGCCCGTCGACGTGGTAATGCTGGATGATGGTGTGCAAAAACGCGTTCTGCGCCGGGATGCTGACTTCGCGCGCACTCACCCGCACGTCTTCGATGTCCTCCTCGTCGATCTCGTCGCGATCGTCGGGAAGCGCGACGCAACCGCGGTTGTTGAAACTCGCGATGTGTGCGCCGGTGACCGCGACGTAAACGCTCCGGATCATGATGTCGCTTTTCTCTTCGGCATCGACGACGGCTTCATGGACGCATTTCATCGCCGTCTCGAAATCGACGATCTCGCCCTTGCGCACGCCGCGCGAAGGCGCCTGCCCGACGCCGAGAATCTTGATCGTGCCGTCCGGCCGGCCTTCGCCGACGACGACGCATATTTTCGTGGTCCCGATCTCGAGACCGACCATTAAGTTACTGCTCGCCATTTATCATTGCCCTTCTGGATTAAAACGCTGAAGTGGAATCGCCTTCCGCACCGGCAATGGCGCGGGGCTTGAGTGATATCTCCTAACGCCGGGACTCACAGCGGTAGCGCGGCGCACGGTGTGCTTTTCCGCTGGCTCCGCGCGGCGAACTTCCGGCTTTTTGCTCGACGCCGTTTTCGTGTCCTCCGCCGGCGCTTTCGCCTCACTCGTGTCGGTCGTTTCCTGCACCTCGGAGATCACGTCTGAGATTGGTTTGGCGAAGGTGACCGGAATATTCCGGGCGACGAGAAGATTGGCCGTCTCGATCTCGCGATGGGAATCGTCCGCGTAAACGAGCAACTGTTCGAGCCGCTGCATTTGCTCCTCGAGATTTTCGAAAGCGAACATCACCTGGGTGTGATTTTTGTCCGTCACGAGGAGGCAATAGCCTTTTGAAACATCGATATCGCGAATCTGAAAACGCGTCTGCATAAAACTCGTCGTCGTTAGGCGGAGCAACTCGAGCGCACTCTTCGCTTCGAAAGAATCGACTTCCTTGCCCGGGACGAGCGCTTCGCCGGAGCAACCGGTAATGAGCGGAAGAGCGAGATATTCCGGGAGCAGCTTCTTCTCTTTCATCAAAATGCCGCGCCCATCGACGAGAAAAGCGGCGTCGGAGGCAAAAGGATCGACGACGGTCTTCTCGCTCGTGATCCACGCGATCGGTTTGCGCTCCGTGATCTGGATGTCGATCTCGTTAGGCATTTTTCTTTCCACCTGGACATCGTCGATCTGGGGGAGTTGCTGCAGGCGATCGTGCACCTGCGCGAGGTTGACCGAAAAAATATTCACCCCTTCGGAGATGCCGGCCGTGCGCAGCACCTGATCACGCGGCAACGTCCCGTCCGTCTGCACCGCGAGCGTGCTCAGGCGATAATCGGGGTTTTGAAAAAAGAAGCGGTTCAACCCTTCGCGGATGCCGAAGTAAATACCCACGCAAACTGCGACGGCGAGGACAATTTTGGAAAGGAAAACGAGCGCGCGGCGATTGCGATGATGCGAAGCGCGCTGCGAACGAACGCGGACATCGAGCAGATGTTGCTGCCGCCGCTGGCGCGAAGTCGAGAGCCGCTGATTGCGCGGGCGCGATTGGTTGTGTGACTTCGTCGTCGTTCTCATTTCTCGTCAGGCCGCGCCGCCAGCGAGAGCTCGATGATGCGCGCGCAGAGTTGGGGGTAACCGATGCCGACGACCGCGGCCGCCTCCGGCAGCAGACTGCTTTCGGTCATCCCGGGGATCGTATTCAGCTCAAGCACGAACGCCTCGTTCTTATCCGAAAGCATGACGTCAACGCGGCAATAAACCCGCAGGCCTAACGAACGCGTCGCAGCCAAAGCGAGTTCCTGAATTTCCTTCGTCAGATCGCCCGGAATTTTCGCGGGACAGACATGCTCGGCCCCGCCGCTGCCCTGCGGATTGAGGAAGGGATATTTGTTGTTGAAATCGTAGAAGCCGCTCTTCGGAATGATCTCGAGAATCGGCAGCGCCTCTTCTCCAAGCACGCCGATGGT
Source organism: Chthoniobacterales bacterium (assembly GCA_036493915.1). GTDB lineage: Bacteria > Verrucomicrobiota > Verrucomicrobiia > Chthoniobacterales > UBA10450 > Palsa-1392. The sequence continues at coordinate 20,222 of DASXPA010000076.1, read as the reverse complement.
CAGCTCGCGCCCAGGGATGTAATGCTCGATCAGCAGCTCGTTGTCGAACTGCGCGGCGGCGGTGAGAGCGCCGTTCAACTCGGACTCCTGCCTGGCGATTTGAACGCCGACGGTCGAACCCTGCCGCGGCGGTTTGATCACAAACGGCAACTGCAGCGTGGGATGTTCTCCGACGTGAATGATTTCCCAATCCGGCGTCCGCACACCGTACGCGCGGAATTTTTCCTTGGAGGGAATTTTGTCGAAAGCGAGGCGGCTCTGAGAAACGCCTTCGCCCGTGTAGGGCACGCCGCGATCTTCGAGAATCTGCTGCAGTTGCCCGTCCTCGCCGAAGGTGCCGTGGATGACGTTGAAGGCGATTCCGACGTCGCCAGGCAATCGGAAGTCCGCATCGCGCACATCGATCTCGCTGACGTTCGCGCCTAACGAACGCAAGGCTTTCGCCACGCCCACGCCGCTCGCGAGCGAGACCTCGCGCTCCGACCCCGGGCCGCCCATTAGGACGGCGATATGTCTTCCAGTCAGCGCGATCATAAGTGAATCCTTTTCCGGGGAGGACGGAGTGTTACTCCGTCGACGGCCGTGAGTCTCCCGGCCGCCCGCCTGCAACCCGCGGCTAGGGACTGCTTAGCGAGATTACGACCACGCCACGCCACGGGGTGGCACCCCGCCCTCCCCGGAGTTTTCCTGACGCCGCTCACGCGTCCTCCCCCACGATTTGCACTTCGGTTTCCAATTCGATCCCCCGCTCCGCCCGCGCTTTCGCCTGAATGCGGCCGATCAACTCCAGCACCTCGGCCGCCGTCGCCGAGCCGTCGTTGACGATAAAGTTGCCGTGCACTTTGGAGACGCGCGCGTCGCCGACCCGCAGGTCTTTGAGACCCAGCTCGTCGACCAGTTTTCCCGCCGGACAAGCTGCATCGTTTTTGAAAATGCAGCCGGCGCTCTTCGCGCTCGGTTGGGTCGTGCGCCGTTTTTTCTGCGATTCCTCCAGCCGCCTAACGATCTCTTCCTTGCTCGATTTTTCGCCTTGGAAGATGGCAGAGACGGCAAAATTTTCTTCGAGCGAAGGAACATGCCGATAATGCACTTCGAGTTCGTTAGGTGTCTTCTCCTGTGCGTTCCCCTGCCGATCGAGAAAACGCACCCGCACGACTTGATCGAACGTTTGACGGCCCATCGCGCCGGCATTCATTCGCAGGGCGCCGCCGACATCGCCTGGGATGCCTTCCATCCATTCGAAGCCGCCGATGCCGGCAGCTTTTCCGGCATAGGCAAGCTGCTTCAACTTCGCCCCCACACCGGCGGTCACCCGCAGACCTGTGATTTCGATTTTCTCAAACTCTCGACCGCTCGGATGGACCACCACGCCGCGAATCCCCCCGTCGCGCACGAGTAAGTTCGAGCCGCGGCCGATGACGAAGAGCGGCAAATTTTCTCGGCGACAAAAGCGAATCAGCTCTGCGAAAACAGCTTCCGTCCGCGGCTCGACCCAAAACTGCGCCGGGCCGCCAACACGCAGCGTCGTGTGTTTCGCGAGCGGCTCCGACAGTCGTACTTCGCCTTTCGGGCCGACGATTTCCTTGAGCTTCTCCGCGATGACCAACTCGGCGGCGAGTTTGGCGAGTTGCTCGTGAATGTTACCGGCGCCGAGGCTGAGGACGAGGTCGCCCTCCGCGAGCATCTGGCCAATCTCGCTGTGGAGAAGCTGGAGCCGCGGTTGGTAGGCGACGCTGCGATGCCCGTGCTGTGAAATTTCCTCCACGATTGTCTGCCCGCTGATTCCTGCGAGCGGCGTTTCACTCGCGGGATAAACGTCGGTCACGAGAATGTGATCGGTGTCGTCAAAGGCGCCGCCGAACTCGCGTCGGAGCGCTTTCGTGCGCGAATACCGATGCGGCTGAAACATTGTCAGGACGCGTTTGCGCCCGGCGGATTTCGCGGTCGCGAGGGTGGCGCGAATCTCCGTTGGATGATGGGCGTAGTCATCGACGAGGAGGAAACGGGGACTCTGATATTTGATCTCAAAACGGCGGCGCGCGTGCCGGAAATTGCCTAACGACCTGGCGATTTTTGCAAACGGCACGCCGAGTTCGGTGGCGAGCGCGATCACGCCAAGGGCGTTGCTGACGTTGTGTTTCCCGGGGACGTTAAGGGTGGCATCGCCGATCTTTTCGCTGCCGCGCTGGACGCAAAAAGTGGCGGCGAAATCATGCAGCTCGAGGCCAGTGGCGCGGTAGCACGCGCCCTCGCTGAAACCATAGGAAATCGAATTGCTACGCGAGCCACAAACCCGCGCGGCATGCGCATCGTCCGTGCAATAGAAAACGGTCCCGCTGGTTTGCGCTAGCAACTTGTTGAAGACGGTTTCGATTGCCTCGAGGTCGGCGTAAAAATCCAGATGCTCTTCTTCAATATTGAGAACGAGAGCGTGCTCCGGATGGAAAAGCTGGAGCGTCCCATCACTCTCATCGCCTTCCGCCACGAAATATTGGCCTAACGAATCCCAGTGCGCGTTGCTTCCAAGGATGGGAATTTCAGCGCCCACGTAATGCGACGGACGCAGTCCGCCGCCGCGCAGAACGTGCGCCGTCATTGCCGCGGTCGTCGTTTTCCCGTGCATCCCCGCGATGATAATCCCGCGCTTTCCGCGCATGATCGCGGCGAGCGCTTCCGCGCGGCGAATCGTCGGCACCCCGCGCAGCCGTGCGTCACTCAGGATCTCGTTGTCGTCTTTGATCGCGGATGAATAAATGATCAGCTCCGCGTCGGCCGCGTCGGCCGCACGATGCGGGGAGAAGGCACGCAGCCCACGTTGCGCGAGGCGCGCGGTCTCGAGCGTCCGCGCTTTGTCCGAACCGCGCACGTCGTGCCCCAGCTCGAGGAGGAGCGCGGCGATTCCGCTCATGCCGCTCCCGGCGACACCGATCAGGTGGATGGCGTGCGCTTCCTCGGTGAGGAATTTCGAAAGATCAGGCAGCGACGGCGTCATGCGGTTGAGTGTATCTTTCCATCGTATCGACGACCAGACTGGCCGCGTTTTTCGGCGCGAGCGCCGCCATCGCGCCCGCCATCGCCCGGCGCGTCTCCGGTTCGCTCAAGAGTTGCTGGATTTTCTTGCCTAACGAGTCATCGACCAGTTCGGCTTCCTTCAAGAGAATCGCCGCGTCTGCCTTCACGAAAATCTCCGCGTTGCGCGTCTGGTGATCGTCCGCGGCGTAGGGATACGGAATGAGAACCGTCGGCAGGCCGAAAACCGCCAGCTCCGACAAACTGGCTGCGCCGGAACGGGCGATCGCGAAATCCGCCGCGCTATAAACTTCCTCCATGTGATGATGAAAAGCGGCGACGTGAGCGGGAATATTTTCACGCCGGTAATTATCCTCGAGCAGGCGGGCGTCGCGGCTGCCGGCGAGATGGATCACTTGCAGGGAGGTGCCTTGCAGCGTCGGCAGCGCTCTAATCATCGCCTGGTTGATCCCACTCGCGCCCTGGCTCCCACCCATCACGAGCAGAGTCGGCAGGTCCGGTCGCAATCCCAGCCTGACGAGTGCCTGGGCGCGATCGATGCGGCAGAGGCTGGAACGAATTGGCGTGCCGGTCCATTCCGTGCGCGCCTTGGGAAAAAAGGCGGCGCACTCTTTGAAGCCGAGCAGAACCGCGCGAACAAAACGCGCCGTCCGCCGGTTGGCTTTGCCGGGGAAAGCGTTCGACTCGTGGATGAAGGTCGCGCTCCCGCGCATTCGGCCCGCGAGGACTGGTGCCATCGACGTGAATCCACCCATCCCGAGGACCGCCTGCGGGTGAAAGTTGCGATAGATGGCGCGGCAGACCGAGAGGCTGTCGTTGAATCGCCTAACGAATCCGAGAATGGCCGGGGAAAAAGGCGAAGGAAGCGCAATCGTTGGCAGCTTTTCGAAGCGAACGTCGGGGTGGCCTTCCGTCGCGAGGGTGTCGATTTCTTTTTCCGAGATGAAAACGAGGACTTCGTGTCCGCGTTCGCGCAAGACCTCGGCCACAGCCAATCCCGGAAAGAGATGGCCGCCAGTTCCGCCGCATGCGATCACGACGTTCATGGGGAAGTTGAGAGTTGAGAGCTGAGAGTTGAGAGACGCATCAGATTCTCGGCGTTGTGCGGACGCGCATCGGAATTTGTTTTTTTGCGGCGACCGGCTCAAGGACGCCTTGCCGATAAATGTTGATGAGAACGCCAATCCCGAAGAGCGCAGCGATGAGATTGGAGCCGCCGTAGCTGATGAAGGGCAGCGGCATTCCTTTGTTAGGCAAAAGCGAAGTGACGACCCCAATGTTGATCGCCGCCTGCCAGCCGACGAGCGAGACGATGCCGCAGCCGAGGAGGAGTCCGAAACGATCCTTGGCGTGCAAAGCGATCGTTAGGCCGCAGACAATGACGACGACGAAAAGGAAAACGACAAGCAGACTGCAACGCAGCCCCAGCTCTTCGCCGACGATCGGAAAAATAAAGTCGGTGTGGGCGTAGGGCAGATAGAGCATCTTTTGGCGACCATTGCCGAGCCCGAGGCCGCTGATTCCCCCGCTCCCCCACGCGATGAGCGCCTGCATCTGCTGCAGGCCAGCGTCCTGTTTGAACTGCTCCGGATGCAAAAATGCGGTCAGGCGCGCCATGCGCTCGGAAATGTGCGTGGCGACGAAAAGGATGCCGCCGATTCCGCCTAACGATAGCGCGCCGAGGAGGGCGAGATTTGCACCCGCCACGAACATGATGACAAACGTCGTCGCACCGATCAGCGCGGTCGTGCCGAGATCGACTTCGGTGACGACCAACGACGCGACCAGACTAACGATCGCGAGGGGGAGAACGAATCCGCGCCAGACCTGGCTGCTTTGCTTCTCATAACGCGCAAACCAGAAAGCGAGAAAGAAGATAGTCGCGATCTTGGCAAACTCCGATGGCTGCACGCTCCAGCCGTGAAAGAGAATCCAGCGATGGGAACCATTCTTAGCCGGGAAGAGAAAGCAGGCGCCAAGCGCAAGGAGTCCGAGGGTGAACCAGATCCACCAGGTGCGTTGCCAGAAATGGTAATCGACCGCCGCGGCAATGAAGCAAAGGACGAGACCGACGCTCAGCCAGGCCACGTGCTTCTTGATGAAAAAATAAACGTCCCCGTGGCTGTCGCGGGCGAAGGCACCGGTCGAAAAAATGATCACGCTCCCGATCGCAAGCAGACCGAGGACAGCAAGGAATAAGAGGTAGGCGCTTTTGCGGTGCATTCGTTAGGCGTGGCACCGAAATCCAGCCTCTGAGGCGAGCGGGCGGCCCGTTCGCTTGAAATCTTGCGGTTGCGATTCGCTCCTCAGAAGACGGCGCGATGGATGTTCGCTCGCCCCACGGGCTGGATGCCGGTGCCAAATTGATCTGTCCGCGCTCTTCCGATCGCTCATTTTACTTCGACTTCGACGACGGGCGCCGCTCCGGGATGTGGAGCTTTTGATTGATCTGCAGTCGGCGCGGATCGGTGATCTGATTCAGCTCGAGCAGATCGCCTTCGGAGACCTTGAGATGACGCGCGATGGTGACTGGATTGTCGCCACGGACGACGGTGTAGATCTTACCAGAATCTTTCACGGTTGATTTCGGAGCGGGCGTCGCGGCTTTTTCTTCCGACGCAGCGGCGACCTTCACGGACTCGTTAGGCGCAGTCGGAGCGTCGGTTGTAGCGCGCGCTGTCTTCAGCACATCTCCTCGCTCCGCTGAGAGAGCGGATTCTACAGCTTCGGGCGCGGCGGGCGCCGCCGAGGGAGTGGCTGGAGCGATCGTATCCGGGGTCGCGGGCGCGAAGTTCTCGCGCGTTTTGATGGTGTTGAAAGCAACGATTCCCGCGACCGCGACGATGTGGAGGACGAGGACAATGAGAAGCGCGCGCGACAATTTCATGTTCGGTTCCGACATCTGCTCGTAATCCATTTCGTCGGGCAGACCGAGGTTGCGGGAACGCCGCGCGGTTGAGGCGCGGAGCTTCTTTTTTCGCGTGATGATGCTGGGTATTCTCATAATCGTTAGGGGCGAAGAGCACGGACGAGCGCGCGGAATTGATCGCCGCGGTCGGCGTAGCTTTTGAACATGTCGAAAGAAGAGGTGCCGGGGGAAAAGAGGACAGTTTCGCCCGTTTGCGCGACGGTCTGGGCGCGCTCGACCGCCATGCCTAACGAACTCGCCAGTTCGCAGGCGGTGGCGCTTTTCCAATCCTCGGCGACGCGCGGCGCGATCTCGCCGATGAGAACGGCGTGCCGAACTTTTTGCCTAACGAGTCCGGCAATAGAGTCGAAGGCGAAGCCTTTGTCCTTGCCGCCGGCGATGAGCACGATCGGCTTGGTCGCGCTGAGGAGCGCTTTCTCGAGAGCGTCGAGGTTGGTCGCTTTCGAATCGTTGACATAATCGACGCCATTGATCTCGCGGATGAATTCGAGGCGGTGCAGTTGCGCGCGATAGGCGCAGAGCGGCGGGACCATTTGCTCGAAGGACAAGCCGCGGGCGCGGCCGACAGCGAGCGCGGCCATCATGTTCTCGGCGTTGTGCGGACCGCGCAGCTGCGCTTCGGCGAGATTGAGAACCGGCTGTTGTTGGTACGCGATCCAGCCGTCCGCGAGCGAATAATCGCCGTCGTTCGTCCAGGCGCTGAAGGTGCGGATCTTCGGCGCGATCTTCCGAAGGTCTTCCGCGACGTTGACGACCGCGGTGTCGTCCGTCGTTTGATTTTCGAATATGCGCAGCTTCGCTTCGCGATATTCGCGGATCGATGGGTAACGATCGAGATGATCGGGCGCGAAGTTGAGCCAGACGCTGATCTCAGGATGAAATTTGCGAATCGTTTCGAGTTGGAAGGAACTGACTTCGACGGTGAGAACATCGAGATCATCGCGCTCACGCGCGGCTTCGACGAGTGGCTTGCCGATGTTTCCGCAGGCGACAGTGTTTTGGCCGCAGGCGTTGAGCATTTGCGAGATCAGCTCGGTCGTCGTCGTTTTGCCGTTTGTGCCGGTGATGCCGATAACCGGGACACTGCAGAACTGCCAGCCGAGCTCGAGCTCGCCGATCGTTGGGATGTTCTTGCGCGAAAAATTTCGGCCTAAGGGCAGCTCCGGATCAATTCCCGGGCTGAGGATACCGAGGTCGTAAACGGTCGGATCTTCATCCGCGGCCGGACCACAGAGGAGGTAAACGCCTTTCGCGCGGAGCCGATCGAGACCGACGAGTTTTTCTTCGGGAGCGCTATCGAGGAGCGTGACGCGCGCGCCTTCTTCCGCGAGGAAAAGCGCGGCGGCTTTCCCGCTCCGGCCCGCGCCGAGAACGGCGACGTTCTCGTTCTTGTAGTCGGGCGCGCTCATCGACTCCCTCCTTTGTCACACTGAGCGGAGCGAAGAGCCTGCACTGAGGCGCAGCCACATGTGATCTCCCGAATGTCTGTGCCCGCTCCCGCATTTGAAGCATTGGAAGAATTTGTGAGGCCCTCCGCTTCGCTCAGGGTAACAACGCTTTTTGAAAACTTCACGCTTGGGTAACTCATCGCAGTTTCAAGGTGGCCAGACCGAGGAGGGCGAAAACGATCGAGAGGATCCAGAACCGCACGATGACGGTGTTTTCCTTCCAACCGCTCAACTCGAAATGATGATGGATCGGCGACATCGCGAAGAGCCGTTTGCCGGTGAGTTTGAAACTCAGCACCTGTAAGATCACGCTGACCGCCTCGATGACGAAAACGCCGCCGACGACCGCGAGGAGCAGCTCCTGTTTACAACAAATCGAAACCACGCCGATCGCCCCGCCGATCGCGAGCGAGCCGGTGTCGCCCATGAAAACTTTTGCGGGATGACAATTAAACCAAAGGAAGCCCAGGCCTGCGCCGACGAGCGCTGCGCAGAAAACGGCCAGCTCGCCCGAGTAGGGGTAAAACGGCACCTGCAAATATTCCGCGATGCGGAAGTTGCCGGCGGCGTAACTGAGGAGCGCGTAGGCAAACGCGACCGTGATCGTGCAGCCAATCGCGAGGCCATCAAGACCATCGGTGAGGTTGACGGCGTTCGACGCGCCGACGAGGACGAGGGCGAAAAAGAAGAAGGTGAATGCGCCCATGTTCACGATCACGGGCAGCTTGAAAAACGGCAGGTAAAGCGAGCGCGCCTGCACTTCAATGAGCGGATTGAGGAGGAAAAATCCGGTGACGATCGCGGCGAGGATGATCTGAAAAACGAGCTTTAGTCTTCCGCTAATGCCGTCGGATTTCTTCTTCGCGACCTTCAGATAGTCGTCGATGAAACCCAGTGCGCCGAGGTAAACCATGCAAAAAAGCGCGAGCCAGACGAACGGATTATCCGGCCGCGCCCAGAGGAGTGAAGCGATGACAACCGCGCCGATCACAAGAACGCCACCCATCGTCGGCGTGCCTTGTTTGCCGCCATGCAGCTCGGCGAGATGACGCACTTCCGCCGCGGTCCGGATCGGCTGGCCGACTTTGAGGGAAATGAGTTTGCGGATGATGTAGTTGCCGAAAAGGAGCGAGATGGCAAAGGCGGTGATAGCCGCGAGAACAGCACGAAAGGTGACGTAATAGAAAACGTTGAAGCCTTTGAACTGCTCGGTCAGGCGATGAAGATAAAACATCATGAGGCGCAGCGGGCCTCCGATTGGCGTTGGGCAAAGGCTTCGAGGACGCGCTCGGTGCGCGCGGCGCGGCTTCCTTTGACGAGCACAAGATCGCCGGGGTGGGCATTCTCGTGGAGAAGCTCGGCAGCTTCCTCAACGGTGGCGGCGACTTTGCTTTTCGTTAGGCCAGCAGCTTTCGCAGCAGCTGCGATTTCGCCCGCGCCGAGATCGATGAGACGGTCAACGCCTAACGACGCCGCGGCTTCTCCGACTTCTTGATGACCGCGACTCGACTCGGCGCCGAGCTCCGCCATTTGTCCGAGAATGGCGATGCGTTCCCCTTCGGTCTCAAGCTCGGCGAGAGTACGGAGAGCGGCCTTCATCGAATCGGGATTGGCATTGTAGCTGTCGTCGATGAACTGGACGCCGCGGATAGTTTTGATCTGCAGACGCGCTTTCGTGAGGGGGGCGGAGGCGAGTCCGGCCGCGCAATCTTCCAGCGAGACGCCGTGGGCGCGGCCGGCGGCGATGGCGAGAAGAGCGTTCTGCACCATGTGCAATCCGGGAACCGGGAGAAAAGCGTGACAATGATGCGCGCCCTCGAGGACGGTGAACTCCGCGCCCTCGGCAGTTTGGACGATTTCGCTCGCGCGCACTTCGCCGCGTTCAATCCCGGCCAAGATCACGCGTCCGTTCGTGCGTTGCGCGATTGTTTGTGCGAACTCGTCGCCGCTATTGAGAATCAAAATCCCGTCCGGGCCTAACGACGCCGCGAGCTCGCCTTTCTCCTCCGCAATCGCTTCGCGACTGCCCATGAATTCGATGTGCGCGACGCCGATGTTCGTGACGATGGCGACATCCGGCTGCGCCAGCTGTGCGAGCGGTGCGATTTCGCCGGGATGATTCATCCCGATTTCCCAAACGGCGATTTCGTCTTCCTTGCTCGCCTGCAGCATCGTCCGCGGGAGGCCGACGTGGTTGTTGAAGTTGCCCTCCGTTTTCGTAACGCGAAAACGGCGGCCGAGAACCGAGGCGGTGAAATCTTTCGTGCTCGTTTTCCCGTTGCTGCCGGTGATGGCGATGACTTTGATGCCTAACGAATGGCGGTATTGCGCCGCGATCTGCTGGTAGGCGCGGAGCGTGTCGGTAACACGAAGAAGAGAGAAACCGGGCGAGGGTTTGCCGATCCAAGTCTTCTCGACGACGGCACCGACCGCGCCACGCTCGGTCGCCTGGCCGACGAATTTGTGGCCGTCGAAGTTGTCGCCGCGGAGCGCGACGAAGAGTTCGCCGGGGTGTGTGGTTCTCGAGTCCGTACTGAGGTTGGCGACGAGCCGGCTGCCGCCGCCATTTTCTCGAACGGCTTCGGCAAACTGCGCGAGTTGGTTTAAAGAGAGCGGAGTCATTTTCGGAGCACAGGCATCTTGTCTGTGGGGCCGCCGGGCATCCTGCCCGGTATGTAAACACGCGACGAAGAACCACCCGGCGAGACGCCCGGTGGTCCCACAGACAAGATGCCTGTGCTCCGTGGTCCGAGCTGCTCGGTAAGACTCATCATCAAAATTCCAGCGGTCGATTCTCCAAGGCGCGGCTGGCGATTTGCGCGTCGTCGAACGGAATCGTGTGATCGGCAAACTCCTGGTACGTCTCGTGGCCTTTACCGGCGATGAGGACAATGTCGCGCGGCTGCGCGAGGGAGATGGCGCGGGCGATGGCCTCGGCACGATCAGGAACCGCTTCGTAATTGCTCGAGCGGAATCCCTTCTTTATCTGCTCGACGATGGAAAGCGGATCTTCCTTCCGCGGGTTGTCGGAGGTGATAATGCTGAAGTCAGCGTTTTGATCGGCGACGCGGCCCATGAGCGGGCGCTTTTGTTGATCGCGATCGCCACCCGCTCCGAAGACGACGATGAGGCGGCGCGGCTCGAGCTCGCGCAATGTCTTCAAGACATTGAGGAGCGCGTCGGGCGTGTGCGCGTAATCGACGAAGGTTTGGAATTGGCGTTTCGCGGGAACGCCTTCGAGACGACCGGGGACCTGCGGTGCTTTGCCGAGGCTGAGGACAGCCTCTCGGAGATTCACGCCTAACGAATTGGCGGCGGCGAGGGCGGCGAGCGCGTTGGCAACGTTAAAGCGTCCGATGAGCGGCAGCCTAACGAGATAGCTGCGTCCACGTGCGTCGAGCTGGAAAGAAGTGCCGCTAAATTCGGCTCGATAATTAGAAGCACGGAAGTCGGCGCGCTGACTCAGGCCGTAGGTAACAACGGGCGCTGCCTCGCCGAGCCGTTTCACGAGTTGCATGCCGTGGCGGTCGTCGATGTTGATCACCGAGATCGCCTGCTTTTTGTTAGGCTGATTCGTTAGGCCGGTGAAGAACCCGGCCTTCGCCTCGAAGTAATCGGACATCGTCCTATGAAAATCGAGATGGTCCTGGGTCAAATTGGTGAAGACGGCGACGTCGAATTCCAGCCCGCGCGTTCGCTCCTGCGCGAGCGCGTGTGACGACACTTCCATGACGGCAGCTTTGCATCCCGCGTTGACCATTTGCGAGAGCAGCTCCTGCAGATCGGCCGATTCCGGCGTGGTCCGCGTCGCGGGCAAAACGCGCTCGCCGATTTCGTAACGCACGGTGCCAATGAGGCCACTGCGCAGACCGGCGTTTTCGCAGATGTGTTTGATGAGAAAGCTGGTCGTCGTCTTGCCGTTCGTCCCAGTGACGCCGGCCATCTTCAACCGCAGCGCCGGCCTTTTGAAAAAGGTAAAGGCCAGATCGGCCAGCGCGAGGCGCGCGTCGTCGACCACGAGCGCGGTGGCGCGGGCGTGCGTCTCCGGGCGCTCCACCACGAGCGCCGCCGCGCCTCTCTCGATCGCCTGGTTGGTGAACTGGTGGCCATCAACGTGCGCGCCCGGGATGGCGACGTAGAGGCCGTTTTTCTGTACCCGGCGCGAGTCGTAAAAGATGCCGTCGATCTCGCGGTCGAGCGGACCGATGACCTGACGCACCGCGATCTGGTCGGCTAGATTTTTGAGCTGCATGAGGTGAGGACACGCGAGGCGCGGCGATTTAGCGATGGGCATTGGTTAGGGCGACTCGTCCCGCGGCGAGCTGCTTGTCCGGTTCCTCATGCGGCTCAAGATCGAGATAGCGCGCGGCCTTCTCGGCAACGTGCGCGAAAATGGGGCCGGCGACTTTGCCGCCATAATTTTCTTCGGGTGGAACCTGCGGATCATCGAGGGTGATGAGGCCGACGAAGGCGGGATTTTCAGAGGGGAGAAAACCGGTGAAAGAAACGACTTCCCTGCCGTGTTCGTAGCCGCCATGCGGATCGACTTTTTGTGCGGTGCCGGTCTTCCCCGAGATGGTGAAACCGGGAACGGCGGCGTCGGCGGCGGTGCCGCGTTCGCTCACAACGCCGCGAAGCGCGAGCGTGACTTCCTCGGCGGCTTCTTTGGAAATAACCTGCCTAACGATGGTTGGTTTCAGCTCGCTGATGACTTTGCCGTTCTCGTCCACGATCGATTTGACGATCCGCGGCGCGACCAGTTTGCCGCCGTTCGCGATCGTCGCCATTGCCATGATCATTTGCAGCGGCGTGACGCCGACTTCGTGGCCCATCGGCATGCGCGTGATGGAGATCTTGCTCCAGGTCTGCGGTGGATGAATGACGCCGGGAATTTCGCCCGGCAGCTCAATCCCGGTGCGATCGCCGAAGCCGAAGCTGCGGATGTATTGGTAAAACTTCTGGTCGCCGAGCATGAGCGCGATCTTCGCCGCGCCGATGTTGCTCGATTTCACGAGGACATCGCGCACCGGGATCTCGCCGAAATAGCGGTGATCGTGGAGATAGCGGCCGCCGTAAAGCCACGGCCCATTCTCGCAAAAAATCGGCGTGTCGAGCCGCACTTTGTGTTCGTTGAGCGCGCTCCCGACGGTCACAATTTTGAAGGTCGAGCCCGGTTCCATCATGTCGATGATGGCGCGGTTTTTCATCTGCTCGGGTTTGGCCGTGGAGCGTTTGTTGAGATCGAAGCAAGGCCGATTCGCCATCGCAAGGATCGCGCCGGTCTGCGGCCGCATGAGGATGATCGTGGCCTTTTTTGGATGATATTTTTTCATCGCATCATCGAGCTCGTTCTCGACGATGGTTTGCAGATTGAGGTCGATCGTGAGGTGAACGTTGTAGCCGTTGCGCGGCGCGCGCTCGGCGCCGCGATAAAGGACGATCTCGCGGCCGGTCCGATCGCGCTCGATGTAACGGAAACCATTTTGCCCGCGCAAATACGGGTCCATCGAAGCCTCCACGCCCTGGATGCCGTGATGATTGAAATCGGAAAAGCCGATGACGTGACAGAGCATCGGGCCGTTCGGGTACAGCCTGACGAGATCGCGCTCGAAACGAATGCCGCGCAGCTTTTCCGCGTGAAGCTTCTTGCCTAACGAGACCGCTTCTTCTTCCGGAAAAGCACGCTTGAGGACGACATAACGACGATCGTGGCTGATCTTCTCGGTGATTTCGTCAGGCGGCAACTGGAGCGCTGCGGCCAGAATCGGCACGAGAGCGTCGCGATCGTTGATCAGGGTGTCGTCGGCGACGACCGTCTCGACCGGAACATTTTGCGCGAGAATCTCGTTGTTGGTGTCGTAGATCGCGCCGCGCTCGGCGTAGATCGTCTGCCTAACGGTGTTCTTTTCCGCGGCGAGCGCAGAGTAATATTTGTGCTCGACCATCTGGAGATAGACGAGCCGGAAAGAGAAGACGCTGAAGAGCAGGGTGAAGCCGAGGCAGACAAGCGCACATCTGGTTCGGCCGTTCCACTTCATCGTCCGCTTTGCTGGTTGGCGACCGGTTGCACTTCGTCGTCGCCCGGTCGATGCGCGGGCAGGTTTAGCCTAACGATGCTCTCTTCCGTGATCGGGATCATTTTAAGATAGCCCTCGCGCAGCCGTTGCTGAAGCGCGGTGCGGGAAGTGAGGGCCGCGATCTGGACGCGCGCGTCTTCGATTTGCGTGCGCGTCTCGGCAAGGTCGCGCTCGAGCTGTTTGCGCTCCGTGCCGAGAGTGTGCAGCTGGACGGAGAGGTAAACGTAGCTAAGGCCGGTGACGGCGAGGAAAACGAAGATGACGATCCAGCGCGCGAGCGACGGCGCGTTGATCGGGTTGAATTTTTGGCGGCGACGACGATTCATCGGATCCTTTCTGCGACGCGAAGTTTGGCGCTGCGCGAGCGCGGGTTGCTGCGTTGTTCGGCGACGCTCGGCTCGACTGGTTTCGAGGTGATGAGCTCAAGTTGGTATTCGGGATTGGGTTTTGGCTCAGGCCACTCCGGCCGATCGAGAAATTCCCGACTGCGATCGCGGAAGAAATTCTTCACGATCCGATCCTCAAGCGAATGGAAGGTGATGACGGCGATGCGGCTGCCGGGTTCGAGCCGTCTAACGATCGCGCGCAGCCCCGCTTCGAGCGCGCCGAGTTCGTCGTTCACTTCCATGCGTAGGGCTTGGAAGACCTGCGTCGCGGGATGACGCCGCCCGTGACGGCCGACGATTTTTTCGATCGCCTTGGCGAGCGCGAGCGTTTCGCGCAAAGGCGATTCCTTGCGCATTTTCACGATCTGGCTGGCGACGCGGCGCGCCGCCGGTTCTTCGCCATATTTGCGAAAGATGCGCGTCAGTTCTTCTTCGCTGTAGCTATTGACGACTTCCGCCGCGGTCAGCTCGTGGCGCGGATCCATCCGCATGTCGAGCGGACCGTTGCGCATGAGACTGAAACCGCGATCGGCGTTTTCCAGCTGCCGCGAGGAGACGCCGAGATCGAGGAGCGCACCGCCGATTTGAGAAATTCCGAGCTCGTCGAGCACCTTGCCGGCATCGCGGAAATTGGCGCGACGCAGCGTCATGCGGCTGTCGAAGTTCGTTAAGCGTGCCCTCGCAAACTCGAGCGCCTCCGGATCCTGATCGAGCGCGAGAACATCGGCGCCCGCCTGAAGAATCAGCTCGGTGTGACCGCCGCCGCCGCAGGTGCCGTCGAGGATGAGCGAGCCAGCGCGCGGCGCGAGCAGCTCGATCGTTTCGGTCGCGAGAACCGGACGGTGATAGGTGTGATCCTCCATTTCCTGCGCCTCCTCTTCCACGATGAGCGGCCCGGTCGAGAACCGGATCGGTCGTTCGAATAACAGCGCGTCCACCGCGCTCTCGCTCTCCTCAAAGTCCGACAAGGTTGGCCACATGCTGATAGGTCGAGTGCTCGTCCTGTTGCGCCCGTTTCCAGCGCACCAGGTTCCAAATTTCAAAACGGCCCGGGCCGCCAACGAGCGCGACCTCCCCTTTGAGGTCGAGCTGCTGGCAAAGATCGTCGGGCAAAACGAGCCTTCCCTGTTTATCGGCGGAGCCGTGCTGCGCGCGCGAGTGGACGTGGCGCAGGAAGATGCGCAAGTCGCGCGCAGGAACGGCGGGATTGTTTTGCGCGGAGGAAACGACGCGCGCAAATTCGTTAGGCGACATGACGAGGAGGCACTGAAGATTCTGCTCGGGGACGAGGAGGAGATCGTCGCTGTCGCCATTGCGGCGCCAGCGCGAGGGAATGGTGATGCGATTTTTTTCGTCGATTTGGTGCCGGAATTCTCCGGCGTAGAAAGTTGGCGATGACACGGCAGCATCCATGGAGAGCAGGATTGATGCTCCACATCAATCCATTTCCCTCCACCTTAAACCACCGTGCTTTTCCCGGGTCAATTAAATAAATGCCCGATTGCGCCCTTTTCTTCCGGTCTGTTACCTTCCGGTTTCCCGCATGCTTCGAAAGATTCTTCCCACTCTTGCGGCTGTTGTTTTACTGCTCACGACGCCATCCATCTTCAGCCAGGCCTCCGACGATGCCATCCAGGTGACAGTGACGATGAATCCCGACGGCTCAAAAACGGTTTATAAAATGGATAGCGCGAATCATCGCTGCGTCGCGACCACGACGAGCGCCGATGGGAAGCCGCGGGGCAAGATTATCTATCGGCTCGATGAGGAGGGCCGCTATGAAAGTGGACTGATTTTCACCGGTAGCGGTGCGTTTCGTTTCAAGGCCTCTTATCGTTACAACGCCGCCGGTCGGCTCGCCCAGGAAACGCAGCTGGCCAAGGATGGGAGCGTTCTGCACAAGATCGTTTACAGCTTCGATCCTGCGGGGCACCCGAGCGGCTACGCGATCTACGACGGGGATGGGAACTTGCTTGGGCGGACGACGACGAAAGTAAGCGGGACACGTAGGAGTTCGGGGCGGTAGCGTCCGTTTTTTCCTCCTGATCGGAGCGAAGAGCTTTTCCCGAAATTTTGAAAGAATCTCACCGGTGGGATGAACACGTTCTCAAAGTGAGAAACTGCGGATTGCGATCGTGAGCTCCTTCTTCGTTTAGTCCAACAAGCATGGCGTCCGCTGGATTCGTTCGTTAGGCAAACTGCGCCGGGCCACTTGCCAGCGGCGGGAAGCAGGCTTATCAGGTCATCGCATGATCGATTACATCCAGAAGGGTGGTCTGCTCATGTGGCCCATTCTGGTCTGCAGCATCATCTCGATCGCTGTTTTCGCAGAACGGCTCTTCTATTTTCATCGCGCCACGATTCATGTCGGCGAATTCCTGCAAGGACTCTCGAATCTTGTGCAGCGACGGAATTTTGCCGAGGCACTCCATGAATGCGCCGGTACGCCCGGACCGGTCGCGCGCGTCATTCACGCCGCGATCATTCGCCACGACGCACCGCGCGGCGAACTGCGCGAGATCGTGCAGGAAGCCGGTCAGCTCGAAGTGCCGAAACTGGAACGCTTCCTCGGCGTCCTCGCGACGCTGGCTTATCTCGCGCCCTTGATCGGATTGTTAGGCACGGTCGCAGGAATGATTGACGCTTTCGGCCTCGTCTCGTCAAACGGCGGTTACGCGACAGTTACAGAACTTTCCACCGGCATTTACAAAAGCCTTCTCACCACCGCCGCCGGACTGGTCGTGGCGACGCCCACCTTTGTCGGATACAGCTATCTCTCCGCGCGGGTTAACACCCTGATGCATGACATGGAACGCGCCGGCATTGAAGTCGTGCACATGCTGACCGATCGCGCGCCGTCGGGCGAGATCATCAGTTTCCAGGAAGCGCAGGCGAAGACGGCGGAACAACGCTTCGAGCGTTGAGCGGAGCGGCGCCGGTGCTCGCGCCTAACGAGTAAATGAAGCTCACCCGGACAAGCAACATCAGCTTTGGCTGGCTCTATGTCTTCCCACTCCTTGACGTTCTTTTTCTGCTCATTTTTTTCCTTCTCCTGAGCTCGAACTTCGTCCTTCAGCCGGGGATCTCAGTAACGGTGCCCTTCTCTCGTTTCATGCTCGGACCGCAGCCTAACCAACAAATTATCAGCATCACCGGCGGACCCAATCCGGCGATCTATTTGCACGATCAAAAGGTGACGCTCGACCAGCTCGGTCCCGGGCTCGACGAGACCAAGCGGGAAGGGCGTTCCGTTGTCATCAAAGCCGACCGCCTCGCTTCCTACGACCTCGTCATGACGGTGACGAACGCTGCCCTCGAACGCGGCATCACCTCGGTCGCACTCGCGACCACGCCATCGCAGTGAGCGCGAGCACCTATGCGCAGCCGCACGGCAATCTGCTTTTTCATTGGGAACGTCCACGCCGGCGCAGGCTCGCCATTCTCGGTTTCATCGGGGCGTCGTTAGGCTTGCACGCGCTTTGCTTTTATCTTTTTCAGGTCATCTATCCGCCCGCAATTTCGCTCCTCCCGCCGCCCGCGCGCGTGAGCGTGATCGCGCCAACTTCGACGGAGGCGCGCACCTTTCTCAACTGGCTCGACGCCGAAGATCCCGCGCTCGCTTCTGAGACACAGCGCCCTGCGAAGGCACCTGAATACCAGCTCCCGAAGCTGGATCACATCCCATCCTACATGACAGTCGCACCGCAATTGAAAGAAATGCCGCGGCAGAAAGTCGCACGCACCGAGCCGTCCGCGATGCCGCCGGGGCCGGTTGAAATGACAACCGCATCGCCTCCCGCGCCGCCGATCGCCGTGCCGAGTACGATCCGTTTTTCAGGAGCGTTGGGGGGACGCGCACTCACCTTGCCGGCGCTTTCCTTCCACGCTTCTTCGCGCGAAGCGCCGCAGACGGCGCGCTTCCGCGTCGCGGTCGATGGCGGCGGAATTATTCGCTATTACCTGCTCGCGCAATCTTCCGGCGACGCCGCACTCGACGAGCAGGCGCAAAAATATCTCGCGCTTTGCCGCTTCGATCGCAGCGAAAACTCCCCTAACGAAAAGCTGACCTGGGCGATGGCCACGATCGACTTCGGCACGGACCTCAAGCTGCCAGCCGCCGCGGAGAACCCGCCGTGATTCGCGTCAGCCTCGCTGCCCTCGTCACGATCTATCTGCTGCTTTTTCTTGCGGCGGTTTTTCTCCTCTGGATAGTGGGGGAGTGGAATCGGCGCCGGCGCGAGCAGCGGGCTTTGCGCTACCGACTTCGGTGCGTCATCTGCGCCTTCGAATTCGAAGACCGGACGCCGACTCTCTTGCCGCGTTGCCCGCGCTGCGGCAGCTTGAACGAACGCTTTAAACTGGATCGAATTTAACCATGGGAATGTGGATTGGCCGCAATCGAAAAGCTCGCGTCACCTACGGCTTCGACGAGATCGCTCTCGTGCCGGGGCAGGTGACGATCAACCCGAACGAAGTCGACATCAGCTGGCGCCTCGGCCGCAAGAACGCCGAGCCGCTGGAGTTCAAAATCCCGATTCTCGCGAGCGCGATGGACGGTGTCGTCGATGTGAAGTTCGCGATCGCGATGGGCAAGCTCGGCGGCCTCGCGGTTCTGAATCTCGAGGGCGTGCAGACGCGCTACAAAAATCCCGAAGAAGTGCTGCAAAAAATCGTCGACGCCGACAAAGCCGAGATTACCGCGCTGCTTCAGAAAATTTACCAGGAACCGGTGCAGGAAGATCTCATCCGCGCGCGGGTAAAGGAGATGAAAGATGCCGGCATCCCTGTCGCCCTCAGCTCGATCCCGCAAAAAGCGGCGAGCTTCGGCGCGATCGCGCAGGAAGCGGGCGCCGATATTTTTGTCGTGCAGAGCACAGTCTCGACGGTGCGGCATATTTCGTCGGAATATGAATCGCTCGATCTCGCGAAGTTTTGCCGAGAGATGCGCATCCCGATCATCGTCGGCAACACCGTCGGCTTCGACGCGACCTACGAGATCATGGAATGCGGACCGGCGGCGGTGCTCATCGGCGTCGGTCCGGGCGCGGCTTGCACTTCGCGCGGCGTTCTCGGCCTCGGCGTGCCGCAAGTGACCGCGACGGTCGATTGCGCCGCCGCGCGCGATGCTTATTTCAAGAAAACAGCGCGCTACGTCCCGATCATCACCGATGGCGGGATGAGCAAAGGCGGCGACGTCTGCAAAGCGCTCGCATGTGGCGCGGATGCGGTCATGGTCGGGAGCGCTTTTGCAAAAGCCTACGAGGCGCCCGGCTCAGGTTATCACTGGGGAATGGCAACACCGCACGCCAACCTGCCTCGCGGCACCCGGATCAAAGTCGGCGCCACCGGTTCGCTCAAACAGATCCTTTTCGGCCCGGCGGAAGTGGATGACGGCTCGCAGAATCTCGTCGGCGCGATCACAACTTGCATGGGCAATGTCGGCGCGAGCACCCTGCCGGAGTTTCAACAAACCGAAATCATCATCGCGCCCTCGATTAAAACCGAAGGCAAACTTTTCCAGACCGTCCAGAGCGTCGGCATGGGAACGAGGTAGTGACAAGTGGCGAGGGATGAGTGACAAGTTTCCCTAACGACGCCGCAGTCCCACTCGTAGCTCCTCGCTTATCACTCATTAGTTTCCAATGAACCGCAGAGTCGTCATCACCGGCCTTGGCGTAACCACGCCGGTCGGCCAGGATCTCGAGACCTTCTGGAGCAACTTGCTCGAGGGCCACAGCGGCATTGCTTCGATCACCCGCTTCGACACCACCGGGTTTGACTGCACAATCGCGGGCGAGGTGCGCGACTTCGATCCGAAGATCGTCTTCAACAATCCAAAGGATCACAAGCGCACCGATCGCTTCACCCATTTCGCGATGGCGGCAACGAAAAGCGCAATGGCCGATTCCGGGATCGACCTGGAGAAGGTAAATCGCGATCGCTTCGGCGTTCTCGTCAGCAGCGGCATCGGCGGGTTAAAAACGCTCGAAGATCAGCACACCAATCTCGTCGAGAAAGGTCCCTCTCGCGTCTCCGCCTTCACCATTCCGATGCTCATCAGCAACATGGCGAGCGGCGTCATCTCGATGGAGTTCGGCTTGCGTGGGCCGAACATGTGCATCGTTACCGCCTGCGCGACCTCGAATAATGCGATCGGGGAAGCGTGGCGGATCATCAAATTTGGCGACGCCGATCTCTTTCTCGCCGGCGGCTCGGAAGCGTCGGTCATCCCCGTCGGGCTTGCCGGATTTTCCGCGATGAAAGCGTTGAGCACGCGGAATGACGAACCGCAACGTGCTTCGCGCCCGTTCGATCGCGATCGCGACGGCTTTGTCATCGGTGAAGGCGGCGG
>DASXPA010000075.1:0-3441 GCA_036493915.1 Chthoniobacterales bacterium | reverse complement strand
TGTCGTTAGGCCCGATGAAGCGCGCCGCTTGGATTATCGCAATGAGCCTGTTCGGAGCAGCGACAGGGACTCCTGCTGCGCCTCAGATTCCGGATGCGGGGGGCAGAAATGGGATCAGCGGTTCCGATCGAAACGAGGGCGTTGAGAGTGATAGCGCCTCCCAGTACCAGCTGGCGTTCAACAGGGTTGCCCGACGTCAGATGGAAAGGCCCACGTCGCCTTCGATGACCTGCTGAACCAGCTTCGGCCGCTCGCCCGGCGGCCACAGCTTTGCCGTGTGCGCGACTCGGTAACGGAGCGGGCCGCCATCGGGTTGTTCGCTGCGCGTAATCGGACGGGGGATACAAACGAACTCGGTCCGCATTTCATCGCTGGTGAGCCGAACCGTCGCATAGCCGTGGCCACCAAGATCAACGAACTCGAGGTGCGGGGCGAGGTTGGGGTTCGATAAGGAACGCGCGCGCTTCAAATCGAAACTTTTGGCGTACTCGAGGGCGGAGCGGACGCCGTGCTTCAGCAGCATGTTATGCGTCCAGTCAGGATTGGCGCCATCGGGACGATCGACGAGGAATAGCGAGCGCAGCGGATCGGTTTTGGGGAGAGTGTGCTCGTTGGCTTCCATGGTTCCTGCGCTCGACAGTGAGGCGCCGACGAAGCTCAACCCGACGGGATCGAACTTGCCCGGCGGCAGTTCCGACGTCGCATATCCGGCCCAGAAGCTGTGCCGGTCGCCGGAAACGATGGCGAAACCGGTGATCTTCGCGTCGCGCACGAGGTCGTAGATCTCGGCGCGCTCTTTGTACGCAGTGCCGTAATCGCCGCTGGGGAACGCTGCATAGGTGGTCTTCGGCCACGCTTCCTTCGTTAGGCCGGCGGGAAGGTTTTGCGGGTCAGCGCGCGAGTCGGGTGCGCCTTCCGAATTGCCCCAGATCTTCCAGGTCGCTTTTGAGCTGCGAAGCTGGTGCTTGAACCACGCTTTCTGCTCGGCGCCGAGAATGGTTTGCGGGGGTGCGTTACGCTGCGGATTGGGAACGCGCGCATCGTTAAACGTGACTTCGGCCGGCGGATTGCCGCCGTTAAAGGCGCGGCCGCCGTCGAGAATCTGCGCGGCATCTTCGGGAAACATCCCGGTGAACTCCGGGCCGAACTTCCCTATCGCCGGATCGCCGAACGGGTCGGCGCTCCGATAGCTGTGCTGATCGGTGATGATGAGGTCGAGGTGCTTGCCGTAGCGATAAGAACGGTAGCCGATCAGGCTGTTGATCGCGGCCAGGTTGTTCGGCTCGTCGCCAAGGCCGTTCTCGTCCCACTTCTCGATTGCGACATCGGTCACCGCGGGCGCATCGAAGCGTTCGAGCGAAAGTCCGCTGACCTTCTTGCAACGCGACGGCAGATATTCCCACCACGCCTGATTGGCGGCGACCTTTATGCTTTGACCCGGCCGAGGTTTGCCGCCCGCCTGCTGGATGCTCTGCCAGCCCTGCCACGAAAATTCGTGATTATCCCACATGGCCACGAACGGCCAGCGTGCGCGCGCGTCCTGCAAATCGGGATTGGCCAGGTAGCCTTTATATATAGCGCGATAGCCTTCAAGCGTCAGCGGGTAATGAAACTTGCCGACTTTCCCGCCGTCTGGAATGCGCGCGACCTCATAAATCGTGCGGTCGTAACGCGTTTTCACTTCGTCGGGATATTCGACGACCTCGTAAATGAAGTCCCCCAGGTGGAGCACGAAATCGAGCTGGTTGGCAGGGGACGCACGCTCGTCCTCAAAGATCATCCGCCTATAGGCGTTGAGCGTGCCCTCATTGACGTCCTGGCAGCTGACGAAGGCGAAATTGATGGGGCGCGGATCGTTCGGTTTGGGCGCGGTAATGGTTCGGCCGATGCGGCTCCCGTTGCCATCACGGTCGCTGAAGCGATACCAATAGACGCGCGAGGGTTTGAGTCCTCCCACCAAAACGCGACAGGTCCAATCCGCTCCGGGCGAAACCGTCACCGGCGCACTGGCTGTGACTCGCTCAAACAACTCATCTTCCGCAACCTCCAGGGTCAGGCGGGCTGGTTTGCCGGAACCTGAATACCGCGTCCAAAACAAAACGCTATTGCTATCCGGATCGCCGGACGCGACGCCTTCAGGAAAAAGTTCGCGCCGCTCGCGCCAGAGGCCTTGCGAACGGCGCGGGACCGGCCAACCCCATACCGCTGCCGCTCCCCAGCCGGCAGCAGCCACGATGAATGCGCGCCGCTTCATACCTTGGTCTGAATGTTTCTATCTCAAGAGGAGAAAGAAAGCAATGAAGCGCGCGTCCAGTTTTTCGGCGATTGCACCAAATTCTCAGGTTGCTAACGATCAAATCCGGGGTGGCGATCACGGCTCGCCTACCCTGCAGGTCGAGCAGCAGAGTTGCGCGGGACGGTATTCCTCGAGAGGCTGCGGCGAGAGCGATCGGTATGCCTCCATCGGCCAGATCAAGTGGTCCAAACAGCGCATGGGAAGGCGGGGTCTGATCTTCACTTTTGACACTTGATTCTGACGGGCGCGGACTCCTCGATCAAACGATGGGCCCAATGTGTGAAGTCAAGATGAGACCCCAATTCTCTTCAGTCGCTCTTCGCCTTCTTTAAGTCAGACCTTCTCCCAAGCCCGGTCGGCGACGGGGTCGCGGCCTTCGTCGAATTCGATGTGGTCGATGAGAGTCTCGATCGGGTTGCCGGTGAGGCCACTCTCTTGGATCCGTTGCGGTAGGACGTGGCTGCGTTCGTCGCGCCAGCCCAGCTTCGCGATGAAGCGGTTCCAAACGTGGCATTCTTCGTCGGTTCGCGGGGTGCCGTGGGCGTGCGCCCAATTCAACACGGCCTCGTCGGTCTCACCGGCGAGTGCGTGGCTCCTGATCTCGGAGTAAGGAACGCCGAGGAAACGGCAGCAGCGTCCGTCAAGAGTCGTTAGGTGTGGCTCGCCGAGGTTCTCCTGGTAATCCTTTGGGAGCTGGCCCGCGGCGTGCAGCCGAATCTTGTCCAGCATCCGGCCGAAATAAATGAGGCGGCCAACTTTATCGTAGCAACTGCGCAGGCCGGGGACAGAATTCGGCATGAGCAAATTTAAGCCGTGGTGCTGAGATTCAGCAACTCGGGGTCAGTGCCCATTATCGACGAAAGGGCGAGCCTGGCCGCCCTCGCCTATTAGCGGCGGGTGATTGTTTGTCGGACCGGTTCTTTCGCTTGCGAGAAGAACCGTTCCGCCGGTTTCCGGAAGGCGGTTGCTCGTCTTCTACGCCTCTTTGCTTATTAACATCGTCTCTTCGCTTGTTAGCGCCGTCTCTTTGCTTGTGAGCAAAGGCATGGCGCTTGTTAGCAAAGACGCATTGCTTATTAGCGCTGCCTTTCCTCCTGTTAGATCCGGCGTTCCGATTGTTTGATTCACGCTTTCGCTCATTGCAT
>DASXPA010000074.1:0-15963 GCA_036493915.1 Chthoniobacterales bacterium | reverse complement strand
CGACTGCGTCGATCTCGTCCATCTGCACAGCTGTCCCGAAGCCGCTTTAAGAAAAGGCGACCCCATTGCCGCGCTCCAGACGGCGCGCGGAAAAGGCTACACCCGCTACATCGGTTACAGCGGCGACGGTCAGGCCGCGCGCTATGCGGTCGAGTGCGGCGCGTTCGATTCGCTGCAGATTTCCATCAACATCGCCGATCAGGAAGCCATCGATCTGGCCTTGCCACTCGCGCGAGAAAAGAAGATGGGCGTAATTGCGAAACGCCCGATCGCCAACGCGGCCTGGAAGACCGGCCGCCCACCGGTGAATTCGTATCACCAAACCTATTGGGACCGGCTACAGAAGTTGCACTATCCCTTTCTGGAAAGCTCGGATGTAAAGGAGGCCGTCGGCGTCGCACTCCGTTTTACCCTATCAACGCCGGGTGTCGCGACCGCAATCGTTGGAACCAAAAAGCCGGAGCGGTGGGAAGAAAACGCGCGCCTGCTGGAGGCAGGTCCGCTCAGCGACGCCGAATACGCGAAGATCCGCGAACAATGGGAAGAAGTCGCGCCCAAAACCTGGATCGGACAAACCTGAAGCGGAAGAGTTTGTAGGGGTTGGATGGGACTCGAACCCACAACCAACGCATTAAAAGGGCTCTGTCTTACAGAGAGACTAAATCAAAATTGCTATTTTGTTGCTATTTTCAGCCCGAGCCCCCTGGCCGCAAGCGCTTCGCCGCGCCGAAGCAGCCGGACCATTCAGTTAAGGACGTGACAGCTTCTTGAATTTCAAAGATAACGCGTCGGTGACTGATTCGCTGGACCCCTTAGCCCTTTCCGAGCCTGCCATAACTGGAGTGGAAGCCAAGCAGCTTCCGGTGTCTGAGGATGTCATGGTCTTGCCCCCATCTGAGGATAAGGCTTACGGCTCTATCGCCGACACGTTGGCCACACATTATTTGTCCGGGATTCGTGCGGCCACGGTGCCATTTTTGCAATACTCAGCGGCTCAGCTAGAAGAGCGGATTACCGAATTGAAGGGAGAGCGATCAGCACTTTCGAAAAGCTTGATCGCCTGCGAAGAAGTTAAAAATAAGCAGGTCGCCACTCTGGCCGCCCTGAGCGCGAGATTATCGACTCGTCCGGCAGCAACCATCGCTGAACAGATGCTGACCACATTTGGGCTATTTTATTAGGAGCCGGGGTGGGTACGGGGCATTCACCCGCATTCATAGCTACAGGAATCGCACTGTTGCTAGCGGGCTGGGGCTTATCACTCTTCGGTATTCAGAAAGACAGGAAGTCTTAATGTTTCTTCCACCGGTCATTGAACTCAGCCTTTTTGGCGTAGCTGATCGCGGTCAGCCGAACCGGGAACGCGTGATTTTAAAGGCGAACACTTCCGTCAACCTTCAATATTTCATGCTCGGTGCGGGAATCTCAACCGATAATGAGTTTGTGAGGCCGTTTAACAACTCTATCTATTATTTTGACGACTTGGTCGTGGCGGCGGGCGCCTGGATTATCGTGTACACGGGCGCCGGCCAAAAAAAGATTTCGCAAATACCGCCGCAGAACGAGGTCGCGATGATTTACCATTGGGGATGCCAAACTGTCCTTTTCCATCGGCATGACTTAGTCCCAATGCTTTTCCGGGTAGCAGAGGTTACGTTTGAACGGGTTTATCCGACCGTTCTTCAGACGTTGGTGGAATCAAATCGAGAGCGTGCAGGTCCCGCGGATTCCCCCGGTTCTCTCCCGACCCCGCCTGCTGTTTAGCGTCGCTGCGAAGCTATTCACGGGAAGTCGAAACTGGCCCCCGGACAAAAGGAATTTTGGCGTTCCCTGTCGGTGAAGCATCTTTAAGTCAACCCCCGACCAGGTGCTATTTTGTGGGCAAATTTGAAACGAGCGTGGGGAGAAAAAATTCATTTCGCAGAGGCTCGAAATTTGGCGTTGTTGAGCTCATCTTCGTCCGTGCGGCGATGTTCTTCGCAGCGGCCTCTGCAGGTTCTTCTTCTTCGGTTTGGCCGCGCCCTCGTCGACGGTCGCTGCGCGTTTTCGAAAGAGACTTCGCGGGGATACGTGACCTTGCCTGCGCCGCCGCGTCTCACGCTTCAATTGACCGCATCTCGAAAGTTCGTTAGCCTCCCTTGCCAATGAGCAACACGGCCAATCCGAAAAATGCGGGCATTGCTTCGGAGCTTCGCGCTCGCGCTCTGGCGCTCGACGATCCCGAGTTGAAGGCCAAAGCCGAGCGCGTAGCAGAGATTGTGGAGCGCGCGCAGAACGAAGCGCCCGCATCAATCCTCGACTTGCCATTCCGCCATTTGACGGCATCCGAAAAGCGGCGCGGGATTGAGCTTGAAGCAATGGCGCGTCAACTTCTCGCCCGGCATGGCAAAGCCGTTGCGTAGCGTCATCCGCGAACATCTTTTCGAGGATTCGTTATCCAGCCTGATTCCTGATCCGATTGTCGCGGATCGTTTCGTTGAGAGTGCCGAGTGGCTGCTTGCCCGATCCCGAAATCGGTTTTCCAATCCGGCACGACTCCCCGGTGTGGTCGCTGCCCTTGCCGCTCATCGAAGGCAAACAAACAGTGCTTTATTACACCTTCGACGAGACGACAGTGCATCTACTCGCGGTTGAACTGCTAGGCGATTGAGATGCAGGGGCGGTGACTTTGCAGTGACGAAGCCGCCGTAAATCGCCAGAGGGCCTGGGTTGGGTGGGACTCGAACCCACAACCAACGCCTTAAAAGGGCGCTGCTCTACCATTGAGCTACCAACCCGCGCCGAACTTCAGGTTTTACGACAGTTCGGAGCGAGGCGCAAGATGGTGCGGCCGGTGGAACCCGCTCTACAATTGCAAAAGATCACGTAGCGAATTTTTCGGCCGATCGAGCGGGAAAACTTCCAAACCCGCAGCGCGCGCCGCTGCCCAATCCCGCTCCCGATCGTCGCCCACGTGCAAGACTTCGTCCGGCGCGAGTCCGCTCACTTCCAGCGCGCGGCGATAGATCATCGGCTCCGGCTTGTCCGCGCCAAGCTCGCTGGAAACGAAGACGTAGCGAAAGAATTTCGAGATCGTCAGGTGTTCCAGGATCATCCGCAGCCGGCCATCGAAATTTGAGACGACGGCGAGAAGAAAACGCGGCTGGAGCGCTTCGAGGACTTCGATAACATCGGGATAAAGCTCCCACACGCCGGCTTCGGCGAAATAGCCATAGGCCGCCTCGAAAAAGGCATCGCGCTCGAGTGGCGGGACCTTCGTCGAGACCCGATCGAGGACGCGATCTACCAGTACCCGCCACCAGCCTTTATCGTCATCGGCGCGGGGCTGACCGGTCGCGGGGCGCGGCGGCATTTCTCTCCAGACCGCGCCGAAAGCTCGATTCAATTCCCGAGGATCGAGCGTCAAACTCTGCCGTTGCGCCGCGAGCGTATAATGCTGGCCCACGCTTTTCGTTAGGCGAATTAGCGTCCCGGCCGCGTCGAAAAAGATCGCTTTGCGCATGCGCCTCCCGTTATTCGAAACGTCACCCAGCCGCTCATGCAACTCTTTTCACTTTCGAGCCGCGCTCGTCCGCGTATCAGTGGAAGAGGATGGAGTCATCGCCTAACGATCCGGGATGGAATCAATCGCTCGGAGAAGAGATCGCCAACAGCATCAGCCACGGACTCGGTCTCATTGCGGCGGCGATCGGCTTGCCGATCCTGATGCTCGCAGCCTGGCGCGGCGGCGACCGCCTTTATTTCGTCGGTGCAGCAGTTTTCGCAGCGGCGATCCTGCTCGTCTATCTCGGCTCGACGCTTTACCATGCCTGCCCGCGGGGCGCGATTAAGTCAGTCCTCCAGGTGATCGATCACTCCGCGATTTTTCTTCTCATCGCCGGGACTTACACGCCCTTCACCCTCGGTCCACTGCGCGGCCCGTGGGGGTGGACAATGCTCGCACTCATCTGGTCGCTCGCGATCTTGGGCGTGCTTTTGAAATGCATCAGTGGCCCGCACCGTTGGCGCGGGCTTTCGCTCGCCCTTTATCTCGGCATGGGGTGGCTCGTGGTCGTCGCATTCCGTCCGCTCCTTCTGCATGTCTCCATGACCAGCCTATCGTGGCTGGCTGCCGGCGGTCTCGCCTATACGGCAGGCGTTTTTTTCTTCGTTCAGGAACGAAGCCGCTACACGCATTTCGTTTGGCACCTCTTTGTGCTTCTCGGCACGACCTGCCATTTTGTTGCCGTCTTCGGCTGCGCCACCGCATGAACGCTTTCCCTAACGAAACTCTGCCGGTCGAGCATAACGACCCGATCAACGCGTGCATCCTCGCGATTTCGGAAGATAAAATCACCGGCTTTGTCCGCGAACCCTTCGCGGAAATTGCGCGACGCGCGGACCTGCCAGTCGAAACTGTCATCGAGCGGATCGTCGCGATGCTGCGCGCGGGAACTGTGCGACGCGTCCGCCAGACGCTGCTCGCGACCAACCTCGCGGAGGGCGCCCTCGTCGCCTGGAAAGTGCCGCCGGAAAAACTCGAAGACGCCTTCGATTACATGTCGCAGCGGGATCCGTTTTCCGGTCACGTTGTTTTGCGATCGACCGACGCCGTCACGCCCGGCTCTGATTACAAACTTTGGACAACCTTAAAAGTCCCGCACGGATTTTCGTTGCAACGTCACGGTGAAATCCTCTCGACGATCGTGGGCGCGGAACATTTCCGTCTGATGCCCGCGAAAGGCATCTTCACGTTAGGCGTGGGGCACGTGAGACGGAAGAATCTCCCGCCCGGAACTCGCGCGCCCGAGCCAGCGTCGATGATCGTGGTGCAGCCTGCGACGTTGACGGAAACGGAATGGACGGTGCTGACCGCGCTGAAGCGAGAATTCGCTCCAGAGGAAATCCACGAGTCGCCGTGGCTCGCGCGAGCCGAGGAAGCCGGCGTCTCGCTCCAGGAATTTTTCGCGATCGCCGATGACCTGACGAAACGCAAAATCATTGGCCGCTTCTCCACTTTCCTGGAGCACGTGAAACCTTCCGCGGGGGGCGTGCGCGTGACGCGATTCAACGCGCTCTTTCACTGGGCCGTGCCGGCGGGGCGCGAAATCGAAGCGGGCGGCGAAGTCGGACGCCATGACATTCTCACCCACTGCTACTGGCGCGAAGCCGGGGAGGAATTCCGCAATGTGAATATGATGGCGGTGGCGCACGGGACCGACAAAGCGCTCCTCCTTGAGCACAAAGCGGCGATCGACCGGCACCTCGCGGCCTGCGGTATTCCTGTTTCCTACACCAACGTTTTCTGGGGCGGCCGGAGCGAGATCAAGCCGTCGGAAATCTCGCCGCAAATTTATCGCCGTTGGTTGGCGGAGGCGAAGCCGCCGCTCGCCTGAGCGTGCTTTAAAAGTTTCCGCGCGCCAGCAGTTCAGCGTAGCTCCGGTCGAGCTCACGCAAGAGGGCGACCGCAAAATCCTGCCGATCCACCGCGCGACCGAGCGCCATCGCGAGCGAGCCGGCGCGGGATTGCAACTTGGCCGGAAAGGCTTCGAGCGCTTGATTCACGTTGACGCCGATGCCGGCGATGGCCGCGAAATTGGAACCCTCGCCAGCTTTGGTTTCCACAAGCACGCCGCAGATTTTGCGCGCGCCAAGGTAAACGTCGTTAGGCCGTTTGATCGTCGGCGTCAGCGCCAGCCGCTGTCGAATCGTCGTCGCGACAGCTGCGGCCGCCCAACTCGTTAGGCGCGGAGTTTCGGCGAGCGGAATTTGCGGGCGCAAAAGAATCGAGAACCAAAGGCCTTCTTGGGCGGCGGATTCCCAGCGGTTCGTCCGCTGGCCGCGACCGCCGGTTTGGTGTTCAGCGAAGACGACGAAACCTTCCGGCAATTCCGGGCTCAGCATTTGGCGGAGGAAATCGTTCGTCGAGCGCGTGCTTTCGAGCACGATGATGCGGCAGCCGATGAGAGAATCGCCTAACGACGCTTGCAGTTCCTCTGCGTTGAGGCGAGCGGCGCCCGTCATTCTCGTGCTCGAAGGCATGAGGAAATTCGATCACGAGCCGGAGCACGAGCGCGATTACGAGAATAAGAACTAGGCCGCGACATGAGTCAGCTCGAGCGAGAAATCGATCGCTCGGACGGAGTGCGTCAGCGCGCCGATGGAAACGTAATCCACTCCGGTAGCAGCGACCTGACGGATGTTGCGTAGACTGATCCCGCCGCTCGCTTCGAACTTTACTTTCCCCTTCCCGATCGCGACCGCTTCGCGCATTTGGGCGCCGCGCATGTTGTCGAGGAGGATTACCTCCACGCCTTTGACTTCCAAAAGCGCGCGAACTTGATCGAGGTTATCGGCTTCGACCTCGACACGCAGATCGGGCCGCTCGGCCCGCACGCGATCGATCACCTCGATCAGTCGAGCGAGACCCGGCCGCGCGAGAAGATGGTTGTCTTTCACCAGCACCATGTCGTGCAACCCGAAGCGATGATTCGCGCCGCCGCCCGCGACGACGGCCGCTTTTTCAAATTTGCGGAGGCCGGGCGTCGTTTTGCGGGTGTCGAGGATTTGCGCGCTGTCTTTTCCGGCGGCGTCAACGAATTCACGCGTCAGGGTGGCGATGCCGCTGAGGCGCTGGAGAAAATTCAGGGCCACTCGTTCCGCCGTGAGAATGGATCGAGCGCGACCACGGACTTCGAGGACGGTGGCGCCACCCGCGACGGTGGCCCCGTCCGCCTGCACAATCTCAACACGCAATCCGGGATCGACCCGGCGGAAAACCTCCGCGGCGACTTCGGTACCGGCGACGATGGCGCGTTCCTTCGCCAGAACGCGGGCTGAGGCCTGCTCGTTTTCGCCCACGAAATAGTGCGTCGTGACGTCGCCTCCGCGGATGTCTTCACGCAGGGCGAGATCGATCAGGAGAAGGTCGTCGTCTGAAAAAGTCATGCGGCGCGGGTCTTGGAAGATCAGATGCGAGGTGCACCGACAGATGCACGATGAGGGAAAATCGGCAGCCGACAAGCGAATCGGGCCAAAAAAAAGATCCGGGCAGGGCACGCCGCGGAGAAACTTCGAATGCGAGGACGTGCCACCGCCCGAATCGCCTTAACCGAAGCAGTTAGACAGCGGAGGTTTGTGGGCGTTCAAACGATTTTTCGCTTTAGCCGGGGGCGGTGATCCCAGCGAGATCGGTTTGGCAGCGCTCCAGACGGACAGGGTCATCGCCCTCGGCTACAACCATAGCTCTTGCTGCGAGTCGGCCCGGGCGGCCTCGTCACGTACATCCTGGAGGAGCGACTTGAATTCGCATTTCTCCAGCGCCTCGATCAGGCGCGGGTAGTCGGGCGTGATCCGCAGCTCTTCGAAGGGCACCGGCAACGGGATTTCGCAATCGAGCTCGACCATCTTGCGATTTTGCCGGATTCGCTCGCGGTTATTTTCCAATTTCTCTCGCGTCTTCGGTGTTTTTACCTGCTCAATACTGGCGAGGAGCGCGTCGAGGCTCCCAAATTCCGCGATCAATTTCGCGGCAGTTTTGCGCCCGAAGCCGACGCCGGGAATGTTATCCACACTGTCGCCGGCAAGTGCGAGCACATCACCGATGCGGGCGGGCGGCACGTCCCATTTTTTGGTCACCTCTTCTTCGCCTAACAATGCAAAGGCGTCCTTTGGCGAAGCGAGATCGGCCTTCGCGGTGCTGTAAATTTTGATCGCAGGATCGACCAGCTGATAGAGATCCTTGTCGTTCGTCGCGAGGATGACCTCCATCCCCTGCTCGCGCGCCTTTATCGCGTAGCAGCCCATCAAGTCATCCGCCTCGCTGTTCGGGAGCGAGATGTTCTTGAATCCGAGGATCGGAGTAAGCTTCTGGATGTAATCGAGCTGCGGAACCATGCGATCGGGCATGTCTTTCCGCGTCACCTTGTAATCCGGCTGCAGCTCAGTGCGGCGCTGCGGCAGGCCCTGGTCCCATAACACCGCGGCGAGATCGGGCTGCAGATGTTTGAGCATGAGCCGGAGGGTCTTGGTAAAACCGAAGATTGCGTTGGTCGGTTCGCCCTTGGAGTTCGAGAGGTGGAGGATCGCGAAATAAGAGCGGTAAACGTAGTAGTGGCCGTCGATGAGGAGAAGCTTCACCCGGCTATTGTACTGCAACCTCGGGACGGGCCAAGCGATAGGTCCTGTATGATCTATGGGTGTCATGGGACCGACGCCACCCCGGCGCTAGTCTTTAGCGCGAATCGCGGTTAAGTGAGCCGATGCCGGAACAATGGATCGTGCGCGTGCAGGGCAAAGAATATGGGCCGGTCGATCTTGAAGAATTGCGCGAATGGCGGCGCGATGGCCGGCTGATTCGCGAAAATGAGGTGCGCGAGGAGGACAGCGAGCGCTGGTTTCCGGCGGCGGAGCTACCCGAAGTTTTCGCCGACGAGGTCGCACCAGCGCCGCCGCCCGTCGTTAGGCAAAGGACCTTTGGCGAGATCGTTGCGGCGAGCTGGCGCATTTATCGCCAGGGGTTTTGGCGCTTCTTCGCGCTCGCGTTGCTCGTTTCGACGCCCTCGTTTTTCCTCCAAGTCGCGGCGCCCTCCCTGCAAATGCCGGCAAAGGGAGGCCCGATCGCGGTCGTGGTCGTGAGCGCGCTCGTCGCTTTCACCATGCTCATGTTGCTGATCATCGCATGGCCTTTTTCCATCGGTGGATTGCAAATCCTTGCGGCTGACATTTTGTCCGGTCGCGACCCTGGATTTCGCGATGTACTGGCACGGGCGAAACCGCTTTGGACGCGAATGTTCACGCTCGGACTGATCGTCTACGCGAGTTATTTTCTCTGGACGGTGATCCCGCTGCTAGTGGCGCTTTCCCTCACCGCTTCGGCGTCGGCGGGCGGGCTGCTCATCATGCTGCTGCTCTTGATTTTCACCGCCTACATGGTGGCGCGGCTTTTCATTAACTTCCTCTTCTGGCAACAAGCGGGCGCGCTCGGCGGCAACGATGCCATGGATGCGCTCCGCGAGAGCAAGGACCTCGCCCGAAGCGGCGCCGATCTTCCGCGCTTGCAACGGCCGCTCTATCGCGGCGCCATCATCGCATCGGTCTGGCTGCTCGTGATCATTATTGTGAACCTCGGGATCGAGCTGCCCGCGATGATGTGGCGGCTGCGGGGCGTCACCAGCCTCGAGCAAGCACTGCCTCTTGTGCAGTCGATGGCGACGAGCAGTTCCTTCGACGTTTTGTCTGCTCTCACGACCTTCGTGAGCTGCTTGGTGAGCGCGGTCTTGCGGGGCTGGCTCGCGGCGAGTTTTGTCGTTCTCTATCTCGAGACAAAAGCATCAACGCAACTCGCGAAACGCGGCGCCTAGATGCTCGATGACGTCGCGCGGAAGGAGCGATTCTTCACTCGCCTGGCCGCCGCTGAGCGCCAGCTCCGCGGCCCGACCGCAGACCCAGGCCCCGACCCGCGCGGCCTCGTTAGGCGAGAGCTTCTGGCCGAGAAGCGCGCCGCACACTCCGGTAAGGATGTCGCCCATCCCACCGGTTGCCATCCCGGGATCGCCGGTGGTGTTGTAGCTGAGCGGATGGCCGCGCTCCGCTACGATTGTGCGGCTTCCCTTTAAGAGCAGGGTGACCGCGTATTTTTCGGAAAATTTGGCTGCGATTTCGGCACGCGGCCCTTTCTCGTTAGGAAACAATCGATTCATCTCGCCCGGGTGCGGCGTGAGGAGCCGCGGTCCGCGCACGTTCTCCAGCGTCTCGATCCTTTCAGCGAGAATGTTCAAGCCGTCCGCGTCGACCACCATCGGCTGTTTCGCTCCCCGAATGAGAGTGAGAATTTCTTCCCGGCGCGCTTTTCCAAGGCCCGGGCCGACGGCCCAAACATCGATCGGCTCGTCGAGCAAATCGCCATAGTTTTCCACCGGCTTCACCATCACTTCCGGCGGGGCCGCCGCGGCGAGGATCGGGTAGATCTCCTCGAGCACAAACAGCTCGACCAGACCGGCCCCGCCGCGGAGCGCGCCTAACGAAGACATGACCGCGGCCCCGGTGAATCCGCGCGAGCCGGCAACGATCCCAATCCGTCCAAACTGGTTCTTATAGGCGGAGAATCTTCGTCGCGGGAGGAAGGAGCGGAGCGCTTCCGGCGTCGCCACTTCGGCAGATTCCCCTTCCGAACGCAGCTCCTCAAGCGGCACGACTTCAAGACGACCCACAAAATTAGTCGCCCCATCCGCGAGCAGACCGCGCTTCGCAGCGCCGACCGTCACTGTAAAATCAGCGATCACACAATCCGCGTCCGCTTCACCGGAATCACCGTCCAAACCGGTCGGCAAATCGATTGCGACAACGCGCGCGTTTTCGCGCAGCGCGTTGATCTCACGGCAAGCGCCGCGGATTGGCTCGCGTAAGGGCGGCCGCGCTCCCAGCCCGAGCAGGCCGTCGAGCAGAATCGTTAGGCCGTTTTCGTTTCCCGCCGACGGAACTTGTCGCAGCTCGCTCAACTTCCGGGTCGTTAGGCTGCTCAACTCCTGCTCGGGATAAACCAGCCGGGCCTCGATCTCCCATCCCCGCTCTGCGAGCCGGCGCGCGGCGACAAAAGCATCGCCGGCGTTGTGCCCTTTCCCGGCAAAGACGATGCACCTGCCTGCGCGCGGGAAGAACCTCGCCACCGCCCGCGCAATCCCCTCGCCCGCTTCGTCCATGAGCGACTCCGCGGAAATTCCCCGGGCGAACGCCGCTTCTTCAGCCGCGCGCATCTGCGCCGGACTAATGAGTCTGGAGTGCAATTTAAGCCGATTTCTTGTGCTTCTTCTTCTTGCTGCTGGAGCTTTTTTTCTTGTGATGACTGCTCCGGTGCGAAGAATGATGCCGCCCGCGATGATGCGTGATGGCGCGATGGTCCTCGGGTTCTGCCCGAACAAAATCGTTGTAATGCGAAGAGGCCGCGATTCGCGGAGCGGCGATTGTCTTCAATTCCGGCACGACCGGCCGATTGAATGGCGTTCTTTTTCCCTCGACTCCGTCCGCGATCGCTTCCGCCAGCCGCTCGCGATAGCTGCTCTGGAGCGCGAGCCGCGCCTCCGTCGGATTCGTGAGGAATCCGCACTCGACGAGGATCGATGGAATCTCCGTGCGCCGCAGAACGTAGAAGCCGCGGCGGCGAATGCCGCGATTGTCGGTCGTCGTTTTGCCGACGACCTGGCGATGAATGTTGGCTGCCAGTCCGGCGCTATCGCTCCGGTAATAGTAAGTCTCGATCCCGTTGGCGCCGGACCGGGTGGCGGAATTGAAATGGATGCAGATGAAAACCGCGTCGCGATGCGCGTTGGCGATCGCGCAACGTCCGCCTAACGTCACAAAGTAATCGCCGTCGCGCGTCATGATGACGTGATAGCCGGCCGCGCGCAGCCTTTTCGCGACCCGCAACGCGACATCCAGCGCCATGGTTTTTTCCGCGACACGTTGCCCCGGAATACCGCCCCGGTCGAAACCGCCGTGGCCAGGATCAATCACCACGGTATGAAAATGCTGGGCCGCCCCGGCGCGGAGCGGCAAAAAGAGCGCGAGAACGAGGAGCAGCGCGCTGCCGCAACCTAACGATAAAGTGCGCCTGCGCGCCGATCGGGGATATGCGGCCATCGCTTATTCTTCCGGCGGCAGATCAGCGGGACGATCAGATAATTTTGGAATCGCGCTTCGCGCAACTGCGGGTGAGACCGGCACGTCGAGCATTCCACCGGCGATCTGTACCGCGCCGCTCGCCGTCCGCTTCAGGCGCGGCAGGCTCCGAGTTTGCGCGTAACTGGCGCGTTTGAGCAACTTGCCATTCAGCCCGATGACGGAGTAGGCCCACATCCGTGGCGCGGAACATTGCAGGACGTGAAGTTGATTCTTGCTATCGACTTCGGCGTGTGGCTCATCAAAAGAGATGACTCGGCCTAACGAATAGGTAGCGTAGACGACGCTGTTCGCCCTGTCTTCCACCCGTACGTAGAGGGAGGTGTGATCGGGAAAGCGATTGGTCATGAGCGAATAGGTGCGCACGCCATCGTCCGGCGCGCCGACGGTTTCCTGCCAGATCGGCCGCGCGGTGGTGACTTCGAAGACTCTTGCGCGAGCATAAAAATATTTGTTCAAGTCGGCAAAATAGACGTTCGCGCGGACATGATAGACGCCAACATCGGAGATCGGGAAGCGCGTGGTGAGATTGATCTTGCGGGTGACGGAAGTGCCGGCGGCGATCTGTAAGGGTTCTTTCGGGATCTGGACTAACGGCGCCAGGGTGCGTCCATCATTCGCCGTCACTTCAAAGCCGTACCAATGTTGATCGTTGGAGTCGCGCAGCTCGATGTTGCGCCCGGCGAGATTGGTGATCCTAACCGTCGCGATGACCGGTTCGTAAGCGATGTACTGCAGACGCTTGAATTTCAGATCGACCTGAATCTGCCCGCGTGCCGAGATGGCGACCAAAAAAAACGCGGCGCTAACGAGGGGTCGACTCATTGGCGCCTAAAATAACGCAACTCCCCTGAGATGAAAGGCGCGCGGCCGAATCAGCCGGGTTTTTCCCAGAATTTCACCTTTCCAGCAGGGGTGATCCCCACCAGGCCGCGCAGACCTTCGCCGATCTCGCGCTCCCGATGGACGATGAGGAGCTGCATCACTGCGACGGCGCAATAAAAGGCGGCGGGAAAAGATTCAAAAGCCGCGTCGGATCGGCCCGCACGGCCTGCAGGTCATTCTTGTAATAAACGCGGATGATGTAGCCGAGGTACTGCCGGTTATCGCGTTCGTTCGTCGGCAGTAAGTCCGCCCCGCCCGGCTTTTTTTTCTCCTCCCGATTCGCTTTTTCGACCGAATCGGGAACCGCCTCGGCGTTCCCGGGAGCCGGATAGGTTTTCTTCGGGCGCTCGTAATGAATGTCGAGCACTTCGGTGTCGGTGTTTGCCCAATCGTGTCCCGGCGTGATCCATTCGTAGCTAACATTGGCATCGGTGAGAACGACCTGGTCGTTGTCGAGGACGTCGTAAAAAAAGACCTGGATCTTAACCTTGGTGTGATCGATCGCCACGCCGTGGCGCACCTGGACGCCGACGCGCAAGGTCAGGTCGGTGAGGTCGTCGGGATTATTCGCGTTTGTCTGCGTGACTTGGGAGATGCCGAAAGTTGAGTCGTGCGGGATGCTGGCGATGTCGTTAGGCCCGTTCGCGATTGTCGGCGCCTGGGAGGTTGCACTGGGCAGGCGTTGCGCGGAGACGCCCAGTTTAAGTTTGAGCTCGGCCAGTTCCCCGAGCGGACCGGCCGCGCTGCCTAACGACTGCAAACGCCGCCAGGTTTCGTTCGAGCGGTCGAAGAGCTGCATCGATTCATAAGTGAGAGCGAGTTCCGCGAGAATCTCGGGATTATCCGGAGCCAGCGCGGCCGCCTGCTGGAGCTTCGCGATCGCGGTGGCAGTATCGCCCTTGCGCCGGAGTGCGCGCGCCACTTGCAGCAGTTCGTCGGGAACTGAAA
The DNA here is from genome assembly GCA_036493915.1 of Chthoniobacterales bacterium. Lineage (GTDB taxonomy): Bacteria > Verrucomicrobiota > Verrucomicrobiia > Chthoniobacterales > UBA10450 > Palsa-1392. Next base: position 2,475 of record DASXPA010000074.1, on the reverse strand, counting down.
CCGGCGCGGCCACGGAAGAGCGCGCCTTCGCTCGGGGCGCGTGGAAAAGCGGAATCCGGGGCCCCAAAGTCTTAGCCGCCCGCGGCGGCGCCGCGACCTCCGCAGCCGGCGGAGCTTCGGCATGGCGCACCTCGCGATTGCGTTGCCAGGCGAGGAAGAGCGCGCCGATCAATTGCGTCGCCGCGACCGCGAGGAGCAAGGCCAGCGCCACCGCGAAAGTCTTCTGCGACCGGCTGCCGTGAGAAAGGGAGCCTGCGGCCATCGCTCGTCTCTACCGATCGCGCAGGGCAGTGTCAATCTCGCAACCGGATGGCAGGCGTCCGCACAATGACGACATTGCCCGACGCGGATCCTTGATCGCGCCCGAAATTCAAGGGCTCGTCTGAACGCGACTGGAGGAACGACGCCGTGTCGTCTGTGTCTACTCCCGAGGAAAGACGGACGGGAAAGAGCCCGTCCATCCAATCGTCGGCCCCTGAAAAAACTGCACACTCCAGACAAAATCTCCAATTGGCGGCGTCTCGTTAGTGAAAGACCGTGAAGAGGTCATGGAGAGCATCGTATCGCATGAAGACTGGCAAACCTGTTTCGCACAGCTCGGCCCCGCTCTGCTTCTTTTCGCCCGCCGCTGGACGAACTCGCAGGCAGACGCCGAGGATGTCGTGCAGGAAGCGTTCGTCCGCTTTTGGCGACGCGAACACTCAATTAAAAACCGCGGTTTGCTCTACGCTGCGGTCCGCTCGGCGGCGCTCGATCGCCTCCGCCGGGAGGGCCGCCGGGTCCGGCGCGAAGCCGCCGCTTCGGTCGGCAGCAGCGATCATTGCGAGCCGGTTTTCACCACTGAAGACGAAGGGCAACAGCTGCTTGCGGCCGCCGTCGAACGTCTGCCTAACGAACAAAAGGAGGTCGTCGTTTTGAAAATCTGGAACGAACTGACCTTCGCCGAGATCGCTGATGTCCTCGAGATCTCACAAAACACGGCCGCCTCCCGCTACCGCTACGCGCTCAACGCGCTCAAGAAAATTTTGCAGCCCCATGAATGATTTTTCCGAACTTGAAGCCGAGCTGACAAAGCTCCGACCCGCGCCGGTCTCCGACGACTTGGCGCGCCGGATCGAGCGCGCGTTTGCGGCGCGAGACGAAACGCCAACCGCGGGCGTCCTGCCGCGGCCGCAAAGGCGCGCGAACGGCTGGTGGTCGTTTGCGCTCGGCCTCACGGGAGTCGCTGCGCTCCTCGTCATCGGTCTCGCCTTTTTTGATCAAACGCCGGTGCTGGAGCGCGCTGTCGCTTCTGCCAAGGCGATACCTGCGCAGACCGCTGGCTTCCAACCGGCCGGCCTCACTCAGGTGGTCTATAGCGGGCACGACGAAGGTCTAGTTTATCCTTCGGACGATTCCGGAGCGCCCCGCCGCCGCCTTCGTTACGAGACGCGGCAAATCGTTCGCTGGCAGAACGCGCAGACGGGCGCCTCAGTGCGCGTTTCCTATCCCGTCGAGCAGGTCGTCCTCACGCCAGTTTCCTTTCAATAACCAAAAAAATATGAAAACAAAAAATGCCCTAACGACCGCAATCGCGGCTCTTCTACCCCTGGCCGCTTTTGCCCAAACTCCGCCACCCGGCAATGTCGCGCCGCAACCGGCGGTCGCGCCCGCGCCGGCGACACCCGCCATACCTGCGATCCTAGCCACGCCGCCCGCGCCGCCCCATCGCGGGATGTGGCACGGCGACCATCCGCGAGAACCGTACACCTTTCTCGGTGTCGAAACTTCGCGAGTGCCGCGAGTTGTGAGCGAGCAATTGAATCTGCCGCGCGGCTTCGGCGTGGTGGTCGATTATGTCGTTCCGAATTCCGCCGCGGCCGCCGCCGGTCTGCAACAGAACGACATCCTCCGGATGTTGAACGATCAGATCCTGGTCGATTCGGATCAACTCGGGACGTTGGTCCGCAGCTTTCCTGACGGCACCAGCGTGAACCTGACAGTGCTGCGCAAGGGGCAGGAGTTGAAGCTGACCGCCAAGCTGCAGCAGCATCAGGAGAAGTCCGGTCGCGGTCCGGTGGGCTATGAATGGAATTTCGATCGCGTGGATCGACTGAACGAGCAGCTCGATCGTCTGAAGGATTTCCACATGCCGGACATGTCGGCAGTGCGTGAAGCTGCCGCCCGCGCAGAAAAAGAAGCCTTGCGGGCGGGTGATGAAGCACGCCGCGCCGCGCGAGGGTTGCGCATCGTCACGACCGACGACGGGACCGTCAAAGCCGCGCATATCGATCTCGGCAAAGCGCAGATTGTTTTCAGCGACGAAAAAGGAGAGCTGAAACTCGAGACGGTGAACGGCAAAAAAATGCTGACGGCGAAAGATGCGAGCGGGAAGATTCTATTTCAGGGGCCGATCGATACGGAAGAAGAGCGGGCGAAATTGCCGTCGGAAGTGCGACAACGTTACGAAAATCTCGAGCACCAGGATCTGCCGCC
>DASXPA010000073.1:0-2619 GCA_036493915.1 Chthoniobacterales bacterium | reverse complement strand
GAGACTGTGCGCGAGCCGGCGGCACGAGTCGTGGGCGCTCAGCCTAACGAAGTCGTCTGCATGAACAGCCTGACGGTGAATCTGCACCTGCTCATGGCGACCTTTTACCGACCAACGAAGGAACGCTGCAAAATCCTCATGGAGGAGCCTGCCTTTCCTTCCGACACCTACGCGATCAAATCGCAGATCGCGCATCACGGTTACGAGCCGGACGACTGTTTGCTCCTCGCGAAACCGAGGGAAGGGGAGTTGACAATCCGAGAGGAAGACATCGTGGCCTTGATCGAGAAACACGGCGCGGAGATCGCGCTCGTGCTCTTCGCCGGGGTGAACTTTTTTACTGGTCAACTCTTTGATATCAAGGGGATCACCGCTGCCGGACATGCCCAAGGGTGCAAGGTCGGGATCGATCTCGCGCACGCGGCCGGCAACGTTCCGCTCGCGTTGCATGACTGGAATGTCGACTTCGCGGTTTGGTGTTCCTACAAATATCTCAACTCCGGACCGGGCGCTGTCGCGGGCGCATTTGTGCATGAGCGACATGCGATCAATCGCGACCTGCCGCGCTTTGCCGGTTGGTGGGGAAACGATCCGACGACGCGTTTTCGCATGCAGCTCGAGCCGGATTTTGTGCCGGTGCAATCGGCGGACGCGTGGCAGATCAGCAATCCGCCGATCCTCGCGATGGCGCCGCTGCGCACGTCGCTCGCGATTTTTGATGAGGCGGGCGGGATGGAAAAGTTGCGCACGAAATCGCTGCAGCTCACCGGGTACTTTGAGTTTCTCCTCCGGCGCGTGCCTTCGAATCCTATCAGTGTCATCACACCGAAGCAGCCTAACGAGCGTGGATGCCAGCTTTCAATTCTGGTGCATGAACATCCGAAAGAGCTTTTTCGCGAACTCGAAGCCGCGGGAGTGAAGTGCGACTTCCGCGAGCCAAACGTGATCCGCGCCGCGCCAACGCCGCTCTACAACACCTTCCATGAAGTCTGGCGCTTTGCCCAGATTCTGGCGGCGCATCAGTAAGGTGCGACTTCTAACTCCGGGGAGGACGGGGTGTTACCCCGTCGTTCGGTGCAGTCTGCGCCGAACCGCGCGGAGCGGGCGTGCGGAATTTTCTGAGAAGGTTACCGTCAGCTCCGCTCCATGGGTTGCGCTGCAGACAAGGGCCTCGGGCGAGACTCGCCCAAGTGCGACGGGCTACCAGCCCGTCCTCCCCGAAGATAGGGAGCACGCGCTACGTCGTAATTTTCGTTAGCCGAAGAGTTCCTTCACGCAACCGATCAGTCCTTTGATCGGAAAGGGCTTGAGTAAGAACTTCACTTCGTTCTCGACCAGAAATTGCCGGATCTGTGGATCGGTTCCGTAACCGGTGATGAAGATGAAACGACCGGCAAGATTGGGCCGAAGCTCCATCGCTTTTAGATAAAACTCATCGCCACGCAGATTCGGCATTTTTAAGTCACACAGGACCGCGTCGTAGTCCGACGTTTTCACTTTGAGGATGGCTTCATCGCCGTCGAAAGCGACATCGACGAGGAAATTTTCGTCCGCCAAAATCCACTGCAATGCCGTCGCGAGCTGGCGATCGTCGTCGACTAACAAGATCGCCTTCAACGGCAGGCTATGGCCGTGCGGCTCATCATCAGCCGGTTGCGGTTCGAAATTCATCTCTCTATCGCTCCTACCTTAGCAGTCGCGATGCCAAAGGATACGCACGAGCGTGACCGGAGACTTGGCAAACCTACGGAACCAGTCACCGTAAGCGCTGCATGCCAACGAAATTCACCCTTATCGGAAGCGGGCTCGCGGGCGGCTTGCTCGCTGCCTTTCTCGGCCGCCACGGTTATGAGATTGAGCTTTTCGAACGCCGCTCCGATCCGCGCGAAGGGAATCTCGTTGGCGGTCGCTCCATCAATCTCGCCATTTCCACTCGAGGAATTCACGCCCTCCAACAGCTCGGGCTCGCCGACAAGGTGTTGCAACACGCCATCCCGATGCGTGGCCGCATAATTCATGACCGGTCTGGCGCGCTCCATTTTTCGCCATACGATCGCGACCCGAGCAAGTGCATCAACTCGATCGGCCGGGACGTGCTCAACACCGTCGTCATCGAAGCGGCGCAAGGTTATCCAAACGTGCGTGTTCAGTTCGACTATCGCTGCACCGAAGTCGATCTCGACGCACCGAGCGCACGCCTTGTGCAGACCCAGACTAGCGAACTCATCGAAGCGCGATCGGATGCGGTTATTGGCGTCGATGGCGCTTTCTCCGCGGTGCGTGGCTCGATGCAACGGCTGAACCGATTCGAATATAGCCAGAGTTATCTCGCGCACGGCTACAAGGAGCTCACGATCCCGCCGGCGAACGGTGGCTCGTGGCAGATGGAAAAAAATGCCCTTCACATCTGGCCCCGCCGCAGTTTCATGATGATCGCGCTGCCGAATCCCGACGGTTCTTTCACTTGCACGCTTTTTGGGGAATTCGACGGCCCGCGCAGCTTTGCCACGACGAAAACAGACGACGAGGTCCAGCAGTTCTTCGACGAAGAATTTCCCGATGCCGTTGCGCTCATGCCGGCGCTCCTGGAAGATTTTCAAACGAACCCGACCGGCTCGT
>DASXPA010000072.1:0-4328 GCA_036493915.1 Chthoniobacterales bacterium | reverse complement strand
GTTGCGTTTGGAATCCCGCGAACGCGGTCGTCTTGACACGCTCCGTTTTGCTCCGTTCGAATTGCCGCTGTGTGGCCCGAGTCAGGTGTTGATTGAAGTGAAAGCGGCCGGAATGAATTTCCGCGACGTACTCAAGTCACTCGCACTTTACCCAGGCGACGCTCCGGATGCGCGCATTTTTGGCGACGAAGTCAGCGGAACCATTAAAGCGGTGGGCTCGGACGTCATGCACCTGGCGCCAGGAGATCGTGTGTTCGGACTCGCGGTCTTTGGAATCGCCACCCACGCGATCGCGCGTGCGGGAGACGTGCGACGGATGCCGGCAGATCTGACATTTGAGGCGGCCGCAACGTTACCGGTCGTTTTCATGACCGCGTGGTATTCGCTGCGAAACGTGGCGCGATTGCGCGAGCGCGAGCGCATTCTTGTTCACGCGGGTGCGGGTGGCGTCGGAATGGCCGCCATCCAGATCGCGCTCCATCTTGGAGCGGAAGTGATCGCCACCGCCGGCAGCCCAAGCAAACGTGCTCTGCTCAAAACCCTCGGAGTGAAACACGTGATCGACTCGCGACGCGGCGATTTTGCTGAGTCGGTGATGAAGATTACAGAGGGCAAAGGAGTGGACGTCGTTTTGAACGCACTCGCTGGCGACGCGATCCCGATGGGTCTCTCTTGTCTCGCCGAATTCGGCCGATTCATAGAGATCGGCAAGCGCGATATTTACCAAAACACGCGCATTCCGCTTCGGCCTCTCCGCAACAATGCGTCATTCCATGTCGTCGCTATGGATGCGGTTTTCCACGGTAACGAAAAACTTACCCGGCAGCTGCTGGAGGAGATTTCTGACCTGGTCGAAACGGGTGCGTTACGGCCGCTTCCGTTCCGGGCCTTTCCTGCCTCCCGCATTGATTCAGCGTTTCGACTCATGGCTGGTGGAAAACATATCGGCAAGGTTGTGGTCGCATTTCCGACGCCCTTTGTCCCGCGGCGTGGTGAATTGCCCGCTCCGGGATTTGAGGTCAAGCCGGACGGATATTACCTCATCACCGGTGCTTTCGGCGGCTACGGCAAAGTGCTGGCTCGATGGCTGGTTGAGTGTGGTGCGCGTCATCTTGTGCTCACGAGTCGGAGCGGCGCTTCCGGTACGGAGGCTACCAAATTTGTTGAGGACCTGCAGGAGCGCGGCGCAGAAGTGCGCGTTGTATCTGCGGATGTGGGCGCGCCCGGTGACGTGCGGCGGCTTTTTGCGGAGATTAAGTCTGGTGCACAGCCGCTACGCGGTCTCTTTCATCTCGCGATGGTAATCGACGACGCCCCGCTCGCGGCGCTCACGCCCGAGCGCATGCGAACCGTCCTCGGACCAAAGGCGGACGGCGCATGGCTTCTCCACCAGGCAACCCTCGAAATGAAACTGGATTGCTTTGTCATGTTCTCTTCGGTGTCGAGCATTTTTGGTAATCCGGCTCAGGGAAATTACAGCGCGGCGAACGCCTTTCTCGACAGCCTGGCGCACCATCGTCAGGCGCTTGGCCTTCCCGCGCTTAGCGTAAATTGGGGCGTACTCGGCGGCGAAGGGTTTGTCGCGCGTAACGAGCGTGTCGCCGATTTCCTTGCCCGGCAGGGCACAACGGAGATTTCGCCCGGCGAAGCGACGGCCCTGCTTGAGTCGTTCCTGCGCGCTGGAAGTGCGCAAGCAATTTCGATTCGGGTCGATTGGGGGAAATGGCGTCAATTCTTTCGAAGCATGCAAGAAAATCCCGTTCTGGAGCGGATTTTCGCCACCCTTGAAAGTCAGGAATCAGTCAGTGCGACGAGTGATTGGCGAAGCCGGATCGACGCAGCCTCACCGGTTGAAAAACAGGCTGTTATCTGCCAGGCCGTGCGGGAAGCCGTCGGTTCCGTTCTGCGAGTAAAGGCTGACAGCCTCCGTGACGATCAGCCGCTCACGGATCTTGGACTGGATTCGTTGATGGGTGTCGAAATCGAGACCTCCCTGGAAGCGGCAGTCGGCGTGGCATTACCGCCAACGAGTCTAATGAGAGCGCGAACCATTGGTCAGATCGCATCGTTAATCGCCGGCCACCTCGGTGGCGCTGGGGTTAACGCAGAATCGGCACCGATAACAGTGCAGGCCGAAGCGGCCAGTGCAGTCAACCTGGATGCCATCTCCGACGAGGAGATCGAGCGTCTCCTCGACGGCGAATCGGATTCGGAGAAGGCCGAGACGATCGAAGACGTTACTCGTTAGGCTCAGGCCTCGTGCAACCGCGGTGCCATGACAGTCGATCCCCGCGCCCGTCTCAAACAATGGCTTGATAGCGGTGAAGCACAGCTTCACCCGCTGACGTTTCCACAACGAGAACTCTGGGCAGTATCTCCGGTGGCGGTCGAGGATAACGCGAATCACATCTGCTGCTTGATCGATGTTCACGGTCTCCTGACCGAACGCGAATGTCGCGCCGCGATCGGACGCGTAGTCGATCGTCAGGAAGTTTTGCGCCTTTCCATCCTTCCCGGAAAAGAGGGTCCGCTCCAGATGATTCGCAGGAATTGCGGGATCAATTTTGATTTTCGTGAAGTCCCTTCCAGCGACCCTGAGATCGAAGAATTGGCAACGGAGATTTTCCGAGCGCCATTCGATTTGGTGCAGGGACCCCTCTATCGGGCGGTCGATTTGCGTCGGGCAGCGAATCATCATGTGCTCGTTTTCGCGATTCATCATGCCATTGCCGACGGATGGAGCCTCGGCGTTCTGGTTCAGGATCTCTTTGCTGCTTACCTCGAGGTCGTGTTGGGATCTTCGAAATCTCTGCCGCCGGTCCCGCAAAGTTACTCGACGTGGGGCGCGACCGAACGCGCATACTGGAAACCGGAGATGTTGCGAGAGCGCGCCGAGTTTTGGAGAACCAGGTTAGCCAGTCCACGTCGAATGTGGACTTCGCCAATCCCTGCCGGGCCGCCGACGCGATGGCTATCCTCAGTGGCTCCGGCCCTAACTAACGAGACCCGTGAACAGGCCCGTCGGACTGGCGTGACGTTGTTCAGCGCGTTGTTCGGGGCCTTCCAAATTGCATTCGCCGAATGGAGCGGGTTTGATGATCTTGTCGTCGGCACACCAGTCGCTAATCGCACCCGCCAAACGGCCCGGGATACGATGGGATATTATGCCGGTATCGTACCCTTGCGCGGGCAAATCGATCGATCGCGCGTTGCGGCTGATCATTTGCGTTCGGGACACCGGCTGACGGTTGATTCGTTTGCCAACGCCATGCCTTTCGTCGAGTTGGTGCATGGGCTCGGCGAGAAATCGGAGAAAGGATACAACCCGGTTTTCGAGGTTCGCTTTGCTTTGCAGAACCATCCCATGCCAGAGATTTCGCTGCCTAATCTTTCCGCGCACCTGAGCATGCGCTCGACTGGCACACCGCGTTTCCAACTCGCGTGCGAAATTACCGAGGACCGCGACGGTCTGGAGGTCGCGTGGCTTTTCCGCGAGAATCTGTTTTCCCCGCGTGACATTGAAGGCCTCGATGGCATATTTCAGCGAGTGCTGGCTGGGATTTGCCGCTCGCCCGAGAGTCGGATCTCTGAAGTGTTGAACCAACCCCAATGAACGCAGGATCCATCGATGAAGACTTTAGTAAGATGCATGAGCCGCATTGGGTCTTGCGAGGTGCGTTCCAGCTTCTCGTTTTGGGTTTGGTTTTTACTGAAGTCATGCTCGCGATGGCGGTCTATCGCGGCTGGATCTGGCTGGCGGTGCCACTCGTGCTCGTGGTCAGCCATTTGATGCACGGCCTCCTCATAGGCCTGCATGAGGCAGCTCACGGGCTTCTCCGAAAAAATCGTCGCTTCAATGAGTTCGATGGCATGGTGATTGGCACCCTGAGCCTGATGAGCTTCAGTCTCTACCGCGTTATTCATCAAACCCATCATGCCCATCTCGCGACGGAACGTGATTGGGAATTCTGGCCGTTTTCCCATACGAACATTCCGCGATGGAAGAGATGTCTGGCCGCATTTTTTGAGCTGAATTTGGGATTGTTTTATGGCCCGTTTGTTTTCTTGCGAGCCTTTCTCGGTTCTTCGACTCCGGTTCGAAGCAAGCGCATTCGTCGCCGGATTTGGGCCGAATTGGCGCTGACCGCTGTGACTTGGGCTCTGATCCTTTGGACTGCGACAGCATTCGGTTTGTGGAAATATTTCCTTTGGATGCATCTCGTGCCCTCATTTGTGGCGGCTAATTTGCAGAGTTGGCGCAAGTACATCGAACACGTGGGAATGACGGGCGACACGGTCAACGGTTCGACCCGGAGTATCGTGGCGAA
>DASXPA010000071.1:0-37557 GCA_036493915.1 Chthoniobacterales bacterium | reverse complement strand
GAGTTATCGACTTCGTCGTCATAAACTTCGGCGATTTTCAGAAGCATCTCCGGGAGCCGCCCGGTCTCTTCGCCGACGTCGATCATGCTGATGACCATCGGCGGAAACGCCGCGCTCGCTTCCAGCGGTTGGACGATTGATTCACCTTCCTTCACCGAATCGTGCACCTGAGTGATGGCATTCGCGATCACGACGTTGCCGGCGGTTTCCTTCGTAATATTGAGGGCCTGCAGGATCGGAACGCCGCTCGTGACGAGCGTGCCTAACGTTCGCGAGAAACGTGAGATCGCGCTCTTGCGAATGAGATCGCCAAAGAGCGGCGCGCGCAATTTCATCCCGTCGATCGCGGCGCGTCCCCTCGTCATGCGGGCGATGAACTTGTAAGCCGCCACCACCGCGACGCCGCCGCCGACCAAAACAAGCCAGTAATCCTTCACCCCATTGCTCACCCCAATGACGAACCGCGTGATCCCGGGCAGCGGTTTGTCGCCGAGCATATCGTGAAAAATCGCTTCAAACTTCGGCACGATGAAGACGAGAAGAAACGCCATGATCACGACCGCGAGGCAGAGCACGATCGCCGGATAAATCATCGCCGAGACGACCTTGTTTTTGACCTTCTGCGCTTTCTCCTGGAACTCCGCGAGACGCCCGAGGACGATCTCGAGGGCACCGCCGAGTTCGCCCGCTTTCACCATGTTGAGGTAGAGCTTGTTAAAAATGCGCGGGTGTTGCGCGAGCCCTTCAGAAAAGGTGCTGCCGCCTTGGACCGATTCTGCGAGCTGGTTGATCGTGTTCCGAAGAACCGCGTCGTGTTCCTGTTTCGCGAGGACGTTGAGGCCGCGAAGAAGAGGCAGACCGGCGTCGATCAGGGTCGCTAGCTGGCGCGTAAAAACCATCAGCGTTTTCGTCTTCACGGTCTTGCGTTCGTAAATGACGATGCCTTTTCCCTGCGTCGTCGCGGCGCGTTTGGGGCCGCGGCGTCCCTTTTTCACGGCGCCGGTTCGCTGACCTTCTTCGTAAACGCTGGTCGGAAAATAGCCGGCCTGACGTAGCTGGCCGATAGCGTCGTTGGTCGATACCGCTTCGAGTAAGCCGGTCGATTCCTGTCCGCGGGTGTCGAGCGCTACGTAATTAAAGCGAGGCATGAAGGGGGAAACGAAAGAGCCGGAAGAATAAAAACCGCGACAGATTTTGTCGAGCCATTCCAATAACGAAGCGCGCGCCTTCAAAAAAGCTTCGCGTCACCCGACCGCTCGCACCACGTTCAGCGCTGACGGAATTTTCACCCTGACGACGACATGATTTTCACCTGGCTGCTCCTCCTCGTCCCGCTCGCCCTCGGGCTCCATTACCTTTTGCACGTCGGGCCGCTCTGGACTTTCGCCCTCGCCGTCCTCGCCATCGTCCCGCTCGCGGAGTGGATCCGACGCGCCACTGAACAGCTGGCGCATCGCGCCGGCGGAGCGATCGGCGGTTTACTTAATGTCACCTTCGGCAACACCGCCGAACTCATCCTCGCTCTTTTCGTCCTCGCCACCGGCGAGACCGGGGTGGTCAAGGGTCAGATCACCGGCTCGATCATCGGCAATAGCCTCCTCGGTCTCGGACTCGCGATCATCGTCGGGAGCTGGGGCCGCGAGCGGCAATGCTTTAAACGCGAGCGCGGCGGGCTCCTCTCCAGCCTCCTTATTCTCGTCATGATCGCGCTCCTCGTGCCTGCGCTTTTCGATTACACCGAGCGCGGACTCTTCGCCGCCGCGGACGTAACCCGGCTCGATGAGCGACTCAGTCTCGGCGTCGCGGTCGTCCTCATCGTCGTCTATCTCGCGAACCTCCTCTACACGTTAGTCACGCATCGCGACGTCTTCGCTTTCCAGAAACCCGACCCGCGCGCAGCCGAAAACGCCTGGCCGGTCTGGCAGTCGGTAGGCGTGCTCCTCGCCGGAACGGCACTTACCGCCTGGGACGCGGAATTGGTTTCCGGCGCCCTCAATCAAACGGCGACGCAGCTCGGCGTCTCGACTTTTTTCCTCGGCGTCGTCGTTCTTGCGGTCGTTGGCAACGCCGCCGAATACGTCGCCGCGATTTATTTCGCACGGCGCGACAACATGGGCCTGGTCATCAGCATCACGGTTGGCTCGACCATTCAGGTGGCATTGCTGGTCGCGCCGGTCCTCGTCCTCGTCTCGCATTTCATGGGGCACCCGATGAATCTTGTTTTCGACAACCCGCTCGAGCTGATAGCGATCGCGGCCGTCTCCTTCGCCGTCAACGCCATCGCGGAAGACGGAGAGACGACCTGGTTCGAGGGCGTCCTCTTGCTCGCGGTTTACGTCGTGTTGGGGATGGCCTTCTTTTTTGTCACGGGGTAGGGGTCGTGGTGGATGATTAGCTCTGCGAAGTGCGCACGGATGGATAAAGGCCGGAGCTTCGAGCTTGCGCGTTTCGTCAGGCTACAAGCGGGAAGCTTGCGCTACCTAGGCTAAGAACATTCGGGCCCATTCATTCAGAACCCAAAGATTCCAGAGACGCTGTGCATGATTCGCGCGACCGATTTGATGTTCCTCGAGCAGCTGCGCGGCAGCGTCTTCTTTGAGAAACGGTCGCAACGCCGGATGCAGTGGAAGAATGCCGGCTCGGATTTCCTGGCGCGCTTCGCTGCGCCACCATTGTGCGAGCGGCAGGGAAAAACCGCGTTTGCGCGCGCCCAAAATTTCCGGCGGAAGATCGGCGGCGACCATGTCGCGCAGGATGCGCTTGCCTGCTTTTGCGTTCCCCTTCCATTCGTTGGGCAAACGCGCGCAAAGTTCGGCCAGTTCGTGGTCGAGAAAAGGCGAGCGCACTTCGAGGCTGCGCGCCATGCTCGCGATGTCGAGTTTGGTGAGGAGGCTGTTCGGGAGCGGATCGGTGTTGTCCCAGTATAGAATGCGATCAAGCGGCGAGCGCGTTCCACTCCAGAACTGGGCGACCCAGCTTCTGCGAAAGTCGGCGCTCTCCTGAAGCAAGGTCTCGCTCGCGATCTGCGGAAAGAAACGGCCGGAAAAAAATTCGCCGGAAAAAAGGCTTGGAATCTCCGCGAGAATGCTGCCCAACAACTTGCCGGCCGGCTTCCCGCCAAATGATCCCCGGCCGCAGAGCGCGCTTCGCGTCCAGCGCTCGCGTTGCGCGCGCGAGAAGAGCCTGGAGGAGTGCTGCTGCCAGCCGTGCAACCGGTGTTTCTGATAGCCGGCAAAGGCTTCGTCGCCGCCGTCGCCGCTCAGCGCGACTTTTACGAAGCGGCGCGTTAGTTCGCAAACCAGCAATGTGGGCAAAATTGATTTATCGGCATTCGGTTCGCCGTAATGGCGCACTGCTTCCGGCAGAAGTTGTAGCAGGTCCGCCTCCGCCTCGAAGATGTGATGCTCGATTCCGAAATGCCGCGCAGAAGCGCGTGCGATCGCTGTTTCATCGAATTCCTTCTCGACAAAACCAACCGTGAACGCCTGCACTCTTTCGCCCAGCCCGCGCACCAGCCGGGCGAGGATCGCGTTGGAGTCAAGTCCGCCGCTCAGGAGCAAACCAAGCGGCACATCGCTGCGCAGCCGCAGCCGAATGCTTTCATCCAGCTTCGCGCGAACCTGCTCGCAGGCTTCCGGATAGCTACAGGAGAGTTTCGGCTCCTGGCTCAGCGACCAATAGCGCTGCACTTCGAGGTTCCCAGCGCGCCACGTCAGGTAATGGGCGGCGGGCAGTTTTTGAATTTGCCTTACGATCGTGCGCGGCGCCGAGATGTAACCAAATAAGAGATAGGCCGCGAGGGCGTCAGGATCCATCTCCCAGACTGCGAGTTTCTGGTCGAGCAGCGGCGCCATCTCCGAGGAAAAGTAGAGGCTGCCACCGACGATCGCGTAGTGGAGCGGCTTTTTCCCCAGCCGATCGCGCGCGAGGAATAGCATTTGTTTGCGCGCATCCCAGAGGGCGAAGGCAAACATGCCGCGGAGGTGGCGCAGCATCTCCACGCCATGTTCTTCGTAAAGGTGGACGAGCGTTTCGGTATCTCCTTTACTCGTTAGGCAATGCCCGCGCTGCTCGAGATCGGCGCGCAGCTCGAGGTAGTTGTAGATTTCGCCATTGAAAATGACGTACACGCTGTCGTCTTCGTTCGCGATCGGTTGCTGACCGCATTCCAGGTCAACAATGCTGAGCCTGCGCATCCCGAGCCCGATGCCGGGCGCGGTAAAGAAACCGTCGTCATCGGGTCCGCGATGGCGAAGCGCGTCTGTCATCGCACGCAGCGCCGCGTCGTGTTCAGCGTTCGTGCGCGCGGTGACGTAGCCGGCGATCCCGCACATCGTCAGGCACGATAGCCGAAGCGTCGGTCGAGCGCTTGCATCGCCCGTCGCGCGTAATCGAGATCCTGCGGCGTAAAATGTTCCACGAACCCGCCCACCTTGCCGCGCCGCACTTTGTAGGATTCCGGATCGGAAACGTCGCCCGGCTGGAGCAGTTGGCGATCGTATTGCCGGGAAGCTTCCATCTTTTTCATGTTGCCAAATTGGGCGAACTCCAGCGCGGCGGCGAAGACTTTCTCGTCTGGCTCGGTTTCTCCGACCGCGGCAAGGAGGCGGCGGAATTCCTTCCCTGGCTCCGTCTGCAGATCTTCGTAGCGCAACAAAGTGGCGCGAGCGCCGAACTCAGCGAGCCAATTGTTCATCGTTTGAATCATGAGACGAATCCCGAAAATCCGGTCGCGCAGCATTTCGCTCACGCTTCGCTTTTTCAACTCTTCGGCCGTCTCGTGCGTCCGACGGGTGAGCTCGACGTAATGCGAAACGAAAGCATCGCGCGGATCGCGCGCGAGAAGGAGAATGCGCGCGCCTCGCAGCGCGGCCGGTGGCGCGAGATATTTGCCGCGCAAGCGGTCCCACAACCGGCTCTTCGTGTGGTGCTCGTAAAGATCGTGCGTGTAAGTAACCCGCGGAACGCGCGGGTCGCGGTACTGATCGGGGTCGAGTGAGAAAGAATGCTGGTAACGCCGACAGAAGTAAGCGGCGAGAAAGGTGCGAATCCAGGTGCGACCGCTGTTTGGAATCGAGATGAGGAGGGCGTCGCCGCCGGAAAGCTGGCCCGCGCGGCTGCTGAAGTTTCGCCTAACGAGCATAAGTCACAGGTCGATGACCTCCTGCGTAGCTTTGCGCAAGGCGCGTTGCAGCCGGATGCGGCCGAGAGCGCGTCGCAGTCGCCGCAGCGCGGGGCGATTGCTGAAGAGCGGACGAAAAAGCGGGTCGATCGCGACCTCATGCTCACGACAGAGGGTAACGGCTTCTGGCATCCAAAGCCCGCGGGAGATCGCCGACATGAGATAGAGGATCGGGGCATCCTCGCGCCGAGCGTAGGAGAGAATTTGCATCGCCTGTGTGCGGGCGCTGCCGCGGGCTTCAAAATCCCAAGCGCTCTCCCCTTCGCGCAAGATCGATTGCAAGGCGCTCCGTTTCCAGAGCGTGACCTGACAGCGGGTGCGACCATCCGAGGTGAGCGGAACCATCCCAAAACGGGCGTTGAGCGGCCGGAAATCTTCATCGGGTTCAGTCCGCGCGCGGAAGCACAACGAGTCAGCACCGGAAGCGATCACTTGCTCGAAGTCTTTCGCGAGCTGGTTCTGCGCGACACGGGCCGTGAGAAAATAATCTTCCTGAAAATACAGAAGGTAAGAATGGGGCAGGCGTTCCAGCGCGGCGAGCAGGTTGCTCGACCAGCCGCGATCCTCGCCGACGGGGAGCGGCTGCAGCCGATCGGAATGGACCGCGAGTTGGTTCGTGAGCAGAAAAACATCCAGCGGACAATCGTCCCAAAATTCCTCGAAGAAGGCGACGAACGGCTTCCAGGCATCGAAGAATGCATCGCAACTCGAAATGAGAAGTGCGACGGAGCTCGTGAAGTCGTTTAGCTCCGCCATGAGCCATTCGTCTCGCACAGTTGCGCCGGCGAGCAATTCTTTTCGAACCCCGAGTGGACGAGGGATTGAAAGTCGCCGCTGATTTGGTAGGTTCTGAGCCTCTCGAAAACGGGGGCGTACTGGTTTCGACTGATGGTTTGAAGCGCAGGCGGCATGTCGAGGATGGTTCGTTGGCCTCGTTAAAATCCGGACCAAAACAAATAAACGCAGATCACCAAGATCTCGCTCTCGCGGCTTAATTGACCGCGATGTTCCGGGCTGGACGCCTGCTACGGCTCGGGACATGGACAGCAGGCTAGTCGGCAGGCGGAGCGACCGCGCCTAACGACGAAGGATTTCGTGGATGCTCGGGGGACGGCGGTGTGCCGATGCTATTTCCGGCCCCTTAAAAATCATCACCGGCTACACATGTAGAAGCTCGCGGGGAGAGCGATCAGGACAGGGGTTCAACTCCCCTCGCCTCCAAATCGTTTCATTCGTAACAACGAATTTCTTGTGCGTTTGTGACAGTCTGTGACAAAGCGGGACATGAAAGAACCCCTCCGCGTCACGGCAGTTAAAGGACACGACATCTCCACCTACCGTCTCTCGTCCGGCAGGTACATGACGGTTTGGTATGATGCCGACGGTCAGCGGCAGCGGCGATCGCGCGCGACATTGAAGGAGGCGGATGAGCTGGCGCGGGAGGTCTCTGACGCTCTCCGAAAAAAGGTCAATGGAGCGATGACGCTGGACGATCGCCAGGCCTACAATCTCGCCCGCGATCTTGCGGAACCGTTTGGATATACCGTGCTGCAGGCGGTGCGGGAATGGGAGCGATCGAAGGCGCCCTATCGCGGCAAGAAAACCGCGGAAGTGATCGCGGAGCTGATCGCGGCCAAACGTCGGGAGCAGCTCTCGAACCCGTACGTCAATCGTCTGGAAGATGATCTGAAATCCTTTGCTGCCGCAGTCCCGGACGAGATCGAGAAGGTTCAGGCGCCGCACATCAAAGAGTTTCTGAATGGATGCGAGGTCGGTCCCCGCCGTTGGAATAATCTGCGCGATCAGATTGTGACGCTTTTTCGTTTTGCGCGTTCCGAACGTTACCTGCCCAAGGAACGCACGACGGAGGCCGAGGATGTGACCAAGATGAAGGTCGCGCGAAAGACGGTGGCGATGTTTACGCCCGAGGAACTGCAACTCATCCTTGAAAACGCTCGCGAAGTTTGGCTGCCGTGGGTGCTCATAAGCGCGTTCGCGGGCGTTCGCACTTTCGAGGTCTTGCGGATGGATTGGTCCTGTGTGCGCTGGGATCAGAGACTGATCAATCTGCCGCCGGAGGTCACGAAAGTGAATGAGCGGCGGATCATTCCGATGTGCGAAGCGCTGATGAAGAAGCTCTCTCCGTGGCGCGATGCTCGCGGTCCAGTTTGTGAGGATAAGGTTCCGCAGCGAGAGATAGAACAAATTCTCGCGAAGGCGCGAATGGTTCGCCCTGACTTTCATTGGAAGTATAATGCGCTCCGCCACGCGTCTGGAAGTTATCGAACCGCTTTGACCCAAAACGTTCCGCAAGTGGCGCTGGAGATGGGCAATTCGGTTGGCATGGTCAAACGCCATTATTTGGAGGCGAAAACTTTTGAGGAAGGTCTGCGTTGGTTTCAAGTCGCCTGGCCGGTGGCGGCGAAGAAACGAGCGAGCGACCCTTTTCTACGTTGGGTCGCGGCAGCAGTCTGATCTTGCTCCCACGGAGTTCTTTCAGAGCGTTACCGCCTTCCGTTTCCGACCGATTCTCTTCGAAAGTGAAACATCGCCATTCGCTTTTCCGTCGATCAGCCTTTCGAGTTCGCCCTCTTGGATTCGATACTCTTTGCCCACACGTACAGCCTTTATCAAAGACCGTTTGATCCAATCGCGGACTGCCCCTGCGCTGAATCCGGTGCGACGCTCACTTCCGCAACCGTTAGGAGCTGGCTTCCATCCGCGCTCCGCAATTGATCCTGAAGCGGGGCGCTATCCGCCGCCTCGGTGATCAGCCATCCATCACGGACGAAAATCGTCGCCTATTTCGGAATTGTTCTTCTTCGGGATGAGATCGCCGAGGATGCGGAACTGCGCCAGGCAGTCCAAAAGAACTGGCCGCGCGTCGTGTTTGATGATCATGACCGCGGAAGTGCGATGCAGCGCGCAGCCGTTAGTACAGTTTATCGGGTTGTCCCCGAGATTGGCGCGACACGTCTCGCATTGAAGCTGCGGGAAGACAACTCTCGTAATGGTTATCTCCTGACATTGGATTGTTATGTTGTTGGGACGCGCGCCTCGCCGGACTCGTACAAGAGTTTTTGTTTAGCCGTGGAATAAAGCCGCGCGCAATTCGCCGCATCTTCTCCTTTTTGGCGGAACACGATCGCCATGCGGCGCTCGCAATCTTCGACGAAACGCTAAACCAGCGGTGGCATTCGGCCGCTAAATGCCCGCGGCCGAACTTTGCTCTCGGTTGGTTTGTTTGTTCTCGTTCCCGAGCATTGGGAGTTAGCGTGGGCTGCTCTGGAAAAATGCGCGTTGGCAATGGCGCGCAAAGTTTTCCTCGAGGCTGCTGCGGAATACCTCGACCGCGATTTCGATTTTCACAACGCGCTCTCCACCGCACAACTGACCGCGCTTTGTATCCGAGTCTGGCAGCTTTTTCGCCGCGCGTGAGTTTAGCGAATGGCATGACCAACACGGTCACGTTAGTTCCAGAAATTTAATGCCTGGATTGCGCGATGGCCTCATTGGCACGCTCGTCACCCGCGCGACGCCTGAAGCGTGTGCCGGAATCAGTTTTCTTGCGACCAAAGTGCCCGCTGAAGAGCGGGTATGGATGCAATGGCGGCGGCATGAAGCGATAAAAAATGCGCTGCGTCGCGCCTGGACTGCAAAGACTCGCACGAGCGAGGAAATCTTGGCAATGGCGCGAGATTTCCGAGCGGTAACCATCGACACGATGGATGACCTGCTCGACGCGGTGCTCGCGTGTCAGGCGCGCCGCTCTTAACTGTAGTCATCGAGATTAAGGGGGATTGGCACCGGAAAGTGAGTACAGCGCTAGAAAACCAATTGGCGAAGCAATATTTGCTGCCGAATGGTTGGAGTCACGGTGTCTACCTTGTCGGTTGGTTTGGTGCTCGGTCGAGTTCATTGAAGAAGTGGCCATCTGCGACTTTCGTCGAAGCGCAACGAACGGTAGCGGGATGGGGGGATGCCCAAAGCCCACCCGGCCTCACCATCCGGACATCCGTCCTCGATTGTACAATCCCCAATAGGCGGCCTAATTGACGGAATCGACGGGCGGCCTTCTTTGTGCTACCAATCCAGTGTGCTGAGACGATTTACCCTCGCTCTGTTGCTGGTGTTCGCGCTTCTCCTGGCGCCACAGACGCCGGTGCGAGCGTGTGCGATGAGAATGCCGGCTGCGCAGAAAGCAGACTGTGCTGCGTGCTGCGCGAAGATGAAGTCGTGCATTTTGCCGCGGCAAAACCCGACGCAATCGACCGCTGCAACGACGCCGAATCCGGTCCCAATCGCGATTGTTGCACCGGCGTTGTTGGTTCTGTCGCAGGAAACTCTCCAGACCTCCGTCTCCTTTCAGCGGCTCGCGTTGCAAACGCCGAGCCATGCTCCACCGCAGCTCGCGGTTCTCTGCACGTTTCTCATCTGATCCACCGACGCTGACGCCCGACGTGTGCCCATTTCTCGGCACCCTCGCTCTTCAACCGTTCGTTTGGATCAATGAAAACACTTTTCTCTTTACTCGTTAGTCTCTTCTTAGTTCTGCCTGGTGTCGCAGCGCGAGGTCGCGCGGCGTCCGCCAGCGTTGATGCAGTTGTCCGCCAGGTATTGGCAGACAATCCGCAGCTGAAGTCGGCGCGCTTGAAGTGGGAAGCGATGAAGGAACGCCCTCACATCGCGGGAAGTTTGCCCGACCCGACGCTGAGTTACGGATACTTTTTCGATAACGTCGAGACACGCGTTGGCGCGCAGAACCAGCGAGTCGGGCTTTCGCAGAAGATTCCATTCCCCGGAAAGCTTTCGCTAGCCGCGAAACGCGCGCGGCAGGAAGCGCTGCAGTCATTCTGGCAATATCAGACGCTCGCGCGCGAGTTGATCATGCGCGCGAAGCTCGCTTATTACGATCTCTATCGCGTTGATGAGACACGGCGCGTCTTGCGCGAACAGGTTGATCTTTATGAGCAAACCTTCCAATCCGCTCGTTCCAAATATGAAGCCGGCACCGTGCAACAACAGGACGTGCTCAAGGCGCAGCTCTCGTCCGCCGAGATTGAAAAGCGGTTGCTGGAGTTGCTGCAGCTGCGCGAGGCCGCGCAGGCGCGATTGAACGCGTTACGCAATCTTCCAGCGGAGACACCGATCGAGACGAGTGCGCATTTTGATTTCGATCTGCCACTGACTCTCGAACGAGCGACTGCGCTCGCCGCGCAGTACCGGCAGGATTTGCGGGAAGCGAACGTCGCGATCGAACGGAACGAAACTTCGCTCGCGCTCGCGCGCAAAGATCGACTGCCGGATTTCACCGTGGGAGCTGATTACGCACAGGTAAATCCAAACATTTTCTCGAACCCGCCGGACAACGGACATGACGCGGTCGTGGGATCGATCAGCGTCAATGTACCAATCTGGTTCGGGAAGCTGAATGCCGAGGAGCGCGAAGCGCGCAAGAACTTGGCCGCCAGTCGCGAGGCGCAGCAGAATGTGGCCAATAATGTGGGAGCCGATGTGCGCGACGCGTGGTTCCAATTCACCACAGCACGCGAACAGGTCGAGCTTTACCGGCAAAACCTTCTCCCCCAGGCACAGCAGACTTATGACGCTTCGCGTGCGGCCTATGAAGCGGCCAAAACCAGCCTGATCGACTTTCTCGATACGGAGCGATCGCTTCTCAATTTCCGTCTCGGCTTGATCAACAGCGAAACCGATCTCGCCAAGTCGCTGGCGATGTTGGAACGCGCCATCGGACTCGACTTACGCGCGGCGCAGCGGGTTCAAATCACCAAAGAAGAGAGGTTCTCAAAATGAATGCAACTCCTCGTCAGTTGTTCCTCGCCGGTTTCTGTATTTTCACGGCCGTAGCTATCGCCGGTTGCCGCAAAAAAGAAAAAGCGCCGATGGCACAGGACGCGCAAAGCGGTGACATGCGCGCCGCCGAAGCAACCGGCAAACAGCTTTACCAATGTTCGATGCATCCGAACATTATCTCGGATAAGCCGGGGAATTGTCCGATTTGCGGCATGACTTTGCAGGCTGTTCGCAAGGTCAACGCAGTCGGGATTCCGGGGCGCGGTGCGGTCAATCTCACCGAGCAACAACGGCAGCTGATCAACATCCGCACCGTCGCGGTTAAAATGAGCGACGTGGACCGTTCCGTTCGCGCGGTCGGTGTTGTGACCTACGACCAAAGCAAGGTGGCCGATCTGAACAGCCGGGTCATAGGCTGGGTAGAAAAGCTCTATGTCGATACACCGGGCGCACACGTCGAGGCCGGTCAGCCGTTGATGGAGCTTTATAGTCCCGACCTTTACTCGGCGAAGCAGGACTATCTGCTCGCCTGGCGCAATGCGCGCAGTGCCAAAGGCGCGCGTGGAGAGTTCGGCGCTACGCGGGCGAACGGCGCCGATTCCGTTCTCGAGTCGGCGCGGAAACGTCTGGAGCTATTCGGTATTACCGACGAGCAAATCAACGCGCTGCAAACTTCCGGCACAGCGAAGTCAACCATGGAAATCGTTGCGCCCTTCGCCGGTACCGTCCTGCAAAAAGAAGTCGTCGCCGGCAAGATGATTCAACCCACATCGATGCTTTATCGAATCGCCGATCTCTCTCGCGTCTGGGTCGAGGCGGAGTTATACGAATACGAGCTGCCATTGGTGAAAGTAGGCCAGCAGGCTCAGGTAACTCTAGCGGCTTATCCCGATCGAACGTTTACGGGAAGGATCGATTTTATCTATCCCTATCTGCAAGGCCAGACCCGCACGGCCAAGATTCGCATCGTGCTCGCCAATCCTGAAGGTGTGCTCAAGCCGGACATGTACGCAAATGTCGAGCTGAAGTCTGATCTCGGGCAGAAGTTAATCATTCCGTCTTCTGCACTCTTCGACACCGGGAAACGCCAATATGTTTTTGTCCAGCAAGAGAAGGGAATGTTCGTCCCGAAGGAGATCGAGCTAGGACCAAAGGTCGGCGACGACTTTGTCATTCGAAAAGGGTTGGCTGCCGGCGATCAGGTGGTCGTAAACGGTAATTTCCTCCTCGACAGCGAGAGCCAGCTCAAGGCCGCAGCGGGCGGTTCGATGAAGATGCACATGGGCCACTAGCATGATTAATCGAGTTATCAGTTGGTGCGCGAGGAATGCATTCCTCGTTGTTGTGGCAACGCTCTTTCTCATCCTCGCAGGCGTAGTAGCTCTGCGGAATGTGAAGCTGGATGCAATCCCAGACCTTTCGGATGTCCAGGTAATCGTCTTCACCGAATGGCCGGGGCGCGCGCCCACTTTGGTCGAAGATCAGGTCACTTACCCGATCGTAAGTGCCCTCGCCGCCGCGCCGAAGGTTAAGTACGCGCGCGGTCAGACCTTCTTTGGCCTTTCGTTCGTTAGCGTCATTTTCGAGGACGGCACCGACATGTATTGGGCGCGTTCGCGCGTGCTGGAATATATGAATCAGGTCCGCAACCAACTGCCCCAAGGTGTGAACCCGGTGTTGGGACCGGATGCCACCGGAGTCGGCTGGGTTTATGAGTATGCGCTGGTGGATAAGACGGGGCAGAACAGTCTCGCCGACTTGCGCTCGTTTCAAGATTGGGCGCTTCGTTATTACCTGCAAAACACTCCCGGCGTCGCGGAAGTGGCGAGCATCGGCGGTTACGTCAACCAATACCAGGTCGAGATCGATCCGAACAAGCTCCTCGGTTACAACATACCGCTGAGCAAAGTCATCTCCGCGATCCATAACTCGAATAACGACGTGGGCGGGCGCGTGATCGAATTCGGCGAGAACGAATACATGGTCCGCGGTCAGGGTTACATCAAGAACCTCGACGACATTCGCAAGATCGTGGCCGGCGTGGGCAAGGATGGGGTGCCTATCACAATCAACGATGTCGCGCGGGTTCATCGCGGTCCCGACATTCGGCGCGGCGCGCTCGATCTTAACGGGCAAGGCGAAACTGTCGGCGGGATCGTGGTCATGCGTTACGGCGAGAACGCCCTAACGACGATCGACGCGGTGAAGAAGAAGCTGGCAGCGATCAAGCCGTCGCTTCCGTCCGGAGTCGAGATCGTGACCGGCTACGATCGCTCAAATTTGATCCATCGGGCGATCGACACCCTGCGGAGCAAGCTGATCGAAGAATGCATCGTCGTTAGTCTCATCTGCATTCTCTTCCTCTTTCACATTCGCAGCGCGCTGGTTGCGATCATCACACTGCCGATCGCAATTCTCCTCGCTTTCATCCCAATGACAGCACTCGGCGTCTCCTCCAACATCATGTCGTTAGGCGGAATCGCTATTGCCATCGGCGCGATGGTCGATGCCGCAATCGTTATGATTGAGAATGCCCACAAGTGGTTGGAACGCTGGCATCATACTCGCGAAAAGCGCGAGCAGCAGGGAGACGTGGCGCTCGACGACGTAGAACGCGAAACGGCGCGCATGTCTCGTCTCGAGATCATGATCAAAGCGGCACAGCAGGTCGGCAAGCCGCTCTTCTTCTCGCTCCTCATCATCACGGTTTCGTTCGTCCCGGTCTTCGCTCTGCAAGCGCAGTCCGGACGGCTCTTCAAGCCGCTCGCTTTTACGAAGACGTTTTCCATGTTCTTCGCCGCGCTTCTTTCCATCACTCTCGTACCGCTGCTCATGACCTGGTTCATTCGCGGGAAGATTCCCGGCGAGCGGCGCAACCTGATCAACCGCTTCCTCATCTGGGCCTACCGACCCTTCGTGAAGTTTGTCCTGCGCTTCCGAAAGCTCTCCCTTTTCATCGCGGTCCTCATTCTGTTGGTCACTTGGATTCCATACTCCAAGATCGGCTCCGAGTTCATGCCGCCGTTGAACGAAGGTTCACTCCTTTACATGCCGACCGCGCCGCCGGGCGTCGCCATCAGTGAAGCGAAGGCCATTTTGCAAAAGCAGGATGCCATTATCGCGAAGTTTCCCGAGGTGCAGACGGTCTTTGGCAAGGTCGGCCGCTCGCGAAGCGCGACGGACCCGGCGCCGCTTTCGATGGTCGAGACAGTGATCACGCTTAAACCCGAGAGTCGGTGGCGTGTGGGGATGACTTTCGAGAAGATCAAAGAGCAACTCACCAAGCAACTGCCCTTTCCCGGCATGCCGGCGATCTGGTGGATGCCGATCCAGACGCGCATCGAGATGATGGCGACTGGCATCCGCAGCCAGATTGGAATCAAAGTTTTAGGAAAAGACCTGGCACAGATCGAGAAGATCGCAGTCGAGATCGAGCATCTCCTCAAGACGGCGCCGCACACTGCCTCAGCTTTTGCGGAGCGCGTGACCGGCGGCTACTACGTCGATTTCAAAGTGGACCGTGACGCCATCGCGCGCTACGGCCTCACCGTGGCTGATGTAGAGACCGTGATTGAGTCGGCGATTGGCGGGAAGAATGTCGAGACTACCGTGGAAGGCCGCGAACGCTATCCGATCAACGTTCGTTACGCGCGCGACTTTCGAAGTGATCTTCCTGCCTTGAAGCGTGTGCTCGTCGCCACGCCGTCTGGTGCGCAGATTCCGCTCGAACAACTGGCGGATATTAGGAAAACCACCGGTCCGCCCAGCATTCGCGATGAAAATGGATCGCTCGCCGGATTCGTCTTTGTCGATACCTACGGCGTGGATCTCGGCAGCTACGTAGAGAATGCGAAGAAACTAATCGCCGAGAACATCAAGCTGCCGCCCGGTTACTACATCGAATGGGGCGGACAGTATCAATATCTGCTCAAGGCGAAGGAGAAGCTGAAGCTGATCGTCCCAATCACGCTTCTCCTTATTTTCGTCCTGCTTTACCTGAATTTCGGAAACGTCGTCGAGACATTCATCGTCATCCTGAGCATTCCGTTCGCGCTCGTTGGGGGAGTTTGGCTGATTTACTTGTTAGGCTATAACTACAGCGTGGCCGTCGCGGTCGGCTTCATCGCGCTCGCCGGAGTCGCGGCCGAGACTGGCGTCGTCATGATTGTGTACCTCGACGAGGCGTGGCGGCACTTGAAGCAGATCAACTCCCGTCCAACAGCGGCCGATCTTTATCAAGCGGTCATGGAAGGCGCCGTGCAGCGCGTCCGCCCGAAGATGATGACAGTAAGCGCGATCATCGCCGGCTTGCTCCCAATCATGTGGGGGCACGGGACGGGAGCCGACACGATGAAGCGCATCGCCGCCCCGATGGTGGGAGGGATGCTAAGCTCGACGATCCTCACACTCCTGATCATTCCTACAATCTACTTTTTGTGGCGCGGCCGGGAAGTCGAGCGGCCGGTGGCCGCGCCTTCGCTACGGCGCAAGTACGTCTGGCTTGCCGCGGTGGTCGCAGTGCTTCTCGCGGCAGGTGCGCGGTGGTTGTGGCCCGCCCAGCGCGCCGGCGGTGGCAATCTCTCGCAGGTGATCCAGACCGTTGGAGATTACCAGTTCGAGATTCTGGGGAAGAAATCCGCTCTTCATGTGAGTCAAATTCCCGTCGAGATTAGAGCCATGCGCAATGGGTCTCCTGCGGATGTGGGCAATGTTTCCTCTGAACTACGAATGGACATGCCGGGCATGCCCGTGCGTGCGAATGCTCCGCTCGAGAAAACAGCGAAGCCGGGAGTCTATTCGGGCTTGATGAAAATCGAGATGCAGGGCGAATACATGATCCCGCGGTGACGCGCGGTCAGGCCGATCCGAGACTTTGTGTTCAATCAGAAGGGTTCTATCTGATCGGATGAACTGCCTGAAAAGATCGTGAAATTAGCTGTGCACAATCCGCTGGTCGAGAATCTCGGCTTCGTCCTCGCCGTCGTATTTGGCGCGCTCCTGATCATTCAATGGAAGTGGCCGCTGCGGCGGCAGCATTTTTCCGCGCTCCGGCGCCTCCTGCGGAATGCAATCCTCGCCGCGCCCGGTCTTTTTCTTTCTCGTTTGCTCCTGGTACCGATCCCGTTTGTTGTCTCCCTCTGGACGACGAGGGAAGGATTCGGACTCTTCCACTGGCTTGGTCTGCATGGAGCGCTCGCGGTGATCGCCGGCGTGCTGCTTTACGATTACGCCTATTACTGGTGGCACATGCTCATGCACCTGGCGCCCTTCTTCTGGCGCTTTCACAATGTGCATCACACCGATCTCGACATGGACGTGAGCACCGCCAGCCGGTTTCATTTCGGTGAGGTGTTCTTCTCGATTTTTTCCGCGTCGCGGTGGTCGGAATGTGGGGATTGAGTATCTGGACGCTCGCGATTTACGAAGTGCTTTTCAGCGTGGCGAATCAATTTCAGCACTCGAACTAGAGACTGCCGATCGGGTTGGAGCGCGTGCTCAATTTCTTCTTCGTCACGCCGCGGATGCATGGGATTCATCATTCGATCGTGCAGCGAGAGACGAACTCGAACTGGGGGCACCGCCTTTCGTTGGTGGGACCAGCTGCATTGCATGCTGCGGATCGACATTCCGCAGGACGCCATCATTTCGATCGGCGTCGCCGCCTATCGCAATGAAGGCGAGCTTACCTTCGGTAAGCTTTTGTCCTTCCCTTCCGCAAACAACGCGCCTGGCGCACGCCCGGGGGCGAAGTCCCCGAGCGTCGACCCTCCTCTGCCTCCCGGCTTCCGCCGTGACAAAGGTGGCGATCATTCGCCGTGAAGGCCTGGAAGCCTATTGAGGTAACAGGTGCGATATTTGTGAAACGAATCGGCACGACGCGATGAGGGCTGGCTCGATCAAGCGCGCCGAGGGACTTCGGGATGTTCTTGCGGGGCCCCTGTTTTTTGCGGATGCCGAAGACTTGCCGTGAGGTTTGAAAGCCTGGCCTCGGCCGCTGCGCGGCCTGCGTTACGGCTCGCCGTCTTCGCGGGCTCGGGATGACCCTCTGACGCGCCTGATGAACACACAAGACCAATACCTCGATTGACGCTAAACAGATACCTTCGCTCCGCAAAGCGCGAGTCTTTGCATCAGTCGCGCTCAAGAGTTGCCACGGTGACAACTCTCGCGCCGCTCAGAGGGACGCGCCCACAGGGCGTCGCGGCCTAACGATTAAACTGCGCGGAGGCCTCACTGCCTTTAAATGCCCGGCCCGTCGAGAATCTGTCCCGCGGAATTTGCCACGACCGGTGAAATGTCGAAATCAGTGGCGCTCGCTGACCGTTTAGGCGCTGCGAGTATGAATGTCCGGCCACAAAACTTCGCAGACTCTACTCTGTGATTTTCGCACCGACTGGCGCGGGGTCATTACATCAGTCGGTTTCGCTCCAACGCACTTTACGCCGGTGAGCTGCTCGGATGGATTGAGATTATCATCGATGACTCGCTGCCAATCGCGCCATGCTCTCTCGGAAGTGTATGGGTTACCCGGATAAACCCACTCGTGTGGAGACGATTGGCATCCTTCGGTGGGACAGTGCAGCCGATGGCGGCCGCGGCCGGTGCAGCTGACTTCTATCTGGCGACCACTAATGGTTCTCCCACACAGAAAACAGACCCGCTTGTCATCGAGAGAATGCCACTCCCGATAGGGATCGCCCGCACGCAAAATGGAGAGCTTCTCATCGGCGTGAAGATGCGGTTTGCTTTGCATGTTGACGCGCAAATCTAAAAGGTGGCATCGCGCCTTCAATCGGGTGGGCTTTGTGGCGGCGTATGAGAAGATCTTGCAGCGCCAGATAGGTCTTGGCGCTTTGCTCGCTCACGCCCTTTTAAGAAATTCTGTTAAGACGCGGTCATTTCCATTTCTGATTTCATCTCTCGCGCGTGGGTGAAGAGTGATGAGGCGTGAGTTCCAGCTTCCAACGAAACAAGGATGACGCCCCGGGCCAACCGGGCATCGAGCCGCGCTGGACGTCGAGCGCGAAATCCGGGGTCGGGACCGCGGTCGCGCCGGCCAGTCAGGTCTGGTTTACGGTCAGTCATGGCGTGCTGAATGAGATTTACTCTCCGGAAGTCGATCGCGCGTGCACCCGGGACATGGAATTCATCGTCACGGATGGAAAGGAATTTTTCTCGGAAGAGAAAAGGCACACCAAACACCGCACTGAATATCTCGCTCCGGGCGTGCCGGCGTTTCGCCTAACGAATGAATGCCGTGAAGGTCGTTACCGGATCGAGAAGGAAATCGTCACTGACCCGCGGCTCGACGTGCTCCTTATGCGGACACGATTCACTCCGCTCCAGGATGGAGAACTTTACCTCTATCTCCTGCTCGCGCCGCATCTCGAGGACGGCGGCGCGCATAACTCCGCCTGGCTCGATCGCTTTTGGGGTCAGGATTTTCTTCTCGCCCAGCGCAATGGATGTGCGCTCGCGCTCGGTTGTTCGGCGCCGTTTTTAAAGTCTTCGGCCGGCTACGTCGGTGTCTCCGATGGCTGGCAGGATTTGCACGAGCACAAACGCATGACCTGGAGTTATGGCCGGGCGAAGGATGGCAACGTCGCCTTGACCGCGCAGATCGATCTGCAGAACTGCGGCGGGGAGTTCGTCCTCGCGCTCGGCTTTGACTCGTCGCCGGTCGGCGCGGCGCATCATGTGCGCGGGAGTCTGCTCGATGGCTTCGATTCCTCGCTCGATAACTATGTGAGCGGCTGGCGGAAATGGCACGATTGCCTGCGTCCGCCCCCGCAAAAGAAAGGGGAAAATGACTTCGATTACTATCGGATCAGCACCGCGGTCTTGCGCACCCATCAGGCGAAGAATTTTCCGGGCGGCACGGTCGCGAGTCTCTCGATTCCGTGGGGATTTTCGAAAGGCGACGAAGACCGTGGTGGCTATCACCTCGCCTGGGTGCGCGATCTCGCGCAGGTGAGCGGCGCCCTTCTCGCGGCGGGCGCGGGGCCGAGCGCGGGACAGGTGTTGCGTTACCTCGCCGTCACGCAAAAGGAAGAAGGCTGCTGGCCGCAAAACATGTGGGTCAGTGGCGTCCCTTACTGGAGCGGGATCCAGATGGATGAATGCGCCTTTCCGATTCTGCTCACAGCGACCTCGTTGCGGGAAAAACTGATTGACGAGGACGAACTGAAACGTCTTTGGCCGATGGTGGAGAAGGCTCTCGGTTACGTCGTTAGGCAAGGACCTTCGACCGAGCAGGATCGATGGGAGGAAGTCGGCGGCTATTCGCCTTACACAATCGCGGTGCAAATCGCGGCGTTACTGGAAGCAGCAGAATTTTCCCCAGAGCCAGAGTTGGCGGGCTATTTGAGGGAAACGGCGGACTCTTGGAATGAAAGCATTGAACGCTGGACTTACGCAACGGGCACAAGGCTGGCGAAAAAGTGCGAAGTGGAAGGTTACTACGTGCGAATCGCGCCCCTAACGAATAAAGGAGGCTCGGTAACGGGCGAAATCCAGCTCAAGAATGTCAAGGAGCAGACTTCCGTGCCGGCGTCGAGCATCATCTCTGTCGATGCGCTTGCGCTGGTGCGCTTCGGCTTGCGGGCGCCGGACGATCCGAGGATCAGTAACACCGTGCGGGTCATCGATGCGCTGCTCAAGGTTGAGACACCATTTGGTCCCGCCTGGCATCGCTACAATCACGATGGCTACGGCGAACACGAAGATGGTGCGCCCTTCGATGGCACCGGGATTGGCCGCGCCTGGCCGCTCCTGACGGGCGAGCGGGCGCACTTCGAACTCGCAGCCGGCCGTCACGAGGAAGCGCTTCGCCTTCTCAAGACGATCACCGCATTCACGAGCGACGGCGGAATGATCCCGGAGCAAATCTGGGACGCGCCGGATATTCCAGAGCGCAGTTTGTATTTTGGCCATCCTTCCGGCTCGGGGATGCCGCTGGTCTGGGCGCATGCCGAATACATCAAGCTGGCGCGCTCGATTCGCGATGGCCGGATTTTCGACATGCCGCCGGTGACGGCGGAACGCTATCTGGTGGAGAAGAAACGCGCCGCTTTTGCGAGCTGGCGGTTTAACGACCAGATAGACTCGTTAGGCAAAGAGAAGAATCTGCGCTTCGAAGTGCTCGCACCCGCGATCGTGCATTGGAGTAGCGACAATTGGATGACCGCGCACGATCTTCGCACCCGCGACACGAAGCTGGGCGTGCACGTCGCCGATCTCGGGAGAGATCAACTGGGAGGCGCGGACAGGATTGAGTTCGCCTTCCACTGGCCGGAGGCGAATCGCTGGGAAGGTCGCAATTTTCAAATCGCTTTATGAATGCGACCCACATTCGCCACGACATCATCGCGATTGGCGCGCCCATCGGCGGCGGCGCCGCCCTGGCCTATCTCGTTACTCACTTTCCGCCGGACCTGGAAGCCGCCGTTTTTGTTGTGCTCCATGCGACGCCGGAGAATCCGATTTTGCTCGCCGACATTCTCAACGCACCGGGCCGGATGCGCGCCGCGCCCGCAATGAATGGCGAAGCCATCGTACCCCGCCGCATTTACGTCGCGGCTGACGGGAGACATTTGCTGATCCGCGACGGCAAAGTGTATCTCTCGGATAACGAACTGGAATATCCGCACCGGCCTTCCATCGACCTTCTCTTCACGAGCGTCGCCGCCGCATTTCGCGAGCGCGTCCTCGGCGTCCTTCTGCTTCATGCTCGCGAGGATGGCGCGAACGGATTGCAGGCGATTCGGGAAGCCGGCGGCCACACGATTAGTCATCGCAACGAAGCAATGCCCGACGAGCTGAGACATCCAGCAACAGGCCAGGCGCTGGCCCATCATCACATCAAGTTGGAAGAAATCGGGCCGCGGGTGCTCGCCTGTGTCTCACGGACGACCGAGAGTGTCTGACCGCGCCATGACTCAACTCGACCGAGCGCAGATCCGGCGGACGGAGCGTCGCCTGCATCGCACCGAAGCGGCTTTGCATGAGCGCGAGACCAGCTTCATCGCGCTCGCCCGGATCGCACCCGTCGGCATCATGCGCTTCGACGCGAGCGGACGATGCAATTATGTTAACGACCGCTGGACCGCGATCACTGGCCTAACGATTGACGAAGCGATCGGCGACGGCTGGCAGCGCGTCGTCTATCCCGACGATCGAGCCGCGGTCTGTGAACACTGGCGACAACTGCGCGACGCTGACGAATTATTTCTCGAGGAATATCGCATTTGCCGTCGGGATGGCGCAGTGCGCTGGGTGCTCGCCGAAGGCGTGGGGCTGCGTGCCTACAGCGGCGAATCGCTCGGTTTCATTCGCGCTCTCACTGACATCTCGACTCATCGACAACTCGAAGCCGAGCTCAAGACGATCCGCGCCGAATTGGAGGAACGAGTCCGGCTGCGCACCGCCGATCTCGAAGCGGAGATGCAGGCGCGCGAGAAACTAGAGAAACAGATTCTGGAAATCAGGGAGGATGAGCGCCGGCGCTTCAGTCACGACCTGCACGATGGGCTCGGCCAATCCTTAACGGGCATCCTCTTTCACACCCTCGCCCTGCAGCGTGATCTGGAACGCGAGTACTCGACGCACACTGGAAAGGCTTCGAAAATTGGCGAACTGGTGAACAACGCCATCAACCAGGCGCATAATATTGCGCGCGGGGTTCAGCCCGTCCCAGTGCGTCCGGATGGATTGTTCTGCGCGCTTCAGGAGCTGGCTGAGCGGCTGCGTCAATCAAAGGTGGCAGATTGCGTCTTCCACTGCGCCAAGCCGGTCCACGTTCCCGATCATGACATCGCAACTCATCTCTACCGGATTGCTCAGGAAGCGGTGACCAACGCGATCAAACACAGCGGAAAAAGAAAGGTGACGCTCCGACTCGAGCCGGACCTTTTGCTCGTTAGGGACGACGGCCGCGGATTTCCGGAGGAGGCGATTCCCGGCCCTGGCCGCGGCTTAAACATCATGCGCCATAGGGCACGTTTGATCGGCGCGACATTAAAGATCCGCTCCACGCCCGGCTCCGGCACGACCATCGAATGCATTTTCCCTCCGCCTTCAGAGTCCGAGATTCACATATGAAGAAAACTGAGATAAAAAGGAAATCTCGCATCCTTCTGGTCGATGATCACGCCCTCGTCCGCGATGGTCTGGCCCAACTGCTGCGCGGCGAAGTGGATATGATGGTTTGCGGCGAGGCCGGGAGTGCCGAGCAGGCGCTGGACGTGGTGGCGCAGGTCAAGCCTGATCTTGCGATTGTCGACATCTCGTTAGGCGGAGCCAATGGCATCGAGTTAATCAAGAACCTCAAAGCACTCCGGCCAGACCTGCGTATTCTCGTTTTGTCGATGCATGACGAAGCGACTTTTGCCGAGCGCGCTCTTCGGGCCGGGGCCAGTGGTTATGTTATGAAACGCGAGGCGCGCGATCGCATCATGGAAGGGATTCGCGCGGTTCGCGCCGGAAACATTTACGTTAGCGAGCGTCTGCAAAAAAGCATGTTGCATCAATATCTGCATGGCAGCCCGACCGGCGAAACTTCGCCCATCAGCCGGTTGAGCGATCGCGAACTGGAAGTGCTGACCTTGCTCGGCCGCGGGCTGAGCTCCAAAGATATCGCAGAGAGTCTGCACCTCAGCCAGAAGACGATCGACAGCCATCGCACTCATCTGAAGGAGAAGCTGAACCTGGGTGGCGCCGCGGAGCTGGTCCGGTTTGCCTTCGAATGGGTCAGCTCGCAGGAGTCTTAGACACTAGCACAGGCTGCTTGCCTCTAGCGCCGGCGAGCGTCTCGCCCGATGAAGCAAAGGTTTCAGCAGGGCGACAAAAAGCCCCCTCGGCAAGATACCGCTGGCCCCAGAGGCGAGACAGTCGTGCAACATGGCGTGAGAGTTTTTCCGATCATCGAGCGGGCGAATCGGCTGGGACTAAGCAGGGCAGGAGCGACGAAATCGTTGTGGAAAGGAAATGAGAAAAATGAATACACAAACAAAAACTACCCGGACGGCGCCGACGACTTCGGTTTGGATTAGCGGTCTCAACGTCCTCGCCGGGATTTGGCTGATCATCGCGCCCTTTGTGCTCGTCTATGACAATAGCACCGCGCGCATCAACGACATTGTCCTTGGCATTGTCATTGGCGTCTTTGCCTTGATCCGCGCCCTCGTCCCGAGCTTTCAAACGGTCTGGCTCAGCTGGCTGAATGCGCTTTGGGGAATTTGGTTGATCATCGGCTCGTTCTTCCTCGCCTACGCGGGGCAGGCCCGCACCAACGACATCATCCTGGGCATTATCGTCTTCCTCCTGGGTCTGTTCAGTGCAACCACGTCGGAGCAAAACCGGCCGGTGCTGATTCGTTAGGCTGGGACGCCGGGGATGAGTGGCGCGGTCCTCTCCGGCGCAACCATTTTGGTAGGCCTGGGGGCGGAAAATCGCCCATCCATTTTTGCCGGCGAGCCACGGTTGGTTCGATGCCCGCACGCAATGACTGATCGACCTGCCAACCCGCACGGTTCGCTCGCCACCTTCTCGCCAGCCTACTTCGCGCTCGTTATGGCGACCAGCATCGTCTCGATCGCTTCCGGTTTTCTCGGCTTCTCCCGGATCGCTCGCGTTCTTTTTGCGGTCAATCTCGCCGCTTACATCGCAGTCTGGGGCCTGCAACTATTCCGTCTCTTTCGCTATCCCCGACGCGTGCGCGCCGATCTCGCCAGTCATGATCGCGGAGCCGGCTTCCTGACGGTCGTCGCGGCGACCGCCCTGGTGGGCAGCGAGTTTCATCTCCGGCTCGGGGCTGACTCTGTCGCGATGGCTTTTTGGTTCTTTGCGCTCAGTCTTTGGGTCGTTCTCCTCAATTCGTGGTTCGCCGCAGCCGTCATGGTCGATCCGAAGCCAAGCATGGATCGCGGGATCGATGGGAGTTGGTTTCTTCTCACTGTCTCAACTCAATCGATCGCGGTCCTCGGAACTTACATCGCGGATCAGTTTGCCTTTCCCGAGCAAGTGATCTTTGTCTGCCTCGCCTTCTATATGCTCGGCGCGATGTTCTATCTTTGGGTTATCAGCCTCGTCCTCCTGCGCTGGCTCTTTTACCCGATGGAACGCAAGGAGGCCCTCAGCCCGAACTACTGGATCAACAGCGGCGCGATGGCGATCACGACGCTCGCGGGCGCGCGCCTGATCGCAACGACAAGCCCGCACGTCGCGTCGCTCGCGCACTTTCTGACCGCGTTCAACCTCCTCTTCTGGGCCACGGCCAGTTGGTGGATTCCGCTTTTGATTCTGGTTAATCCCTGGCGTTTGCTCGTCGAGCGCTTCCCGGTGCGCTACGAGCCGGGCTATTGGTCAATGGTCTTTCCGCTCGGAATGTATGCCGCTTGCACCTGGGATTACGCGCAGTCGGCTGCTATTCCGTTCTTAAAGCCGGTTGCACACGGCATTCTCTTCGTCGCCTGGGCGGCCTGGCTGTTCACTACCTTCGGCATGCTCAGGGCGATCCTGAGATGGTTGAGTCAACAGAACGCTACTTTCCCTGCCTCAACTTCCTGACCACGTCGACGATGGAATCCGTTCCCATTCCGTAGTAATCGATCAGCTCTTCCGGCTTTCCTGATTGCCCGAATTTATCGTCCACACCGATGAAGGCCATGCGGATGGGATAATTTCGCGCGAGGCATTCCGCGACCGCAGAACCCATTCCTGCAGCTATCTGGTGTTCTTCCACTGTCACAATCGCGTGCGTTTCTCGAGCCAGTGAGACAACCGTCTCCTTATCCAAGGGTTTGATCGTAGACAGGTTCAGAACTTTGACGCTGATGCCGTCCGCTTCCAACCGTTTGGCAGCCAGGAGGGCCTTATGAACAAGTGCTCCCGTAGCGATAATGCCCACCTCCGCCTGCTTCTTACCTTGGTAAAAGATACGCGCCTTGCCGATTTCGAAAGGGGTTTCCTCCGTGGTGATAACCGGAGTTTTCTCGCGGGCAAGACGAATGTAAGTCGGCCCTACAAGTTTCGCGGCAGCTACGGTCGCTTTCTTTGCTTCGATTGCGTCACAGGGGGAGATGACAGTCATGCGCGGCAGGACGCGCGTGACCGCAATGTCTTCCAGCGCCTGATGCGTGCCGCCATCGGGACCGACGGAAACGCCTGCGTGACTACCGGCTATCTTCACGTTGACGTTGTTGTAGCAAATCGTGGTGCGGATCTGTTCCCAGTTACGACCAGGACTGAACATGGCATAGGAAGAGATGAACGGAATCTTGCCCATCGCGGCCATCCCGGAGGCGACGCTCGCCAAGTTCTGCTCCGCCACACCTACTTCTATGAAACGCTCAGGAAATAACTCTTTGAAAAGGCTCATCTTGGTGGAGTCGGTCAGGTCCGCGCAAAGACCAACGACGTTGGGATTTTCTTTGCCTGCGAGGAGGAAGCCTTCGCCGAAACCGGTTCGAATGGCGATTTGCTCGACATCTTCGTCGAAGACCTTTGGGTTCAAGCTACTCATGCTCGCTCCTGATTTTTTCGCCAAGAAGCCGTAGCTCGGCCAGCGCCATTTCTGCCTGCTCCTTGTTCGGAGGTTTGCCGTGCCAGTGAAAGTCGCGCTCAAATTCTTTCACGCCCTTACCGGGGATGGTGTGGGCAATGATCATCGAAGGTTTGTCGAAAATAGCCTTGGCTGTTTCGACCGCTCCAACGATCTCGGTGAAGTCGTGTCCGTTGATTTCCTGGACGTGCCAGTTGAACGCTTCCCATTTTTCTCGCAACGGCTCGAGCGGCATCACGTTGTCTGTAAAACCGTCGATCTGAATGTTGTTGCGGTCGAGAATGGCGATGAGGTTGCGGAGTTTCTCCTTCCCACCCAGCATGGCGGCTTCCCAGCTTTGGCCTTCCTCCAGTTCGCCGTCGCTCATCAGGCAATAGAAGTAGCGATCAATCTTGCGGCCTCGCTCCATTCTGTCGACCAAAGCCATCCCGACCGCCTGGGAGAGGCCGGAGCCGAGAGGCCCCGAACTGGTTTCCAACATCGGCAAAAACTCACGGTGCGGATGGCCTTGCAGCCGGGAGCCAAATTTCCGCAAGGTCATCAACTCGCTGATCGGGAAAAACCCGGCGTGAGCCATGGCCGCGTAAAGGACGGGGCAGATATGACCGTTGGAAAGAATCAGTCGATCGCGCTTGGGCCAGCTCGGATTCTTTGGATCCTGTTTCAGGATATGAAAATAAAGCGCGGTAAAAACATCCGCCATCCCGAGAGGGCCGGCAGTGTGACCGGAGCCGGCGTCCAGCAACATCTCGATAATCGATTTCCGGATGTCGTTAGCGCGTTCTTCCAGCGATTGAATCTCTTTGTCTGTTAAAGCCACAAGCTTGTTTCCGTTGCCTTACTAGACGCAAATTGAGGGGGTTCGCAGGGCCGCTGCGTGTTTCAGAAATCCTCTCAGCTACGGTTGCGAAATTTTCTGAATGACTCGCGGGATGGGAAGGAGGCGCGGCCACGCCTAGACTTTGCCGGGCAGAAATCG
The DNA here is from genome assembly GCA_036493915.1 of Chthoniobacterales bacterium. Lineage (GTDB taxonomy): Bacteria > Verrucomicrobiota > Verrucomicrobiia > Chthoniobacterales > UBA10450 > Palsa-1392. The sequence goes on along the minus strand of DASXPA010000071.1, from coordinate 11,022 downwards.
GATGAGTGTTAAAAGAATACCTACGGCGACCGCGAATGGCGGGAACCAGAGCGCAACGACGCAGTTCACGGGCGACGCGGGCGCGCTGGCGGCAGAATTGCGCCGTTCGATTCGCGGCGAAGTGCGCTTCGACTCCGGGAGCCGCGCGCTCTACGCGACCGACAGTTCGAATTATCGCGAGGTGCCGATCGGCGTCGTCATTCCGAGAAATCTGGACGACGTCATCGAGACGGCGGCGATCGCGAAACGCTTTGCCGCGCCGATTTTGGCGCGCGGCTGCGGGACCAGTCTCGCGGGCCAATGCTGTAACGTCGCGGTCGTCATCGACACCTCGAAATACTTCAACGATTTCATCGCGATCGATCCGCTGAAACGGCTCGCGACCGCGCGGCCTGGGATCGTGCTCGACGATCTGCGCGCCCACACGAAAGCGCACGGGCTCACCTTCGGCCCCGATCCGGCGACCCATGACCGCTGCACGATCGGTGGAATGATCGGCAACAATTCCTGCGGCGTGCATTCGGTCATGGCGCAGTTTGCTGGGACCGGCGCGCGCACATCCGACAATCTAGAAAACCTCGAGATTCTCACCTACGACGGGCTGCGGATGCGGGTCGGGAAAACGAGCGAGGCGGAGCTGGAAGCGATCGTTAGGGGAAACGATCCGCGGGCGGAGATTTATCGGAAGCTGAAAGCGCTACGTGACAAATACGCGCCCCTCATTCGCGAACGTTATCCGAAAATTCCCCGCCGTGTTTCCGGTTACAATCTCGACGATCTGCTCCCGGAAAATGGCTTCCATGTCGCCCGTGCCCTCGCCGGAAGTGAAGGCACCTGCGTGACGATTCTGGAAGCGACGCTCCAGCTCATCCCAGAGGTGAAGGCGCGATCGCTTCTCGTTTTGGGTTACCCTGATGTTTTTGCGGCGGGCGACGATTGTCCGGAAATCATGCAGCACCAGCCGATCGGCCTCGAAGGGTTCGATGGCGAGATGGTCGCGTTCATGAAGAAGCACCACGTGCACGCTGATGAGATCCAGCTTCTGCCCGAAGGCGAGGGGTGGCTGATGGTCGAGTTTGGCGGTGAAGACAAGGCCGAAGCGGACGAGCGCGCGCGCAAGTTGATGAGCGCCCTAACGGAAAACGGCGGCGCGCCGTCGATGAAACTTTACGATGACCCGGAGACGGAAGCGAAGCTTTGGGAAGTGCGCGAGAGCGCGCTCGGCGCGACCGCTTTTGCGCCTAACGAGCCCGATCGCTGGCCCGGTTGGGAGGATTCGGCAGTCCCGCCGGAGCGGATCGGAGATTACCTGCGCGACCTGAAGAAGCTCTTCGCGCGCTATGATTACGACGCCTCGGTTTACGGCCACTTCGGTCAGGGATTGGTCCACGGCCGGTTGCCGTTTCAATTCGGGAGCAGCGCCGGGCGGGAAAAATTCCGGCGCTTTCTCGATGACGCGGCCGATCTCGTTCTGAGCTACGGCGGCTCGATCTCGGGCGAGCATGGTGACGGCCAGGCGCGCGCGGCGTTGTTGCCGAAAATGTTCGGCGAGGAATTGGTCGAGGCTTTTCGCGAATTCAAATCGATCTGGGATCCGCAATGGAAAATGAATCCGGGCAAGATCGTGAGGCCAAATCCCCCGGAGCGGGAATTGCGGCTCGGGGCCAGTTACCGCCCGGCAGAGCCGAAGACGTTTTTTAAGTTTCCCGACGATCGCGGGAGCTTCGCGCGCGCGGCTCTGCGTTGCGTCGGGGTGGGGAAATGCCGGCGCGAACGTGGCGGCACGATGTGTCCGAGTTACATGGTCACGCGCGAGGAAAAGGACAGTACTCGTGGGCGCGCGCGGCTGCTCTTCGAAATGCTCGAAGGTCAGGTGATCGGGAAGAATGGCTGGCGCGACGAGCACGTGAAGGACGCGCTCGATCTTTGTCTCGCCTGCAAGGGCTGCAAGTCCGATTGCCCGGTGAATGTGGACATGGCGACCTACAAGGCGGAGTTCCTCGCGCATTACTACCAAGGACGGCTGCGCCCGCTGCACGCCTACGCTTTTGGTTTGATCCATGTTTGGGCGCGACTCGCGCAGGTCGCGCCCTCGTTAGTCAACTTCCTCAATCGCGCCCCCATCATCAGTAGCCTAACGAAGGCGGTGATTGGCGTTGCGCCCGCGCGCACCATGCCGGCTTTCGCCGCGGAGTCGTTTAAGAGCTGGTTCGCGAGGCGCGCACAACACAATCGGTCGGGACGGCGCGTCCTGCTCTGGCCAGATACGTTTAATAACTACTTCCATCCTGCGACTGCCAAAGCCGCGGTCGAGGTTTTGGAAGACGCCGGGTTTCAAGTTGTGATCCCAGAGCAGGATCTCTGTTGTGGCCGCCCGCTTTACGATTACGGAATGCTCGAAACAGCGCGGCGCTGGCTGCGGCAAATCCTTGATTCGTTAGGCAAAGAGATCGCGGCCGGCACGCCGGTCGTGGGCCTGGAGCCGAGTTGCACGGCCGTCTTCCGCGACGAACTCTGCGCATTTTTTCCCGAAGATGAAAATGCGCGCCGCCTGCAGAAGCAGACATTCACGCTCGCGGAGTTCCTCGAGAAATACGCACCCGAATACCAGGTGCCGAAGTTGCAACGCCAAGCGCTCGTGCACGGCCATTGTCATCATACCGCGGTCATGAAACTCGACTGCGAGAAGAAACTGCTCGCCGAGATGGGACTGGATTGCGAGTTGCCCGATTCGGGTTGTTGCGGGATGGCGGGCGCGTTCGGATTCGAGAAGGAACATTACGACGTTTCGATTGCTTGCGGCGAAAGAGTCCTGCTCCCGGCGGTGCGGAAAGCGGCGAAGGACACGCTAATCGTGGCGGACGGTTTCAGTTGCCGCGAGCAGATTTCGCAAACGACCGATCGTCAGGCGCTCCACGTGGCGCAAGTGTTGCAGATGGCGCTGCAGGAGGGGACGCGCGGTGCGATCGGCAATTATCCGGAGAAAAGATATGTCACGCCTGCGCCGGGGAAGCTTGCGGGGGCGGCAAGTCTCGCGGCGCTCGCGGGCGGCGCGGTGCTTGCAGCGGTGGTTGTTCGAGCGCGCAAAAGAGACCGTTAACTCTATCTCGCGGCAGCTTTCGCCGAATTCATTAGCGTAGCAACCCATTCATGTCAGGAGTTAAAACTTCGGAATCCTTACTCGGTGACTTTCGCACCGACAGGCGCATGCTCTTGCTGGTGGCGCTCGCCGTGCCCGTGGGTGTGATTAGCGCGCTGGTCGCGAAAGCCTTGCTCTGGCTCATCGCTGAGCTTACCAACATCATTTTCTTCCAGCGCTTTTCTCCGGTTCTCGGTTCGCTTCAACACAATACCCTTGGCCCCTGGGTGATTCTCGCGCCGGTGGTAGGCGCGCTCATCATTGGGTTGATGGCGCGTTATGGCTCGGACAAAATCCGCGGCCACGGCATTCCTGAAGCCCTCGAGGCCATTCTGCTCGGTGGCAGTTTGATTCAGCCGAAGGTGGCGCTCCTCAAGCCGATCTCATCCGCGATCTCGATTGGCACCGGTGGGCCGTTCGGCGCGGAAGGTCCGATCATCATGACGGGCGGCGCTTTCGGTTCGATTCTCGCGCAGTTGTTTCACCTCAGCTCGGCGGAACGCAAAACCTTGCTCGTAGCGGGCGCGGCCGGCGGCATGTCGGCAGTTTTTGCTTCGCCGATCGCGGCCACTTTGCTCGGAGTCGAGCTGCTGCTTTTTGAGTGGCGCCCGCGCAGTTTCATTCCGGTGACGGTGGCGTCGGTGGTCGCCTGGCTCTTGCGCATCCCGCTCATCGGCCACGGCCCGATTTTTCCGATCACCCCTCACGGGCCGATCACCATTAGCGAGATCGCGGTAGCGTGCGGGATCGGCATCGTCGTCGGCTTTGGATCCGGATTGCTGACCTGGCTGGTCTATTTGTGCGAGGACATTTTTTTGAAGGTGCCGATTCACTGGATGTGGTGGCCGGCGATCGGCGCGGTCTTCGTCGGCATCGGCGGCTGGATCGATCCTCGCGTGCTCGGTGTCGGTTATGAATTGATTCACGGCATGCTGCGCGGCGAAATTCTTGGCGCGGCTTTGCTCGGGTTAATGTTCGGCAAAGCCCTCGTCTGGTCGATCGCTTTGGGCTCGGGGACTTCCGGCGGCGTGCTCGCGCCGTTGCTCATCATCGGTGGCGCGCTTGGCGCTGGGATTGGGCAGTTCGCTCCGGCGGGCGACGTAGGTCTGTGGGCGATGGTGGGGATGGCAGGAATCATGGGCGGAACGATGCGCTCGCCGCTCACCGGCATGTTTTTTCTTCTCGAACTCACACACGACATCAACGCGCTGCCGGCGTTGCTTTGCGGATCAGTCGCCGGTCTCGCCGTCACCGTATTGCTCATGAAGCGCTCCATTCTCACCGAAAAATTGGCCCGGCGCGGCCAGCACATCGCGCGCGAATACAGCGTCGATGTGCTCGAGATGCTGCGTGTGCGCGATGTCATGGAACCGGACGTGCCTCTCATCCCCGGGAGCACGCCCTTGCCGAGATACGCGGCCCGGATCGCGAGCGGTGATCCGTTGGTTTGCACGCACCAGGGCACCTTGCTCGCAAACGAAAAGGGTGAGCTGGCGGGCATCATCACGCGAGGTGATGTCGTGCGCGCGTTCGATCGTTCTCATGACGAAACGATGACTGTCCTCGATGCCGGCTCAAAAAATCTGCGGCTCGCTTATCCTGACGAGAATCTTCGCGACGCCGTCGCGCGCATGCTCAGGCATGACATCGGCCGCCTGCCGGTTGTCGATAGGGATAACGAGAAAAACGTCGTCGGTTATCTCGGTCGATCCGGCATTCTCGCCGCGCGCGAGCGATATCATCGTGAGGAGGAACTGCGCGAACGCGGGTTCCGTTACAGCGATGATGGAGAAACAGAGAAGATCTGAGCCGGTGAAGAAAGATGCCGCGCAATTCCAAGAGAGCGGAAAGCGGGGCAAAGCGGATCCTCCGCTTCACCCTGATTTGCCGCCCGGCCAGCACCTGCCTCCGAGCTGGTCCAGATTCATCTGGTTTTTCCTGATCATCGTCGCCTTGCAGTGGTTCTGGCTGGAGGCGGCGCATCAGCTCACCGTGCGGACGATTCCTTACAGCGAGTTCAAAACGATGCTCGCCAAGGGCCGGCTCATCAACGCCACGATCGGGGATTCGGAAATCACCGGCAAAATCCGCGGTAATCCTCCCGTTGCGGCACCGAAAAAAACGACTGGTGAGAAATCTTCTCCGGCTCCCGCTGCTACCGCAAACACAGTCAAGGCTGCGGACGAGAAAAAGAACCCGCAGAATGCCAAAACCTCCGGCTCGCAGTCTGCCGGTAAAGGAAAAGCGCCGCCAAAGCCGGCGAGCTTTTTGTTTAGGACGGTGCCAGTGGACGACCCGAATTTGGTGGCCGAGATGCAAAAGGCGGGGGTGGAATTTTCCGGCGAGCACCCGAGCTTTCTCTCGCAGTTCCTGTGGTCATGGATCGTTCCGATCGCCGTGATGTTTTTTATTTGGCAATTCCTGGCGCGCCGTCTGGGCGGGCTGCGTCAGGGACTGATGAGCTTCGGCTCGAGCAAAGCGAAGCTCGTCGCTGATAAGGAAACAGGCGTGACCTTCGCCGACGTTGCCGGCTGCGATGAGGCGAAGTTCGAGCTGCAGGAAGTGGTCTCATTTCTCAAGGACCCGACGCGCTATGAAGCACTCGGCGCGACCATTCCGAAAGGTGTTCTGCTTGTCGGTCCGCCCGGCACCGGCAAAACGCTCCTTGCACGCGCGGTCGCCGGCGAAGCGCACGTCCCGTTTTTTCTCATCAGCGGCAGTGATTTTGTGGAGATGTTTGTCGGCGTCGGCGCATCGCGGGTGCGCGATCTTTTCGAAAAGGCCAAGGCTCAGGCGCCGTGCATCGTTTTCATCGACGAGCTGGATGCAATCGGTCGGCAGCGCGGCGTTCACGTCGGCGCGGTCAATGACGAGCGCGAGCAGACCTTGAATCAACTGCTCGTGGGCATGGACGGCTTCGAGGCGAATGTCGGCGTCATCATCCTCGCGGCGACGAACCGTCCGGAAGTACTCGACCGCGCTCTCCTTCGGCCCGGGCGCTTCGATCGCCAGGTCGTGGTGGACGCTCCCGATCTCGATGGTCGCTCCGCCGTTTTGCAACTGCACGTGCGCGGCAAGCCGCTCGCCGCCGGCGTGGATTTGCGGAAACTCGCCGCGCAAACACCCGGGTTTTCCGGAGCGGATCTGGCCAACGTTACAAACGAAGCTGCGTTGCTCGCTGCCCGGCGCAGCGAAGAAAAAATTACGCAGAAAGATCTGGAGGACGCGGTCGAGAAAGTGGTCGCCGGGCCTGAGCGAAAAAGCCGCCGCCTGAGTGATGAAGAAAAACGCCGCGTCGCCTTTCACGAGACCGGCCACGCGGTCGTCGCGCAATACAGCAAATACGCCGATCCGGTGCACAAGATCAGCATTATTCCGCATGGGCGTGCCGCGCTCGGCTACACCATGCAATTGCCCACGGCGGATCGCTACTTGATCAGCCGCACCGCCTTGATCGACAAAATCAAAGGCATGCTCGGTGGGCGTGCCGCGGAGGAAATTGTCTTTCAAGAAATCAGCACCGGGGCCGAGAACGATCTCGGACACGCGACCGCGCTCGCGCGCCAGATGGTCGCGGTCTACGGGATGAGCGACGTGATCGGCCTTGTCCATTGCGCGCAGCGGCAGAACCCGATGCTTGGCGGAATGGTGGACGGAGTCCTGCAGCGCGACTGCAGTGATCAAACGGCTCGGGAAATTGACGAAGAGGTAAAGAAGCTTTTGGAAAAGGCCTACGCCGAAGCCAAATCACTTTTGCAGCAACATCGCGTCCAGCTTGATCGCGTCGCTGAGGAACTGCTGAAGACAGAAACCCTCGACGCGCCTGCTTTCGCAAAGTTGATCGAAGAGAAAGCGACGGAGGAATCCGCCGATCCGCATTCCTCGAACTCAGTCCTATCCCCACCACGGTGACAGCTACTTTCCGTGCGGGAGTCGACCTATGCGACAAGCGCCTTGTCTTCACCGTGGGTCATTCAACGCGCCCGATCGGCGAATTCATTCAGCTACTTCAAGCGCACGGCGTCACAATGGTCGCAGATGTGCGCACGATACCGAAGTCGCGCCATAACCCGCAGTTTAACACGACCTCGCTCGCGATATCCTTGCGGAAAGCCGGACTAAAGTATGTGCACCTTCCGGGCCTCGGAGGTTTGCGCCATGCCAAAGCGGATTCGCCAAACGCCGGCTGGCGTAACGTGTCCTTTCGCGGTTATGCGGACTACATGCAGACGCCGCAGTTTGCAGAAAACTTGGATCGCCTAGTCGAGCTCGCGAAGGAAGAACGGGTCGCAATCATGTGCGCAGAGGCAGTGCCGTGGCGCTGCCATCGCTCACTCATTGGAGACGCACTTACCGTCCGCGGTCTCTGCGTAGAAGACATTATGACGCCAACGCGTCGGCAGCTTCACCAGCTCACTTCTTTTGCACGCGTCCGAAGAGGAGTGATCACCTATCCGGCTCCGACTCCCGAGCAAACTGAGTTCAATTATGCCAAAAGAAAACGGAAAAAAGGCGAGAAGTGATCCGTTACAAGCTCTCAAGGGGCGCCAGGATTCTCTTTGTAGGCATCAATCCGCATCCCGGATCCTTTCGGCGGGGCGTGCCCTTCTCGAACAACAAGATGTTCTGGTATCTGCTCAACCGTGCCGGCTTGTTACGGGAAGCAGAAAGCGACTTAAAGAACGACAAATCTCTCAAAGCTATCTACGAGCAAAAGTTCCAGCCGATCTACGGCTTGAACTTTCTTAACCTCGTCGACCGTCCCACGGTTGACGTGACGTTCCTAAAGAAAGGCGAAGAACAACCCGGCATCCGACGGCTCTTGAAGGCGATCAAAAGGTACCGACCCAAGGTCGTTTGTTTCATCGGCAAAATTGCGCTCAACACCTTTCGGGGTAGCCGGCATTGTGATTGGGGATGGCAAACTGACCTTGAAGGCGTACGCGTTTATCTTATGCACTTTCCAATCCGGGGTCCGGCCGAAGTGCGGATTCAGGATCTCCTGGAAATAAAGAGCGCCGGCGAAATACCTGCAAAATCTAATCGCTGATTACTTCCACTTCTCGCCGGCGTTTACCGGTGTGACCGGCTTCTTTCGCGATTCGAGAAAGTCCGTGATTTTGGCAAGCTCGTCCGGCTTAAGCGACTTGCCAAAGGCCGGCATGTTGACTCCGCCATTCACGATCCGGATGACGATGTCATCGTGCGTAAGCCGATCCGCAACGTAGGTCAGGTCGGGACCGCGCCGCCCGCCGTGACCGTCGACAAGATGACAGTTCAGGCACGACTTTGATTCAAACAAGCGCGCCCCTTCAAAGACCGGTCCGCTCGTCGCGCCGATGATCGCCGGAGTCAGCGGCTGCGGGTCGAAGTTGGGCGACCAGGGCGATCGGGCGCCGGCGATCCAGAGCGAACCGATCATGATGACACTTAGAAGCACAACCGCGATCGCCCAGGGGCGGCGCGAGGGCGCGCGTTCGCCGCGGTTATTGAGCATCGGAACGATGAGTAATAAAATCCCGATCAGCGCCGGGCCGAGAATCATGACGTAGCCTTCCAATTGTGGTGGCATCAAGGCGAGGACAGCGAAGTACCAGAGCAGATACCAGTCAGGCCGTGGATCGGCCTGCAGGATACTAGGGTCAGGGGGCTTTCCCAGCACCGGCGGCCCGAAATAGAGGGCGCAAAACGCGATCGCTACGATTAAAACCGTACCGACAACAAAGTCCCGCCACGCCCCGTCCGGCCAGAAAGGAACACCGCTCCTTTCCAGCTCCTCATGATATTCCTGACGATAGCTCGCGGGGTGCACCGGCTTCCCCGCGACCGGCGGCTCGGCGATTCCGTGATGCAAAACCAGCCAGAGATGGAGCGCGATAAAGATGAAGAGCAGCGCCGGCACCATAAAGACATGAATGGCGTAGAAGCGACTGAGAGTCGCTCCGCCAATCGTCGTGCCGCCAAGAATAAATTGCGCCAGCCAGTTACCGATCAGGGGGACGCGTCCGGCCTGCTCAGCCGCGATCACGACGGACCAGGTAGCGGTCTGGTCCCAGCGCAGGAGCTGTCCGGTAAAGCCCATAATCAAAGTGAAACCGAGGAGTAACACTCCGCTCGACCAATTCATCTCTCGCGGGAATTTGTAGGAACCAAAGAGGAAAGTCTGCGCCATATGCGCGCCGACCATCAGGACCATGGCGGAGGCGCCGAAGTAATGCATCCCACGGAGGAAACTCCCGAACGGTGCGTCATTGCTGATAAACTGGAGCGCCTGATAAGCCTGCGATGCCGAGGAGACATAGGAGAAACTCAGAGCTACCCCGGTCACTACCTGCACGACGAAAGCCACCAGCGTGGCGCTGCCGAAGGTGTACCACCAGCGCGCGTCGCGCGGGACGAGATGCTTCGCCGCGGGACCAATCAGTTCGACAATCCCGAGGCGGTCATCGAGCCATTGCCAGGTGCGGATGGCGAGCCGCTTCATAGGGTGGTCGTGATGGGAATCGGCGCTGCTTTGAGAAGCACCTCTCCGTTTGCGACCTTCACCTGATGGCGGACGAGCGGCTTTGGAGGCGGACCCGAGGCGACGGTTCCATCAGAGTAAAAGACGCCGCCATGGCAGGGGCACATGAATAACTTCGACCCTGCTTCCCAGCGCACGGGACAACCCATGTGTGTGCAATGAACCGAGAAGGCGATGAACTCTCCTTCGCTGACCCGGCGAAGCCAGGCCGCGCTCTTCGATGTCACACCCGCCCACGGCAAGGAAGACGGATCGGTAATGGTGACATTAACAGTTTTACCGATTTGAAATGCCTCAACCTTGCCGAGCGGAAGCCATTCATCGGGCGCCTTACGGAAAAGCGGCGCGACGACGAAGCCGACCAGCGGCACTCCCACGATCGCCGCGCAAAGGCCGCCAAGAGCTAATGAGACTTTCTCGAAAAAGCGCCGGCGCGTCATCTCTTCCGATGACTCAGGGATTGGCGCCGTCGAAGCCGGGTTATCTCTCTCTTCGTTCACGGCGAATTTCAGTGATCCAACCAGCCAGTGAGGCGATAAAAAGAGCAGCTCCTACCGCGAGAATGACCCATGAAGTAATAAAGCCCCAGAAAAAGAAGGCTGTTCCCATGGCGAGGCCAGCGGGAAAATAATTCGGCCGAGGCAACTTCTCGTCCGGGAGCACTTCCCATCCCTCCGGCACGTGTTCGGTATCAGTGTTCATAAAGTTCAGACAGTCGTTTCGATTGTTGCCGGCTCTCCGAACCAGCGCGCGATCTGCGCGAAGATGGCGCCGAGATAGATGAAACACATCGGCACCCACATGAGAAGACCGCCAATCTGTTGATCCCGTTCCGGAGTCATTGCCCAAGTCGAGCGAATCATGCTCGAGATGGCGAGCGGGTGGACCGCGGGCATGCTGTAGATGGGACAGACAGTAATCGGCGAAAAGGTAAGAATAATGCCAAGCCCGCTACACGTAACGCAGGCGCTGAAAAGATAAAACACCGCCCCCGGTGGTGAGAGCCGCTCTTCTTCACGCGGCGCGATCACCTGACTCCAGAAGAGCGTTCCGAGAATAATCAACGACACGGTTTGCACCGCATAGACTGGGCGCGAAGAGACCGCCGCATTGCAAAGCGAGGGGTAATGCCAGAACCACATTGCGCCGACCCCGGCGAACCAACCAGCCAGTGGATGAGTAAGAAAGCGCGGCCGCCGGTTCAGAGAAAGCGAGCGCGGCAGGCTGATGAGCAAGAGAGCCGGGACAATGAGCAGAAGGAGAATATGTTGGAGCATGTGCGCGCTAAAGAGATAGCCATCGGCGAGGGCGTTGATCGGCGAGAGCAGCGTAAGAAGGAAAATGACCACTGCCGCCAGGA
>DASXPA010000070.1:0-14035 GCA_036493915.1 Chthoniobacterales bacterium | reverse complement strand
CATCCCGAGCTGCGCGATCCCGCTGACATGTATCTCGAAGCGACCGATCAACATCGCGGCTGGTTCCAGTCTTCGCTCATGACCAGCATCGCGCTCCATGACCGCGCGCCCTATAAGACATGCGTCACCCACGGCTTCGTCGTCGACGTGGATGGGAAGAAAATCTCCAAATCGAACACCTACAACAAGCCGATGGACGCTGGGCATTTCGTTGGCCGCCACGGCGCCGATATCGTGCGGCTCTGGGTGAGCAGCGTGAATTACACCGATGACGTTCCTTTTTCCGAGGAAATGTTTACTCGCCTCGGCGACACCTATCGACGCATTCGCAACACACTGCGTATCTTGTTAGGCAATCTGCACGATTTTGAATTTGGAAACCAGGAAACCAGGAAAGAAGAATTCACCCTCGTCGATCGTTGGATTCTCGATCGGCTGCAGAGCGTGATCGACGAATGCCGGGCCGCTTACTCCGTTTACGAGTTTCACAAGGTCTATCACACTCTCAATCAATTCTGTGCGGTCGAACTGAGCAGCCTCTACATCGATCTTACGAAAGACCGGCTCTATTGCGACGTGCCCGATTCGCCGCGCCGTCGCGCGACCCAGGCCGCGATGCGGGAAATCTTTGGTGCTCTCTGTCGTCTGCTCGCGCCCATCCTTGTTTTCACTGCGGAAGAAGCCTGGAGCCATCTCGGCGTGAACGACTCAGTACATTTAAAGCTATTTCCCGAACCACGAGAAAGCGCCCGAGATAGTCTCGTTAGGCAGGACTTCGAAGAACTGCTCAAGTTTCGCGGCGTCATCGGTCAGGCGATCGAAAAAGCGCGTCAGGAAAAACTCATCGGCAACGCCTTGGAGGCCATGGTGACGTTGCGCTGTCCCGAACGTTTTGCCACCGCCTTCCCGCGGGAGGAACTCGAGGAATTTTTTATCCTCAGTGACCTGCGTCTGGAACCCGGCGCCGAGACAGTTGCCATCGTCGCGCGCACGCCTAACGAAAAGTGCGCGCGCTGCTGGCGTCATCGCCCGGCGGTGGGCAAAATCGCGGCACATCCCGATCTCTGCGACCGTTGTGCGGCGGTCGTAGACGCGCAGTTATGAGAACGATTTTCTTTCTCACCCTTCCGCTTTATGTGCTCGATCAGATCACGAAGTTTCTCGTGCTTCGTTTCATCGACCCTTCCGGGCAGGGCGTCCCCCTGATCCCCAATTTTTTCCGGCTCGTCCATGTGACGAACTCTGGCGCGGCCTTTGGTTCTTTCGCGAACAACAACGGTTTCTTCATCGTGCTTTCTCTGGTCGCGCTGGTCGTCGTCGTCTTTCTTTTGTGGCGGCGCGATCCCTCCGATCCCTGGCGTCACGTCGCCCTCGGCCTGCTCCTCGCCGGCGTTCTCGGCAACCTGACGGACCGTCTGCTCCATGGCTATGTGATCGATTTTCTTCTTTTCAATCTGCACGTCCCTTTCGCAGATCCCTGGCCGGCCTTTAACGTTGCTGACTCCTGTATCTGCATCGCGGTCTTTTGCTTTGTCATTCATTCCTTTCGGCAGGATCGACTAACAGCCAAGGCAATCGAGGAACCGTGACGAAGCAAAGCGCGAACGCGGTCGTCATGATCCGGCCGAGGCGGTTCTACCCGAATCCAGAGACTGCGCAGGACAACACCTTCCAACAGGAAGCGAAGGTGGGAGATAATATCTCAGCCCGCGCCCAGACTGAGTTTGATCGTGCCGTCGATGCGCTGCGCGCTGCCGGAGTCACCGTCCATTCCTTCTCTGATACACCAGCGCCTGATAAGCCCGACGCGGTTTTTCCTAACAACTGGTTTTCGACTCATCAGGACGGCCGGGTCGCGCTCTATCCGATGTATTCTCCATTGCGCCGCGCGGAGCGACGTTTGGATTTGATCGACCGTCTTAAGGAACTCTATCAAGTCAGTGAGGTGGTGGACTACTCGCCCTATGAAGAGCGTGGGCTCTACCTGGAAGGAACCGGCAGTCTCGTGCTCGATCGCGTCCATCGCGTCGCCTATGTCTCACTTTCCCGGCGGGCTCAGCGGGAGCCGCTGGAAATGTTTTGCGCCGATTTTGGTTATGAGCCGATGACTTTTGAGAGCCAAAGTGATGACGGCCGTCCGATCTACCACACCAACGTCATGCTTTGCCTGGGAACTAACTTCGCGTTGGCAGGCCTGGATCTAATCCGAGACCGCGGTCAACGTCAGGCACTGCAGAACCGGCTGGAATTAACCGGCCGGACTCTCATCCCGCTCGATCGCGATCAGATCAATAACTTTGCCGGCAACGGCCTAGAGTTGCATAACGAAGATGGCAAGTTACTCGTGCTCTCGGAGCGCGCCATGGCTGCTTTGCGCGGCGACCAGCGCGCGACAATCGAGCACTTCGCGCGTCTCTTACCGCTCGCTCTGCCGACGATCGAACTGGCAGGCGGCAGCGCGCGTTGCATGCTGGCCACGATCCATCTCCCGGCGCACGGGAGCTAAGTCTCCGACGGCGCGAAGAGCGGCGCCAGGTCGACGTAAAGCCGGCAGGCCTTCGCGACTACGTCACCACTGATCTTCGCCAGGACAAAGACAGTCATCGCGGGAACAGTCACCACTTTCCCGTCGTGGCGGGTGTAAGTCACATCGGCTTCGAGAAAGAGCGTGTTTTCGTCGCGAGAGATAGCGATAAACTCATGCCGCAGCGAGACCATCGCCTGAAAGAACTGCGCGATCGCACTCTCGATCTGCGAACGACCGACAAGCGGTTCGTTATTCCCGAAGCACAGGGTTGCGTTTTTCTCGAAAACCGCTGCGAAACCAGCCGCATCCTTTTTGTCGACGGCGCCGGCGTAGAGCGCACGCGCCCAGCTCTCAGCTTTGCTTTCTGCGATCTCGGTCGTCATGTCTTCTCGTAACTTATCACGCTAGACTTTGTCGTAGCGAAAGCAGTCGAGGACATGATCATTGACGATTCCGACCGCTTGCATCCAGGCGTAGACAATCACAGGTCCAACAAACTTGAATCCGCGCGCTTTTAGATCGGCAGAGATCTGCTCGGAAAGCGGCGTTTTTGCCGGAACGTCACCGGGCTTCTTCGGATTGTTTTGGATAGGTCTGCCCCCGGCCATTTCCCAGACAAAGGTTGCAAAGTCTTCACCCGCCGCAGCCATCTTGAGATAAGCGCGCGCGTTCCCAATCATCGCTTCGATCTTCGCGCGCGATCGGATGATGCCTTCATTAGTCAACAGCCGGGCGACATCCTTTTCGCCAAACCTTGCGACCACCTCCGGCTTGAAACCCTTGAATGCCTTACGAAAGGCTTCTCGCCGCCGCAGGATTGTCAGCCAGGAAAGGCCGGCTTGGAATCCTTCGAGCATGAGCATTTCCCAAAGCGCGCGACTATCTCGCACCGGCACGCCCCATTCTTCGTCGTGGTAAACGCGGAGCAATTGGTCGTTCTCCGCCCAGGCGCAGCGATGGGTTTTTCTTATCGTCATCGCGCTCTGCGCTTTTCTAGCGAGCGCTCGCTTGCACCTTTTGCCGCCGGGGAATGCCGAGGCTATCGAAGATGACGCGGGTCGCGTCGGACCGATTAAGCGTGTAAAAATGAATCCCGGCGACATCGTTATCGAGCAAGTCATGGCATTGCTCGAGGGCGAAATGCACGCCGACGCGCCGGACCCTCGCAGGATCGTTTTCACAGCGCTGCAGCGCCCGCAGGAGCTTGGCGGGGAAACGCGAGCCGGCGGCGAGGTCGGCGAGCTTTCGGAAGCCGCTCATGGAAGTGATGGGCATGATGCCGGCGATGATCGGAATGTGAATGTCGGCCAGCGCGCAACGTTCGCGGAAGTCGAGGAAATCGCGGTTATCGAAAAAGACCTGCGTTACAATGTAGTCGGCGCCAGCATCGACTTTTGCTTTCAGGTGATCCATCTCGACCAGCCGGTTTGGCGTCCCGGGATGACCCTCGGGAAATCCGGCCACGCCAATCCCGAAGCCGCGCGAATCCGCATGGGCGCCGGAGTCATTGAAACGGCGGATGAATTTCACCAGATCGATCGCATGTTGAAAGAAGTCGCGCGACTTATCGTAAGGAACATCACGCGGCGGATCGCCGCCAAGCGCGAGAATGTTACTGATCTCCGATTGCGCGTAGCGGCGCAAAATCGCATCGATCTCAGTCTCGGTGTGACAGACGCAGGTGAGATGCGGGATCGGGTTGAGCTTCGTGGTGGTCTTAATGCGCTCGACGAGGTCGTGCGTGAGATCCCGGGTGGAGCCACCCGCGCCGTAAGTGACACTAACAAAGTGCGGCATGTACGCTTCCAACTCGCGAATCGTTTGAAATAGAGTTTCGGCCGCCTCCGGCGTTTTCGGCGGAAAAAACTCGAAGGAAAACGTGGGCGAATCCTTCCGTATGATGTCGGTGATGTGCATGCCTTCGAATGGCGATTAAGTCGAAGTGACTTTCGGCCAACTTCGGCATCAGGCAATTAAGTTGTCGATCGGGCGGTCAACTGCAAGCGACAGCTTTTCTCGCGCGCCTGAAAGATGCGCGCGAACGAAATGAGTCAGCGTCAGCAACCGAACGCCGATAGCCCCGTGATATGCTGGCCGAGAATGAGCCGATGGATGTCGTGGGTACCTTCATAGGTCTTCACGCTTTCCAAGTTACACATATGTCGGAAGCATTGGTGATCGTCGAGAATGCCGACAGCGCCGAGCAGGTCGCGCGCGGAGCGAGCGATCTCAAGCGCGATCTCCACGTTGTTCATTTTGGCCATGGAGATGTGATAATGTTTGGCCGCGCCCGCGTCCTTGAGCTGCGCCAGCCGGTGAGCCAGCAGCTGAGCCTTCGTGATTTCGGTCAACATACTGACCAGCTTCGCCTGAACGAGCTGAAAGCTGGCAAGAGGGCGGCCGAACTGTTCCCGTTGCATTGCATATTGACGGGCTTCATCGTAACAAGCCATCGCCGCGCCGATCGCGCCCCAGGCGATGCCGTAGCGGGCATGGTTGAGGCAAGTAAGTGGTGAACGCAAACCGGAGCTCTTCGGTAACAACGAAGTAGCGGGTAAGTCGCAGTCATTGAATTGTAACTCAGCGGTAAGCGCGGCACGGAGAGAGAGCTTCCCTTCGATAAGTGTGGCGGAAAATCCCGGCGTTTCCTTCTCAACCAAAAAGCCGCGAATTGCGTCGGCGTTTCCGCCGTCGGTGCTGGGTTCGCCATCGATCTTCGCCCAAACGATCGCGACATCTGCGATCGTTCCGTTTCCGATCCACTTCTTCGTCCCGCTCAGACGGTAGCCGTCGGAGGCCTTAAGCGCCCGTGATGTCAGCGCGGCAGGATTCGAACCGGCGCCAGGTTCAGTCAGAGCAAAACAACCGAGCTTTTCGCCTTTTGCCATTGATGGCAGCCAGCGGTCCTTTTGTTCCTCTGAGCCGAAGAGGTCTATCGCCATCATCGCGAGCGATCCTTGCACCGAAGCAAACGTCCGCAGACCGCTGTCACCCCGCTCCAGCTCCTGCATCATGAGGCCGGCGGCGGTGCTCCCAAGTCCGGCGCAACCGCGGCCTTCGATGCTCGGCCCGAACACACCCAGCTGGGCCAGCTCCGGGATGAATTCCACCGGGAAAGTGCCGTCGCGGTAATGTCGCGCCACGACCGGTAGAAAACGCCTCTCCACCCAGTCCCGCACGCTGTCTCGAATGTGGCGCTCTTCCGCCGTGAGCAGATCCTCGAGCTGAAAAAAATCGGCGGCTGTAAAAGTTGCCATGATTACTTTATTGTCAGACTGCGATCTCAAAACTGTAGCCTGTGAGAGCGATTCGTCAGCGTCGAACTTCGGCTGCGCACCCCACGCCGTCGGAAGAGTTGACGGAAGCTGATCGAATCCCATACAATGCGCCCTTATGCGTCTATTGAGCTTGCGGTCTTCGAGTGGGTTACGCGTCACCTTTTTAGCCTTGGCATTTTTCCCCCTCGTTTCGGCGCAGGCTCGCCATAAGCCGCTCCCGAATGAGGAACTCGAGAAATACGACGATCCGCCGGTCTATGTCTGGCGCACCGGGGTTTCGCCGCGAATGATTTCGCAGCATGACGTTTTCACGAGCATCCAGGTTAATGTGTCCGCGAATGGTCAAAACATCACTGGCGACGCGGCGAACGAACCTTCTATCGCCGTGGACCCGACAAACCATAATCGGATGGCCATCGGTTGGCGGCAGTTTAACAGTGTCGCGTCCAACTTTCGCCAAGGCGGTTGGGGTTACACGACAAACGCCGGCGCGTCTTGGACTTTCCCTGGTGTGCTCGAGAATAACGTCTTTCGGAGCGATCCGGTCTTGGATTCCAATGACATCGGCAATCTTTACTATCTCAGTCTTCTCGAGACATTTTTCGACGACATGTGGCGCTCGCTGGATGGCGGCATGTCCTGGACGAATCTTGCTCCAGCCAAGGGTGGCGATAAGCAGTGGTTCACGATCGACAACACCAACAGCATCGGCCACGGCTTTCAATACCAGAGCTGGAGCACCGGCGGGAATAACTATGGCGGACGACAATTTACCCGCTCGACCGACGGCGGCTTCACCTGGCTAAACCCAATCAACATTCCCCATTCGCCGTCTTGGGGAACTCAGGATGTCGATACAAACGGCAACCTCTTTATCGGTGGCGTGAACCTGAACACCGGGGAAGTTTGGTGCGACCGATCTACTAACGCCAAGGATAGCGGCGCGACTCCGACCTTCGACCAGAGCATCCAAGTGAACCTGGGTGGAGACATAGACTTCAGCGCGCCGATCAACCCGGATGGGTTAGTCGGTCAGATCTTCCTCAAAGTGGATCGTTCCGGCACGAGCACGAACAACAACGTCTATATGTTAGCAAGCGTGCAGCCCACCGGCGCGAACAACGGGAGCGACGTGATGATCGTGCGCAGCACGGATGGCGGACAAACCTTTAGCGCACCTGTGCGGGTAAATGACGATCCGGTAAATCACAACAAGTGGCATTGGATGGGTACCCTTGCCGTGGCGCCGAACGGCCGGATTGATTCCGTCTGGCTCGACACCCGCAATGCTGGCAATAACACCGATTCGCAACTCTTCTATTCCTACAGCACCGATGGCGGTAATACGTGGGCGCCTAACGTTGCTGTAAGTAATTCTTTCAATCCCTTTCTCGGATATCCCAACCAGAACAAAATGGGCGATTACATGACGATCGTCTCCGACAACACCGGCGGCGACGTCGCTTACGCCGCGACCTTTAACGGAGAAGAAGATGTCTACTACGTGCGCGTCGCTCCCGCCGGCGTCGGACTGAGTTTGGTGAGCGCTGCTTCCCGGCTCACCCATGGCGCAGCCGGAACGTTCGACATTCCGATGCCGCTGACCGGCAGTTCGGGGGTGGAAGATCGAAGCTCCAGCACTTACAATGCTGTCTTCACCTTTGATGGTCCGGTCACGTCCGGAGAGGTGCAGGTCGTCAGTGGTACCGCGACAGTTGGGGCGATCTCGTTTAGTGGTAACTCCATGACGGCCCAGCTAACGGGAGTCACGGATGTCCAAGTGATGACATTGCGCGTGCAAAACATCAACGGGGATGGTCAGCAGCACGGCGACGTACCCTTTGGTTTCCTCGTCGGGGATTCGAGCGGAGACCGCGTGACGAATGGATCGGACGTGAGTCAGGTGAAATCCCGGTCCGGACAAACCGCCTCCGCGATTAACTTCCGCTCCGACCTGAATCTCGACGGAACGATCAACGCGTCAGATGCGTCCTTCACGAAGAGCAGGACCGGTCACTCGATCCCCTAGCTAGCGACTAATCCAACCGCCGCGTTTCTGCCAATAGCGGGAAGCGGCGCTGACTGCCATGTAGCTTGGATCGGCAGCTTCGTAATCGGTCACTTCTTTTTCCGTCGCACCAGCTCGGCGGAGGTCAGAATGCTCATACGCGGTAAAGTCGGCGGCCAGCTGACTACTTTCCTGACCCGCAGCTAGCCGCTCCCGAAACCAGGATGACCAGCGGTGCACCCTCTCCTCCATTTGATCAAGGTGTTCATCGACCGACCCGGGCGCGAGCCCAAAGTGCGGGAGATAGAGATGGGCCGCGTCGAGCTTTCGAATTTTTCTTAGCGACCCCACCCAGGCTTCGACATCCAGCTCCGGCGGAACAAAGGGCGGAATGGGCGGCCCCGAACCTATCCGCACGCCGGCGACGTCACCTCCAAAGACATTATCATCCCAATGATAGATGTGATGATGAGAAGCGTGTCCAGGCGTCTCAATGGCGCGAACTGCGAGCGAGCCAATTCTGACGAGATCACCATCCTTCAGAACTTTGAGACGCTGCTCCGGCACCGGGGCAAAGCGTCCCCAGAGTCTTTTCATGTCGTCGCCGAAAATGCGCGTGGCCGAGTCAACGAGCTTCGTCGGATCGAGCAGATGTGGCGCGCCCCGTGGATGGACATAGATGTTTGTGCCCAGCTCTGCGAAGCGCCACGCGGCGCCCGCATGATCGAAATGAATGTGACTTAGAAAGACATGCCGCACATCCTTCGTCTTTGCGCCTATCCCGCGCAAGCCTGCCGCAACGTTCTCGAAGGTCGATTCAGGTCCCGTATCGAACAAAGCCAATCCACCTGCCGTCTCGATGACCGTCACAGCAATGATCGAAGGTCGGGCGAGATGCAGCGTATCGAGGACGTGAACCATTACACCGCCTCGCGAGCGCGGACGCCGCTGAGTTCGCAGAGAAAGTTAGCGACTAACAACTCTCTGCGCCCTCAGCGTCCTCTGCGGCTAAGCTCCCGGCGAAGGCTGCGCCGCGGGATTGCGGTTCGGGAATGGCGGGATCGGCGGCAAAGTGTAGCTCTTCGTCTTCATCTCGGTCTGCATTTCCTGAATCCCGCGATCCAGTTGTTGATCCTCGCCGTGGAATTCCTTCGCCGGATCGTTATCTACCACGATGTCAGGATCCACTCCATGACTTTCGATAATCCAGCCTTTGCCCTCTTTCGAGTACGGCGCGAACTCAGGCTTGAAGAGCTGGCCCCCATCGATCAGCGGGAGCGGATTTCGAATTCCAATGACACCGCCCCAGGTGCGTTTGCCAATGAGTTTGCCCAGCTTCAAGGTCTTGAAGCGATAAGGAAAGATGTCGCCGTCCGAGGCGGAGAACTCATCGATAAGAGTGCACATCGGGCCGAGGAAAGTCTGCGGAGGGTTCGGTTCCGGGACACCATTGCGGAACATCTCTACCATCACGAGCGCGCGCCGCAGTCGCTCAATCACGAGCGGCGACACAAAGCCGCCGCCATTCCCACGCACATCCACGATCAGCGCCTTTTTGCGAATCTGCGGAAAGTAGCGCTTCGTGAATTCGTTCAATCCCGGCTGACCCATGTCGGGGATGTGCACATAGCCAACCTCACCGTTCGTCTTCTTGTTTACGTAATCGATGTTGTGCTGCACCCAGGCGAGGTAATAAAGCGGTGACTCATCAGCGGTCGGGACGACGGTGATATCGCGGGCGCCCGCATCGCTCGCTTTTGAGTTGACGCGCAGAATGACTTGTTTGCCCGCGGTGCCGATGAGCGCGTCATAGATATTCGGCAAGCTCGAAACCGGTGTGCCGTTGACCGCGAGAATGTAATCCCCCGGCTTTACGTTCAGCCCAATTTCGGTGAGAGGTGAGCGCGTGTCGTCATCCCAGTTTTCTCCGGGAAGGATGCGGTCGATGCGATACGCCTTAGAGCCTGGGTCGCGTGATAATTCGGCGCCGAGCAAGCCAAGCTTCACCCGAGGCGTGGGCGGACGCTCGCCCCCGGCGACATAGCTATGGCCGTTATTCAGCTCACCGATCAATTCGCCAATGAGATAGGTGAGATCGTTACGATGGTTTACGTAAGGGACGAGCGCAGCGTATTTATCCCGCATCGCTTTCCAATCGACGCCATTCATGGTCGGCGAATAAAAGAAGTCCCGCATCTGCCGCCACGCTTCGAAGTAAATCTGCTTCCACTCCGCATGGCGATCCGCGATCACGTCGAGATCCTTAATTGCGAGCTTATGATCCTTTGTATCGAGCTTGTCCTTCGGCAGATCGATGATCGCGTAATCTTTATCCATCTTTACCAGCATCTTCTTCCCGTCGAAGCTGATTTCGTAGCTGTTGACATCGCCGAGGACGGTCTCTTTGCGATCTTCGAGGCTGTAAGAGCAGAGGTGCCATTTTTCGTTTCCGGGACCTTCCTCTTCGTTGTCGTCGCCGCTATTATCGCCAACTGTGCGGCGCAGATAGAAGACGCGCCCGTCCACCAAACGAAGATTTTCGTAATTGGCCGGTGTGATATCCAGGCCGACGATCCGGTTCTGAATGCCGTCGATATCCACCTTCACAGTGACCGGCTTCTTCTCTTCCTGCTTGTCGCCTTTCTTCTCTTTATCCTTCTCTTTCTTTTTCGCTTTCCCGACCTCGTCACTCTGCGGCGCGAGAGGCGATTCCGTCTCTTTCGATAGCGTCACGAGGTAAACACGCTGCATATCGACGTAGATGTTTTCAAATTCCTCTTCGCTGAACGTCGGTTTGAAGTCGCGGCTCGAGGAGAACATTAAATACTTCCCGTCGTCGCTAAAAGCGACCCGTCCGGAGGAATACCAGCTGTCCGTTACCGCAATCGGCTTCTTGTTGGCGAGTGAATAGAGATAGACCTTTCCCTGATTGTTCTCTTCCGGTTGCGCCCAGCCGATCCAGTTGCTATCAGGCGACCAATCGTAGGACTCGATCTCGCCATCCTTGTCGTGGGTGACTTCGGTTACGGCCTTACTTGCTACATCGACATAGCGCAGCCGCTGCAAGCGATCGCTCCAGAGAAGCTTCTTGCTGTCAGGCGACCAGATCGGCTGGTAGTAATACGTATCCGCGCTCTTGGTAATCTGCTGCGGCTGGCCTTTCCCATCCTGCGAGCGGACGTAAAGCTCGTTCTCACCGCTGGCGTCAGAGTTATACGCGATCCACTTGCCGTCAGGCGACCAGACCGCGTCGCGTTCATGCGCGTTGGAAGTCGGACTCAGGGCGCGCTCGGTGCCGTGTTTCGCAGGAACGGAAAAGAGATCGCCGCGGGCGACAACGATGGCGCGCTCGCCATCCGGCGCGAGGTGGAGGGATTCGAGATGCTTTGAGGCATCGAGATAAGTCGCGCGACCGGAGTCGAAGTCTTCCTTAATGTCGATCGACACTGGAGCAAACTGGCCGCTGGCAATGTCGTAACGCCAGATATACCCGGCGTTCTCGAAGACGATCGAACCCTGACCGATGGTTGGGAACTTGATGTCAAAATCAGTAAAATGAGTGATCTGCTTGGTGTTTTTCCCGTCCAGGTCGATCGAGTAAAGATTCATCCGATTGTCGCGATCTGAGAGGAAGTAAATCTTGTTATCCGGTCCCCACATCGGGCAGATATCCTGGCCGGGGTTGTTAGTCAGGTTCGTGGTCTGCTGAGTCTTGAAATCATAGATCCAGACGTCGTCCGCCATGCCGCCGCGGTAATGTTTCCAGGTGCGAAACTCCCGAAAGACGCGGTTGTAAGCCATCTTCGAGTCGTCTGGCGAAAAAGAAACGAAGCCGCCGCGCGGGACTGGCAATTGCTTCGGAAGGTCGGCATCCATCCCGACCGTCTCGAGATCGCCAATGAAAGAGTTAAAGGAAGTGCGTCGGGAACGAAAGATCACCAGCGGCTTGGTGTTTTCCCAGCCCATGACGAGGTTGTTCGGTCCCATCCGATCAGAAATGTCGTCACGGCTGAGCGTGGCGGTAGTCGTTAGCCGTTTGGGCACGCCACCGTCCCCCGGCATGACGTAGACTTCGGTGTTGCCGTCGTAATGCGAGGTGAAGGCGAGCTGCTTTCCGTCCGGTGAAAAATGCGGGAACGAAGCGTAACCCGGTCCGCTCGTGAGGCGGCGCGCGGTGCCGCCATCTTTTCCCACAGTGTAAACCTGACCGGCGTAGCAGAAAACGATCTGGTCGCCGTTGGTTGTCGGGAACCGCAGGAGCCGCGTCGTGTCCGGCAACTTCTGCGCCGAAACCGAGAGAACCGTAAGCAAAAGAGCGGAAAGACAGGATAAGATTCGCATAAAAGAACGGGTTGAGTGACGGTCCAAAAGCTGCCGCTGAATCGAATGCTTGCAACCGGAAATCCCGTGCCTTGCGAGGCGAGGCGTAAAAACTACGGCCGAGGGTCGATCGACAGGCTGAACTCTGTCTGCGTTTTCCCCAACAGAGATCTCCTGTCGCCTACGACTATGACGGGTGTCGCAGGCCCAGAAAGCAAAACAGCCGGGCCCCTTTCGGAACCCGGCTGCGGTTGATTGCTTAAGCTATTGAGTAACCGGTCGGCTTAGTAATCCATGCCGCCCATGCCACCCATTCCGCCCATTCCACCCGGAGGCATACCACCCGCCTTCTCCTTCTCAGGAGCTTCGGTGATGATTGCTTCGGTGGTGAGGAGGAGGCCGGAGATCGAAGCGGCGTTTTGCAACGCGCTTCGCGTCACCTTGGTCGGATCGACAACGCCAGCCTTAACCAGGTCTTCGTATTTCTCCGAGGCGACGTTGTAACCTTCGTTGCCTTTGCGGCTCTTCACTTCCTGCACGATGAGCGCGCCTTCCTGGCCTGCGTTATCGGCGAGGGTGCGAAGCGGCTCTTCGACCGCGCGCTTGATGATCTGCATGCCGACGGCTTCGTCGCCTTCGAGCTTGAGACCGTCGAGCGCTTTCTGAGCGCGGATCAGCGCGACACCGCCGCCAGGGACGATGCCTTCTTCGACCGCGGCGCGAGTCGCATGCAAGGCGTCTTCCACGCGCGCTTTCTTTTCCTTCATCTCCGTCTCCGTCGCGGCGCCCACATTGATGACGGCGACACCGCCGGCCAACTTGGCGAGGCGTTCCTGGAGCTTCTCGCGATCGTAATCCGAAGTCGTCTCTTCGATCTGACGACGGATTTGCGAGACGCGGCCCTGGATGTCTTTTTGCTTGCCTTCGCCTTCGACGATCGTGGTGTTCTCCTTGTCGATCGTAACTCTCTTCGTGCGGCCGAGGTCTTCGAGCTTCACGTTTTCGAGCTTAATACCAAGGTCCTCAGTAATGCACTGACCACCGGTGAGAACCGCAAGGTCTTCCAGCATCGCCTTGCGACGATCGCCAAAGCCCGGGGCTTTCACCGCCGCAACCTGCAGGGTGCCGCGGAGTTTATTCACGACCAAAGTCGCGAGCGCTTCGCCTTCCACGTCTTCCGCAATGATCAGGAGCGGGCGACCCGCCTTCGCTACCTTCTCAAGAAGCGGGAGCATGTCCTTCAAGCTCGAGATTTTCTTCTCGTGGATGAGGATGTAAGGATTCTCGAGCACGGCTTCCATCGATTCCGCGTTGGTCACGAAGTAAGGAGAAAGATAGCCCTTGTCGAACTGCATGCCTTCGACCACGTCGAGGCTGGTTTCGATCGACTTGGCTTCTTCCACGGTGATGGTGCCGTCCTTGCCGACTTTGTCCATCGCGTCGGCGATGATCTCGCCGATGGTGCGATCCCAGTTAGCCGAAACCGTCGCGACTTGCGCGATCTCGGTGCGATCACTGACTTTCTTCGAGATCTTCTGGAGCTCGGCGACGATCGCTTCGACCGCCTGGTTAATGCCACGCTGGAGCGAAGTGGGATTCGCGCCCGCAGTCACATTGCGAAGACCCTCTTTGTAGATGGACTCAGCGAGAACGGTCGCCGTAGTGGTGCCATCACCCGCAATGTCGGAAGTCTTGGAAGCGACTTCGCGAACGAGTTGGGCGCCCATGTTTTCGTAAGGATCCTCAAGCTCGATCTCCTTCGCCACAGTCACACCGTCCTTGGTGATCGTGGGGCTGCCGAATTTCTTGTCGAGGATGACGTTGCGGCCGCTCGGTCCGAGGGTCGCTTTGACGGCCTTCGAGAGTTTCTCGACGCCGCGGAGAAGCGCGTGCCTCGCGCTC
>DASXPA010000069.1:0-4106 GCA_036493915.1 Chthoniobacterales bacterium | reverse complement strand
GAAAGGGAAGTCCTGATCGGACTAATCTGCACGCGCGAGAACGGTCTCGAACAAGTCGCGATCGATCTTGGGCGTCGTTTCTTCGCGGAAAAGCCGGGCGCGTTTGGCCGACGGCTGCTGCGCTATGCCGAGGACTGGCCTTCGGTGCGCTAGCTCTTGGCGACCAGTTCGCGCAGGTCGCCGATGGTGGCGTCGATCTTCTTCAGGTCTTTGCGGCGACCCTTGATCGGTTTCACGTCGAGCTTGCGCACGAGGGTAACCATGTCACCGAGATTGCGGATGCCAGGTTTCGGCATCTTCTTTTCGCTCGCGCGCATCCTTGCCCAAACCGCCAATTCATCGATGTCTCCTTCCAACCGTTGGAGGTAAGCCCGGCCGGTCGCCCGCAGCAGAGCTCGCAACTCCGCGAGGTCCGAGAGTAATGACTTTGCGGGTGATGCGTCGACGCTCTCTTTCTGTTTATTGAGGATTTGTTTTTCAGTCATGGGACGCGGTCAGGGTTGGGCGAGGGTGGTTGCTTAGGTGCGCGGGGAAGCGCGTGATGTTCTCGGGCGGCGAGAGTTGGAGATTTGTGAGCAGTTCCATCCGCCCGTCGGGATGCTCGACCACGACTGAGCAATTCTCCACCCAGTCGCCGCAATTGTAATAAGTGACCTCGCCAATCTGCCGAATCGCCGGCGTGTGAATGTGCCCGCAGAGCACGCCCTGGACATGGAAGCGCCCGGCATAGCGCACGATTCCTTCCTCATAGGCACCGATGAAACTCACTGCGTCCTTCACTCTGCGTTTCACCGCTTTACTCAGAGACCAGTAACCGAAGCCAAAGATTCTGCGGACGGCATTGACCACTGGATTGAGCACGAGCAAGAGTTGGTAGCCGAGGTCTCCGAGGAGCGCGAGCCACCTGATGTTTTGCACCACGGTGTCGAGCTCGTGTCCGTGGATGACAAGAATTTTGCGGCCGTCCGCCGTGAGGTGCACCGCATGTTTCTGAATCGTGATCGCGCCATAGGCGCCGAGGTGATTGCAGAGAAATTCGTCGTGGTTTCCCGGGATGTAGATTACCCGGGCGCCTTTGCGTGCTTTGCGCAGGATTTTTTGGATAACGTCGTTGTGTTGCTGCGGCCAATAGATACCGCGGCGCAGCGACCAGATGTCGATCAGATCGCCCACGATGTAGAGCGTCTCGAACTCGTGCTCGCGCAGAAAATCGAGAAAAGCCCAGGTGTTGCTCCCTCGCGTTCCGAGGTGCACATCGGAAATCCAGGCTGTGCGATATCGATTCACCGGAAAGACCCGCCGGGATTTCTCCCGACGGGCATGACCTTCTAACCTAACCCATCTTAGAACTTAAAGCTGAGATCGGCCTGAAATAGATTGTAGTTATCCACCGGGTTGATCCCGAGGTCGCCGACGCCGCCGGTGCCGAGATCGTGATCGATCTGCCAACCGTGCGCATAGGTCAGGTTCGCGGTCACCGCATCCGTGACGGCATAGCCCAATTGGACAAAGGCGCCTTCCATGTTTACCCGGCTGTCGAAGATATCGGAGTCAACCAGGTTCGGATCGAGCGCATACTGCTCGGCATGCTGCCAGAAGGCGGTCAGGCTCCAGTCACCTTTATGCTTGGTCCCGCCGATCCCGGCTCCGATCTGGTAAGCCAGATTCTGGTCAGTCTTATCAGGATGACCCGCTGCGCGCGCGCGATCCTCACCATCGAAGTTATAGGCGAAGTCACCGAACACTTTATACGGGAGCGAGCCAACCTTCCCATCGAACTCCGCCGGCACTTCCAGAACAAGGAGGTTATTGATCCCGGTCTGGTTCGGCGTGACCGTGGTGACGGCGCCGGTGACCGGATCCACCACTCTGAAAGTCGGGTCCCCGGAGAAGGCGCGGTTAAAGGTATCGCCGGTGCCGGTATAGTTATAAATGGTCGGCGCGATTTGAACGAAGGTTCCCTTCTTAAAGTTATAGCGGGCGCCAATTTGCCAGCCGAGGAGATAGGAGTCGGTCAGGGAAACGTCGCTCGGCGCCGGCCCTACTGGGTTGTCCGGATTGGTATCGTCGTAGACGAATTGACCGAAGTTGGCGAAGAGGTCCAGCGTCGGGCCAGAGACTGCCGCAGTTTGAGCCACGACTGTCTTGCCATCCTTGTCGGTGGTCGTTTGGGAGCCGGCAGGCGAGCCGCCCCCGAGTTTGATCGTATAAGTGTATTGTTCGGCGAGACCTTCCGGGTTGAGGTCGCCATCCCAGACCATCGAAGAAGTGACGAAGGGATTCGGCATCTTGCCCGCGGTGAGTTTCAGGCCCTTGAAGCCTTGGTAGCCAAAGTAGGCCTGGCCGACATCGATCGAATCGCTGTTCTTCGCGAACGGTCCCGGCCCCGCGGCGGTGTCATCACCGAAAGTGACATTGGTCGAACGCGGGTTGGTGCTCGTCTCCAGGCGCACTCCGAAGAACCAATCGTCCATCAACGTTCCTCTCAGCCCGATCCGCAAACGATAGCGCGCGCGGTTGCGTTGAAAGGAGTCGCCGGGTGGGTTGATCGGATCGGGGGCGGCGGTCTCGCCGTTGCGCACTTCATAGCGGACGCGGGCGTCGCCGTAGAGCTCGATCTCGGTGATCGGAGTGGAAAGTTTTAACTTCGTGCTCGAGCTCGTGCTCGCTGTGACCGGAGGCGCTTTTGCCTGCTCGGCCTTCAGTTCGCTGCGGACTTCGTGGGCTTCCTTTTCTGTAATAATATGTTTTCGCACGAGCAGATTGAGCAGCGCAGAATCGTCGGCTCGGGCGGCAAGCGGCGCGAAGACCATCGTCGTTAGGGTGGCAATGATTAGATAGGGTTTGGTGAGCATCAATTTCTCCATTTGGGTTTAGGCGTCGCTTCGTGCGACGTGGAGAGACTGGAATGCCTCTGTTACGCTCGTGTGGCGCGATTGTGACAATCTTGTGAACTAAGATGGAACCGATCTTGTTGCCGCTTTCGGCGGGCGCACGCTTCAGAACGGTGCGCCAAACCTGCCGGCGATCTGGATGATGCAGTCCTGCCCGGCGATGAAACCGCCAGCCTCGGTCCGCCGGTCTTAACGATTTTTTAATCATCCCGAAGCCGCCTTTAATTACTCCGTGGCCGTGCCTGCTCGCATGCTCGCCTCATGCAGGAGCGCAATTGGATCGAGCTCGCCCTCTTTATCGGGTTACTTCTCGCCGTCACGCGGCCGCTGGGAACATTCCTCGCCGGAGTGTTTGAGGGACGGGTGCAATTCCTGCGGCCAATCGAGCATGCGATCTATCGCTTGAGCGCTATCGACCCCGACCATGAGATGTCGTGGCGCGAATACGTCGTCGCGCTGCTCGCGTTCAACCTCCTCGGCGGCCTCGTGGTCCTGGGGATGGAGATGACGCAGGCGTGGTTGCCGGCGAACCCGCAGCATCTTCCGAATGTTCCATTCGCGCTCGCCTTCAACACCGCGATCAGCTTCATGACCAATACCAACTGGCAGGCTTACTCGGGGGAGGCCACGATGAGTGACTTCACCCAAATGGTCGGGCTCGCGGTGCACAATTTCGTGAGCGCGGCGACCGGCCTCGCGGTGGCGGTCGCGCTCATGCGCGGGCTGGTGCGCAAACAGGCGAGCGGCATCGGAAATTTCTGGCGTGATCTGACGCGGTCCACGCTCTACGTGCTTCTGCCGCTGTCGATCGTCATTGCTCTCGTGCTTGCTCAGCAGGGTGTCCCGCAAAGCTTTGCCCACTACGCGAGCGCCACAACCCTCGAAGGGGCGACGCAGCAGATTCCCCTCGGGCCGGTCGCCTCGCAGATCGCGATCAAGCAGCTGGGAACCAATGGTGGCGGGTTCTTCGGACAAAACAGCACGCATCCTTTCGAAAATCCGACGCCGTTGAGCAACTTCATTGAGGTCGCGGTGATTTTCTTTCTCGGGTCCGCACTGGTCTACATGTTTGGCCTGATGGCGGGCGATCGGCGCCAGGCCTGGGCGATCTGGGCGGCGATGTTCGCGCTTTTCATTGCCGGCTTTGCCACCCTCTGGTGGGCCGAGCTGCAGCCGAATCCGGCGCTTGGCCTAACGACACCATCTCTGGAA
>DASXPA010000068.1:0-3522 GCA_036493915.1 Chthoniobacterales bacterium | reverse complement strand
TGTTGCGTCGACCGCTTGAGCTGGCAGGCGTTAACCATGCATCTGAGAGTCGCTTGTTTTTGCCAAGCCTGCCCGGCTGCCTTGAGTCCCCTGTAACATGAATCTCCTACCAGCCGAGGTTGAGTCTTCTCCTCTTGACATCCAGTAGGAGAGGCGTATCCTCCTCCTGTCGACCAAGAGGAAGCGGAGGAACCGTCGGAATGCCGGAAAAGACAAGCGATCTGATCCAGGGCACGCTCGACATGCTCATTCTCAAAACGCTCGCCTTGGAACCCATGCACGGCTATGGCATCTCCGTCCGCATCGAACAGATCAGCAGTGGCGTTTTTAAACCCAATGCCGGCTCGCTCTTTCTCGCCATTCAGCGCCTTGAACGCGACGCCTCGATCGACGCCGAATGGCAACCCACCGAAAACAACCGCCGCGCGAAGTATTACTCGCTCACTCAAAAAGGGCGAAAGAGACTCAACGACGAAACGCGCGAATGGAGCCGGCAAGTAGCGGCCGTCGCCAGAATCCTCGAGGCGTCGTAAGGAACGCAAATGGCGTCGATCCGAAAAATAGCGCGTGGGCTCCGGTCGCTTTTCCGAAAGCAACAGGTCGAACAGGAGCTGTCCGAGGAAATCGGCGTCTTTGCCGAGATGGCCGCTCAGGAAAAAATGAAGCGCGGTCTGAGCCGCGAAGAAGCGCTCCGCGCGGTTCGGCTGGAGTCGGGCACCGTCGAAATAGCGCGCGAAGAAGTTCGCTCCGCTACGTGGGAGTCCTTCGTCGAAGATCTCTGGCGCGACATTCGCTTCTCGGTTCGCTCACTGCGCAAAGCTCCCGGCTTTGCCGCCGTCGTCATCCTGACTCTGGCGCTCAGCATTGCCGCCAATACCACCGTGCTCAGTTGGATGAGCGCTACCCTGCTGAACCCGATTCCCGGAGTCGCTCACACGAGCGACCTTGTTACCGTCATGCGCGGCGATCGCAGCGATCATCCCACCCCGCCATTTTCTTATCCCGATCTTCATGACCTCAGCGAGCGCACTCAAACTTTTTCCGGGCTTCTCGGCTATCACGACGACTACATGTCCCTCACGGGCGCCGCAAAGCCCGAGCGCATCTACGGCGCCCTGACCACCGCCAATTATTTTGATGTTCTCGGCGTCCACGCGATTCTAGGCCGCACTTTTCTTCCCGAAGAAGGAACGCCGCGCGCCGGCGCTGCAGTGATCGTCATCGGTTACGCCGTCTGGCAGAATCATTTCGCGGGCGATCCGCAAATCGTTGGCAAGACGATTCAGATCAATCGCCATCCCTACTCCGTTATTGGGGTAGCTCCGCGGAATTTCACGGGCTGTGCGCCCGGGCTGCGCGCCGAACTGTGGATTCCTGTCTCGATGGATCGTGATGTTTGGGGTTTTAACCGTCCCGATTATCGCGGCATTTTCTGGCTGAACGTGCTCGGAAAGCTTCGCCCGGGTGTCACGAAGAATCAGGCCCAGGCCGAACTCAACCTGCTCATGCGGGGAATCGCCGAGCGGTTCCCGGAGGATCACCGGGATAGTCCGAACGAGATTTCTCTCGACCCGCTTTGGCGTTCTCCCTTCGGCATCAACGGATATCTCTACAAAGTTCTTCCGATGTTGCTGGGGCTCGCCGTGGTCCTGCTCCTGCTGGCCTGCGCCAATGTTGCCAGTCTCCTTTTGGTGCGGTCGGTCGGACGCCGCCGCGAGATTGCCATCCGGCTGGGAATGGGCGCTTCAACCACACAGATCATCCGCCAGTTTTTGATCGAGAGCGTGCTGCTTGGTCTGCTCGGCGGTACTGCCGCCATTGCGATTGCAGTGTGGACCTCGCGCAGCCTCGTCGCTTTCTTTCCGCCCAGCTCTCTTCCGCTGACAAACGACGCGCACGTCGATCAACGCGTACTTTTTGTAACGATTGCGGTTTCCATCCTCGCTGCGATCATCTTTGGTATTGTTCCGGCCCTGCGGTCTTCGAGCCTGCCGGTGCAATCTGTTCTCAAGGAGGACGCGACCAGTGTCTCGCTTACTTTGCACAAGGGTCGCCTCTTGATCGGCCTGGTGGTCGCGCAGATTTCACTCTCGCTCGTTCTCCTGGTCTGCGCGGGACTCTTCACCCGCAGCCTTCAGAAAGCACAGCAATCGGATCCGGGATTCGAAGCAAGTCATCTGCTGCTTGCCTCTTATGAACTCTCGCCGGCTGGTTACACGCGCGCGACGGGTGTGGCGTTCAACCGGCAGGTGCTCGGAAGGCTGTCGGCGCTTCCCGGGGTCGAATCCGTGACCTTGGCTGATTTTTCACCGCTGAGCTTCAGCATCCACACCGACTATCTGCAGCTTGAGGGCTACGTGCCGCGACCGCACGAATCGATGGAGATCAGCCGAGCGATCGTCGGGCCGGATTACTTTCGCACTCTGCGCACGTCCGTGATTTCGGGCCGTGAATTCACCGAAGCGGATATGCCAGATTCGCAACTCGTTGCCGTCATCAACCAGGCCTTTGTCGATCGCTATTGGCCGGGTGAAGACCCTATCGGCAAACAGGTGACGGACGGCGGTGATCGCTTCACCATTGTTGGGGTGGCACGCAACGCCAAATACCGCTTGCTCACCTACCCGGCCGAGCCTGTCATCTATTTGCCGATGTACCAGACCTATAGCCCGACACATGACACCACCGTTCACATCCGTACAACTGGCGATCCGCTTGCCATCGCTTCTTCCGTGGAAGACACCCTCCATCAGCTCAGTCCGGAGTTGCCGCTGTTCAACGTGAATCCGCTTTCCGTCACCATGCAGCTCGGCACGCTTTTTGGACGCATCGCGGCTACGTTTGCCGGCTCGTTCGGTCTTCTTGCCATGCTGCTCGCCGCCGTCGGCATCTATGGCGTGGTGGCTTACACAACTCGCCAACGCTCGCGGGAAATCGGCATCCGCGTGGCGCTCGGCGCGGAGAGGGGAAACATCTACAGTCTCGTTCTTGCCCAGGGATTCAGGCTCACACTGGCCGGCCTTGTCCTCGGCACGGCGCTCGCTCTGGCATTCACACGCTTGCTTAAGGCGCAACTCTTTGGCGTCAGTGAGACCGATGCGATTACGTTTACCTCTGTTGGGCTGCTTTTGGCCGTTGTCGCTCTGGTCGCATGCCACATCCCCGCCCGCCGCGCCACGCGAGTTGATCCGATGGTCGCACTGCGCCACGACTAGCTGAGTTTCGTGCCGACGCTGGAAGCGTCACGAGTAAGAAGCGAAAGTTACGCTGCCTTTCTCCCTCGATTAGTTCCTTTCGGAATGTCACCGGCAGCCAGAATGGTCGGCTATTCAGCGTTAATTTTCGTTTCTTCTGAGCCGGCCAGGCGGTAACTCCCGGTAGGTTTGAATGTATAGGTCGAAGGAGGAGCGGTTGGTGTAGAAAAGCTGAACTCAGCGAACGCTGATTCAGAAACACCAAGGAGGCTCCCCCATGCAACCTATGTATTACATCGGCCTGGATGTTCACAAGCGGAAGATCAGC
>DASXPA010000067.1:0-18614 GCA_036493915.1 Chthoniobacterales bacterium | reverse complement strand
GGCACACTTCGACAGCTTGATGATCCTGCCGATGCTCGTCGGCATCTGGTGTTTCGGGCGCAGCAATCACGCGACCGAATCCGCGGTCGGTTGGCGCTACGCGATCCTCGGGGCGACCGCGATCGGCGTCGCCATCTCGATTAAGCTGATCCCGCTGTTGCTCCTGCCAGTTTGCGTCTTCGCGCTCGGCCGGCGGGCTTGGGCGCTGGCGATCAGTCTCGTGATCCCGGCCTTGCTCAGTTTGCCATTCGGCGTGCCGCGCGTGCCGATCTGGGATTCGTTAGGCCGTTTCGTCTACGTGACCCGGCTGAACGACATCTTTTCGTGGATCATCGAGGATACTTTCTGGCCGAACCCGCATCAGAAAAATTATCACTACAACGTCATCATTCTCATCGCGGTACTGGTAGTTTCGCTCTTGTTCGTTCGGCAATGGAAACGCGGACTGCTCTGGGCAATGGGGACGGCGCTCATTTTCAGCCCGGTGCTGCACCCGTGGTATTGCACCTGGATTCTGCCCTTCGCGGCCTGGCGCCGGGTGGTGGCGTGGCAGGTTCTCTCGGTCACGCTTTTCGCCTACTACCTTTTTTGGGACGAACGGCTATTTCTTCTGCCGTGGCATTCGGAGCTGTGGTTGCGCGCGATTATTCTCATTCCGCCGCTCATCGCGCTGGTCTTCAGCTTTGTAGCGAAACGCACGGCTAACGAATTCACGGAAGCGTGATGCTGCTGTATCCGGAGGAGGACGGGATGTCATCCCGTCGTTCGGTGCAGTCTGCGTCGAACCCACGGAGCGTGTTGCCTAACGAATCGTCCCGCTAGCGCTTGCACCACGTGCAAAGGGCCGCGGGTGAGACTCACCCGCGCGCGACGGGTTAACAACCCGTCCTCCCCGGAATCCTCTCCTGCAGCGCGCGGAAATCTTCCGGCACTGGCGCTTCGAAGAGCAGGCGCTCTCTCGTCCGCGGATGGGTGAAGCCGAGCTTCCATGCGTGTAACATCTGCCGCGGCGCGCTTACCTGCCGGTTGCGCCCGTAGAGGCTGTCGCCCAAGACCGGATGACCGAGATGATGCATGTGCACGCGAATCTGATGCGTGCGGCCACTGTGCAGTATGCACTCTACAAGACTGACGCCGCCGCCTGAATCGAGGACCCGGTAATCGGTTCGTGCGGTCCGTCCGCGCTCCGGATTCACCGCCATTTTCTTGCGATGAATCGGGTGCCGCCCAATCGCAGCGTCGATCGTCCCGCGCGGCCGGCGAAGAGTCCCGGCGACCAAAGCGAGATAGATCTTGGCGATTTCGCGCTCGGCAAATTGTCGGGAAAGTTCCTGATGCGCGGCATCGTTTTTGGTCACGACCATGGCGCCGCTGGTCTGTTTATCGAGCCGATGGACAATGCCCGGCCGCTGCTTGCCGCCGATACCTGATAAGGTTGTGCAATGATGGAGGAGCGCGTTCACAAGCGTGTGCGTCTGGTTTCCCGCGCCGGGATGAACGACGAGGCCGGCAGGCTTATCGACCACGAGGAGATCGCCGTCTTCGAAGAGCAATCGCAGCGGCATCTCCTCCGGCTGCGCGTCAATCGGTTCCAGCAGCGGTTCGTTTAGCCTAACGAGATCGCCCGCATGCACCGTCTCCCGCGGCCGCGGCTTTTTGCCCTGCCAGGTCACCGCGCCGCTCCGAATCAAATCCTGCAGCCGCGCACGTGAGAATTGCGGGAGCGCGAGCGCGAGGAAGCGATCGAGCCGCAGGCCCTCGTGCGCGCGCGTGACCTCGATCTCGATCATGTCGCCGCGCGATTGCCGCGCCGAGGCGCGAAGTTACTTTCCGGACGATGCCATCGATCAACGGCGCGCCGGCGCAGCCTTGACCGAATTGCGGACGAATGGTCGCGACGGCGCGGGCCGATCCATTTGGCAAAATCACCTGTCCGGATTGCGGCTTTCAGCTGCGGGTGCAATGGACATTTGAATGCTCCGAAGTGGTCGAGCCGCTCGGGACCGGTGGGATGGGCTTGGTCTTCAAAGCGCGCGCCACGCGGCTGAATCGTTTCGTCGCCTTGAATCTGCTTCGCCGTGAGTCTGTGGCCGAGGCGAGGTTTTTCACGAAGCTGCACGAGGAGGCGCGGAGGACGGCGTCGATTAATCATCCGCATGTGGTCAAGGTCTATTCGGTCGGCCAGGATCACGGGCAATTCTACGCTGGCATGGATCTGGTCGATGGCGGCAGCTTCGACGATCGGATCGAGGACGAAAAGCGGATTTCGGAAAGGCGCGTGCTCGAAGGTGGGCTGCAGGTTGCGGGAGAGCTGGCTCGCCTTCTGCTGCGCAGGAGGGATGCGTTGGCTCGCGTTCTCGTTAGGCGTGGGATTGGCCCTTTCGGCGGTCGCAGAGGTGCGGCCGCTCTCGAGCAAGGAGGTTTCCCTCATGCTGCGCGCCGGTTATTCCAACGCAACGATTTTGCACGAGCTCGCGCAACGCCGCATCGTCGACGTCCCCGACCCCGCGCTGACGAAGTCGCTAGCCGAATTCGGGGCGAGCCCGCAGTTACTCACCGCACTCGAGAAGGGCCAATTCCGAGTCGGCGCCGCGGAAGCGGAGAGGGCGCGGCAGAAGGGCGTCGCAACTTCCGCCCGGCAGGACGAAGAAGCAGAGAGAATTTTTCGCGACGCCACCAAGAGTTTGGAAGAACAAGGCGCAGGCTCAGCGGCGGCCGCGCGCCCTTCGCTCGGCGCTCCGCTGATTGACTCTTTCACAGGCAAACTGATTCGCTGCCGCGACGGCGCCGTCGAGCCGGCCGATGCGAGCGCTCTGGCTTCGAAAACGCTGATCGCTTTTTACTTCTCGGCACATTGGTGTCCGCCTTGCCGCAAATTCACTCCCGAGTTGGTTGATTACTACAACCGCGTGGCCCCGCAACATCCGGAATTTGAACTCATCTTCGTGAGTTACGACAAATCACGCTTCAACTGGGAAACCTACATCCGAGACACGAAAATGCCGTGGCTCGCGATAGATTACGATCAGCTCGGCGGTTTCGAAAAGTTGAAGCAAGCGGGCGGCGACGCCATCCCTTCGCTGTTGGTGCTCGACGAGCAAAACCGGGTGATCTCCAGTAGCTACGAGGCCGGCAAATATGTCGGCCCGCAAAACGCGCTCGCAGCACTCGACAAGGCTTTCGCCGCTGGCGTCAAGTAGCCAAACGCGAAAACAGAAACCGGACCCGCCGCGGCGCGTCCGGCGGTTAATCCTCCGCTGATCGAATGCGATACCTGGCGACGAATTCGCGGCGGAAGCGATCGAAGGTGCCGGTCTCGATTTCCCTGCGCGCTCGACTCGTTAGGCTGAGGTAAAAGTGGAGATTATGCAACGTAATCAAGCGCAGCCCGAGAATTTCCTCCGCCTTCACCAGATGCCGGATGTAACCGCGAGAAAATTCTCGGCAAGCCGGGCAGGCGCAACCCTCCTCGATCGCGCCATTTTGCAAAGTGAACTCCGCGTTTTTGAGATTCAACGTGCCGTCAGCGGTGAAGGCGGTGCCGTTGCGCGCCAGGCGCGTCGGGAGCACGCAGTCAAACAGATCGACGCCGCGGGCAATCAGCTCGAGCAGTTGCGGCGGAGTGCCCAGTCCCATGGCGTAGCGCGGCTTATCGTTAGGCAAAAACGCCTCACTCCATTCCACTGCTCGTATCATCTCCGGCTCCGGCTCGCCCACGCTCACTCCGCCGATCGCATAACCATCGAAGCCGATCGCGACCGTCGCTTCCGCGCTCGCCCGACGCAGGTCTTCAAAAGTGCCGCCCTGCACGATGCCGAAGAGGAAAGAATTGAGAGCTGAGGGTTGAGAGTTGAAAGATTGCTTGC
This sequence comes from Chthoniobacterales bacterium, assembly GCA_036493915.1. Classification (GTDB taxonomy): domain Bacteria; phylum Verrucomicrobiota; class Verrucomicrobiia; order Chthoniobacterales; family UBA10450; genus Palsa-1392. The sequence goes on along the minus strand of DASXPA010000067.1, from coordinate 14,748 downwards.
AGCGGGCGGCCCAGCGCGCGGTTAACTCCAGGCTGCGCGCCGCGTAATCATGCTCGCAGGGATAGGGTGGGCACTCGTCGAGCACCATCGCGATATCGCTGCCGAACGCCCCTTGGATCTCCATCGCGATCTCCGGGGAGATGAAAGTGGGCGTGCCGTCGAGATGATTCTGAAAATGGGCTCCTTCCTCGGTGATCTTGCGGATTTTGGCGAGTGAGAAAATCTGATAGCCACCGCTGTCAGTCAGAATCGGTCCGTCCCAATTGATGAACTTGTGCAGCCCACCGAAGTGCCGCATCACCTTCATCCCCGGCCTAACGAAAAGATGGTAGGTGTTTCCGAGAATGATCTGAGCCTCGAGTTCGTGCAGCTCGCGCGGGCTCACTCCTTTCACCGTCCCCTGCGTCCCCACCGGCATGAACGCCGGCGTCTCGATCACGCCATGGCCGGTCGTGACCCGCCCGCGGCGTGCTTTCGACGAGCCATCTTGGGCGAGTAACTGGAACATTTCCGATCACGTTGGAGTGGCAGAAGCGATTGGCAAATAAGAGCGAAGGTTCCTTTCTTGACGTCGATCTGACGCGATAACATCAGATGCATGAGAACCACGCTTGATATCGAACGCGACGTGCTACAAGCGCCTAAAGGAATCGCGCTCAAGGAAAAGACTACCGCCGAGCCGTAGACTCGTGCCTTGCCAGAAAGGGTACGTCTGTCGCAAAGAGCGATCACCAATTCTGGCCTGACGACCCAGCCTTCGTGACTCCACCTTCTGCAAACCGGGCGGATTCTTGCCCGCGTGCGCTCGTGGATGCCTGTTCGCTGGCCTTGGTCACGAAAATCGAGAGCAGCTCGTGACACTTGACGAAGGAATCCGCGCTCTCTTCGTCGTGCGGGCAAAGCCGGAGCACCTCTGTATGTTAGGCTAGGAAAGCGGCTCTCAATCGATTTGTCCTCGAACGCCGCGACGACTAAGCTTCCCCCGTGCAGACGAACGACTTCGATACCTCCGAACGCCTAACGAGACGTCCAAACCGACTTCAGGAAGACCGCCTCGAAGAAATGGAGCGTATCTTTGGCGAATTGCTGGATGCGGTCGGCGAAGATCGAGACCGCGAGGGCTTGATCAAAACCCCCGGCCGCGCCGCGCGTTCCTTCGAGTTTCTTACCCAGGGCTACCGCCAATCGGTCGAGGAAGTCGTGAACGACGCCATCTTTCATTCGGACGCGAGCGAGATCGTCATGGTCAAAGACATCGAGCTCTATTCGATGTGTGAACATCATTTGCTGCCCTTCATCGGTCGCGCTCATGTTGCTTACATTCCCAATGGCAAAGTCATCGGCCTCTCGAAAGTCGCGCGGATTGTCGATGTCTTCGCGCGACGGTTGCAGATTCAGGAACAGCTCACCACCCAGATCGCCGAGGCGCTCATGGATGCGCTCCACCCGGCCGGTGTCGCCGTCGTAATCGAAGCGAAGCATCTCTGCATGATGATGCGCGGCGTGGAGAAACAGAATTCCGTCATGAAGACGTCGTGTTTGCGCGGGGTCTTCAAGGAAGACGCACGCACCCGGAGCGAGTTTCTTTCTCTTCTCAGCCAGTAGCGGCGCGATGGAGTTGCTGACCGTCAGCAAACGCCTCGAGTTTTCGGCTTCGCGGCGCCTCTTTGTTCCCTCTTGGTCCGAGGAAGAAAACCGCGCGGCTTTCGGCGCGGAGACGGCGGCGCGCTACGGCACCGGTCGCAATTACGTTGCGTTTTTCGTTTTTACCGGCGCAGTCGACCCAGCGAACGGGATGCTCGTCAACATCAGCGAAATCAAACGCCGGGTGGAGAAGGTGCTGCAGGCGCAATTCGATCACAAGTTTCTCAACGAAGATCATCCCGCCTTCCGCGAGCTGCCGCCGACGGCGGAAAACGTCGCGCGCCAGCTCTTCCTCGAAGTTGCGCCGCTCTTCGGCGATCTCAGCGCGGAGCTGGTCGCTTGTCATCTGGTCGAAACACCGGAACGAAGCGCTACCTGGTATCGCGCCGGCGTCGTCGAAGGAAATTATTGGTTGGAGTTTTCCGCCGCCCGCCAGACGATGTCGCCGCTTCTGAGCGCGGAGGAGAACAACGAACTCTTCGCCGTCGCGGCTTCGCCTCACGGTCACGGCCATCATTACCGGGCTCGCTTCACCTTTCGACGATCGGCGCCGGATCTTTCCCAAGCGCTCGTTAGGCAAAGGGAGTTGTTGTCGATTCTCGATTCGCTGCGGGCCGAATTCGATCACAAGAATCTGAACCGGGAAGTTCCGGGCCTAGCAAATCGTCCGATGACGACGGAAAGCATGGCGCACTATCTCCATGAACGGGTCGTGGCCGTCCTCCCGATCGATCGGGTGCGGCTGCACGAGCGCGACGATTTTTTCGCGGAATACTGGACCGGCGACAGATATTTCCTCGGTCTGCGGCGTCCCTTCAGCGCCGCTCATCGCCTGCATGCCGGCGAGTTGTCGCTCGAGGAAAACCGCGCGCTCTACGGCAAGTGTAACAACCCGCGCGGGCACGGTCATCGTTATCTTACCGAGGCGACGATCGGCGGAACCTACGACAAACGCAGTGGCACACTGGGCAACTTTATCGACCTGCTCAATGGTGTGGAAGAAGCGCTGCATCCATGGCAGGACAAACATCTCGATCTCGAGACCGATGAGTTCCGGACGAGCCCTTCGACCGGCGAAAACATCGTGCGCGCGCTCTGGCCGAAGTTCGATCGCCGGTTGAATCATCGCCTGGTGCGGTTACGACTTTGGGAAACGCCGAACAACCGCTTCACTCTCCGCCTAACGAATGAGCTCGCCTCGGATGTTTGCGTGATCCCTTTCCTCCGTTAGGCTAAGTTCCCCTCGGAAATGCGATGAAAAAGCTTCTCCTCGCCGCCGCGTTGGCGGGCGGTCTCCTGGGATGCGCGAGCTACCCGGCCGGCCCGGGCAACTCAGTTCCCGCCGCGCGTCGATTTGAGTCCGAGCTGCTGCAGCCCTCGCCGGAAAGGAACTGCGCCCTCACGATCATGCGCGAGGTGGGCGGCTCCGGCCCGGCTGTGGATTTTTACCTCGACGGCGATCGGGTCGCGCGCGTCGCCGCCGGCGAAATGATCACTTTCTTCGTGCGTCCTGGCCGACATCAACTTGATTTGAGGCCGCTCTCGAGCCCACGGGTGGAGAGGCTGCTCACCCTGCAAAAAGGCGACGAGATCGCGGTGCGGATCATCGACCGCAACGGCAACTATGAGTTACGCATGGCCGAACCGGGCTGGCAGAAATCGATCGGGAGCACCTTTCAATCGCAGGTCTGGGACCCGCTCTCGCGCCGTGTGAGTGCCTCATCGCGCAACCCGCGTTGATCGATCCACTGCGGCTTGCAAAGCTGCGCCGCCGCTCGAAAGGTTCGCAGCATGGCGGAGGACATGGCAGCGATGGAGAAGGCGGTTGCCGCAGGCCAGCTTCTGGAAGCGAGCGCCGCGAACATTCGTCGCACGCTCGAGGCAAATCCCTCGTCCGTCGTTAGGCAGGCGATCGCGGAATTGGTCGCCGGCGAGAACTGGTCGGAACTGAATGATCGCTTCTTCCGCACGCTCGCGTTCGGCACGGGCGGAATCCGTGGCCGCACGATCGGGAAAATCGTCACGAGCGCCGAGCGCGGTACGCCTAACGATCTCGGTCGGCCCCAATTTCCCTGCGTCGGGACGAACGCAATGAACTTCGAGAGCATCAGCCGCGCGACCAAAGGTCTAGTCGATTATCTGCACGACTGGTATGCACGCGAGAAGATCGAGGGAAAGCCTGGGCTGGTCATCGCGCACGACCCCCGTTTGTTTTCGCGCGAGTTCACCAGGCTTACGGCCGAGATTGCTTCAAAAAACGGCTGCGACGTCTTCGTCTTCGAGGGGCCGCGCTCGACGCCGGAGCTTTCCTTTGCCGTGCGCTACTTGCGCGCGAGCGCGGGAGTGGTCATCACCGCGAGCCATAATCCCCCGCACGACAACGGCTACAAAGTTTACTTCAGCGACGGGGCACAGGTGGTCGAGCCGCACGCCAGCGGGATCATCGCGAAAGTCAACGCCGCCGATGTCTCCGCGCCTAACGAGAAGCGCGGAAGCGTCACGACCCTCAATCGTGAAGTCGATCAGGCTTACCTCGCGCGACTCGAGACCCTCGTCCTCGATCCGGCGCTGATCCGCGCGCAGCGTGACTTGCGGATCGTTTTCACACCATTGCATGGCACAGGCAGCGTGATGATCAAACCCGCGCTCGATTGCCTCGGGGTCGCGTATTCCGTCGTTCTCGAACAAGACACTTTCGACGGCCGCTTTCCGACGGTGAAATCGCCCAACCCGGAAAATGCCGAAGCGCTTCACTTAGGCGTCGCACTGGCGCAAAAGGAGAGGGCGGACCTCGTTATCGCGACGGATCCCGATTGCGATCGCATGGGCGTGGCAGTGCGAAACGCGGAGGGCACGATGACGCTTTTGAGCGGCAATCAGATCGCAGCTCTTATTGCTTATTACCGGGCGAAAAAGTTGTTTGAGCTTGATATCCTCACGCCGGAAAACGCTTCGCGTGGCGTGATCATTAAGACCTTCGTCACGACGGATCTCTTGAAAGCGATCGCGCAAAAGTTTGGGCTGCGCTGCGTGGAAACGCTGACCGGCTTCAAGTACATCGGCGCCAAGCTCCTCAAGTATGAGCGCGCGTTGCCGGAGGAGATGGCGGCAAAATATCGCGATCTTTCCGAGGAAGAGACGCGCCGGCTGCGGCTCGCGCACTCTTCCTATTATGTCTTCGGCGGCGAGGAAAGTTACGGCTACAGCGGGGCGGATTTCGTTCGTGACAAGGATGCGAATGGCGCGGCGGTGATGTTTTGCGAGGTGGCAGCCTACGCCAGGAGCCTTGGCCTAACGACGGCCGGTCTGCTCGATCGAGTTTACGCGGAGCTCGGCTATTACAGGGAGAAAAACGGTGCGCTCGTTTTTGAGGGCGCAGAAGGGGCCGCCGAGATCCAGAAGCTGCTCACGACCTATGGAAAAAATCCGCCTGACGAAATCCTCGGGAGCGAAGTGACGACGATAAAAAATTTCGAGAATGAAACCTTTCGCGATGTCGAGGGGGACGAAATTCCCAAGGAAAAAATGCTTATCTTCGAGCTCGCGGATAAAACCCGGATCGCCGTTCGCGGCTCGGGGACGGAGCCGAAGATTAAGTATTACTTGTTCGCGCAACGGCAGCCGGACGGCGCGGAGTTTTCATCGGAACACCTCGCGGCGCTGAAGTTGGAGGTAGCGGCAAAACTGGAGGCACTTTGGGAATGGCTGCAGGACGACGCCCAAGCCCGCGTCGCCCAAGAATAGGTCCCTGTAGGACATATGAGTCCCATGAGACCTTTGCTTTTAAATTTCGCCTAACGACTCGACATCGCGCCGGTCCCGTTCACAATTTGCTCGTGAGCGAAATCACTCTCAGCGGCGGCGAAATTACCATCCTGAAAACGATCGGGCTGAGCGGCCCGGCCTCGGGCAAACAGCTCGCGGAGCACATGGAAGACATGGAGAGCGCCGAATTCCTCGATGCGCTCGAGGGGCTGATGACGATCGGTTACGTCCTCGCTAACCGGGTCAACATTCGCACGATGGACGCGGTCGAGGCGTCGTCTTTTCGGGTCAATCCCTCCTTCGCGCGCGAGCTGCGCGACGCCATTTATCCCTCGCGCACGCGGCAGGCGAAAACCACCCGCCGGCAGCGACGCGTTTGATTGGATCGTGAGGAGAAGCGCGTCGCGGTGAGAATCCTGAAGCTATGGCCGTGGCTCGCGGCTGTGCTCAGCGGGCTGCTCGTCACCGCCTGTTTTGCGCCCTTCGATTGCATCTGGCTCTGCTGGTTTGCGCTCACGCCTTTGCTCGCAGCGATCTGGTTTTCCGGCGAAGGGGGGAAACGCCGGGGCGCACGCGACCTGCTCCTCGGTTATGTCGCGGGCCTGGTCTTTTATTGGACCGCGTTTTCGTGGCTGTATACCGTCACCTGGCTCGGTCTGATTCTGCTCGCGCCTTACATGGCGATTTATTTTGCGCTCTGGGGCTGGCTCGCCGGTTTGGTGCGACCGCGCCGGCCGGCGGCTCGATCTCAGCCTAACGAGTTCCTCCAGAAGGCCCGCTCCCCCTGGCTCAGCTCGGCGCGCAATCTCGGGATCGCCTCCCTCCTCGCCTGCGGTTGGACCGGACTGGAGTGGGTGCGCGGCTGGATGTTCTCCGGCTGGGGATGGAATGGAATGGGCGTGCCGCTGCACGGAATCTTGCCCCTCATTCAGATCGCGCAGTTTACGGGCGTCGCGGGGCTTTCCTTCGTCGTCGTCTTCGCCAACGTGATCACGATCGCGACCGTGCGGCGCTTCATCGCGGAGACGAAAGTGCAACAGCGCCGGCCGCATTTCGATTTTACCCTCACGCTGGTGGCAATCGTCGGAATCTGCGCTTACGGCATCCGGGTGATGCAGGAACGTCCGCCGACAAGACCGCTCCGGGTCGCGGCGGTGCAATCGGACGTCCCCCGCGAGGAGAAATTTTCCCTCCAATTTCAGGGCGCGACTTTCTACAAGTTCGCCCATCTCACTCGCCTGGCGCTGGCGACGAAGCCGCCGCCCGACCTTGTGATTTGGCCGGAAAGCGCGATGCCCGGGCCGGTGTTGGAGGACGCGAGCAACTACCGCTTTGTCATGAACGTCTCTGCGGCGATGAACGCCGATCTGCTCCTCGGCTCGCTCGACCAGGACGAGAAAGGCGATTACAACGCGGCCCTGCTCATTCCCGCCCGTGCCGGCAAACCGCAGGTCTATCACAAGCTTCACCTCGTGCCGTTCGGCGAATATGTGCCGGGTCGGAATGCAGTCCCATTCGTCGCCGAGGTCGTCGGCGATCAGGTCCCATCCGATTTTAGCCGAGGCAAAGACACGGTCGTTTTTCGCCTAACGAACGGCCTCCTGGTCGCGCCCCTCATTTGTTTCGAGGATACGTTAGGCGAGCTCACCCGGCAGTTCGTCCTTCGCGGCGCCAACCTGCTCGCGAACGTCACTAACGACGGCTGGTTCCTCCGCTCCGCCGGTTCCCAACAGCATCTCAACAACGCCATCTTTCGCTGCGTCGAGACGCGCCGTCCCCTCGTCCGCGCGGCGAACACCGGCGTCACTTGTTTTGTGAATCAATTTGGCCGGGTCACGCAAGCGTTGACGGATTCGAAAGGGAGCACGTTTACCGAAGGCGTGCTCACGGGCGTGGTGGAGGTGCCGACTTCGCGCGCACTGACGTTTTACGTCCGCCATGGCGAGCTTTTCGCGGAGCTGTGTGGTTGCGTAGCTTTGATTTTTCTGGTCATAAGGCTGCCGCAACTCGCCAGAAGGGAGACGTCGGATAAGGAATGAATGGCTCCAACTTTCGCATCCTCCATTCATCACGATCCAAAACCGTTCGTCACTTTCTGCGCGACCTCTCCGGTTCGGTGAGGTTTTCTAGGAACAAGTTTCATGAGTGATCCAGTTATTTCGGCGCACGGTCTGCGCAAATCCTACGGCACGCTCGAAGCCGTGAAGGGCCTCGATTTCGAGGTGCATGCCGGCGAGGTCTTCGGTCTGCTGGGGCCGAACGGTGCCGGCAAAACGTCGACCGTGGAAATCCTCGAAGGTCTGCGTCCGCGCAGCGGCGGCGACGTGAAAGTGCTCGGCTTCGATCCCGATCGTCAAAAGCAAGCGTTGAAGGATCGCATTGGCGTTTGTCTGCAAGCAACCAATCTTCCGGACAAAATGAAGGTGCACGAAGCGATGGACCTTTTCGCTTCGTTCTATTCGAGACGGGTTGACGGCGATGGGCTGCTGCAGCGGTTGCAGCTTTGGGAAAAACGTGAGGCCGGTTACGCTACACTCTCCGGCGGACAAAAGCAGCGCCTCGCGCTCGCCTTGGCGCTGATCAACGATCCGCAAATGCTTTTCCTCGACGAGCCGACGACGGGGCTCGATCCGCAGGTCCGCCTCGAGATTCGCGATCTGATCGAAGAGCTGCGCGCGGAAAAGCGCACGATTCTTATGACGACGCACTACATCGAGGAGGCCGAGCGGCTCTGCGATCGAGTCGCAATTGTCGATAACGGCGTCATCATCGCGATCGGATCGCCGAAGGAATTGCAGGAAAAAAGTGCGACACAATCGAGCGTCGAGATCTCGTTAGGCCAGGCATTGCGAGAGGGCGAACTGCCGGAGTGGCCGCACGCTCTGCGCACGATCGTGAGCGAGGATCGGCGTCAAATTTCCGTTCACTCCAGCCGTCCCGCGAAGACGCTCGTCGATTTGATCAAATGGATCGATGGCCACGGAATCGAGATCGACGACGTCCACCTGACGCGTCCGACGCTCGAGGATGTTTTCATCGAGCTGACCGGCAAACGTCTGCGCGACTAACGAATGAAAGCTTTCATCGCCCTGCTCAAAATCGACCTGAAGCTGGCCCGCCGGAACCGCGCGGTCCTCTTCTTCAACTACCTCTTTCCCCTCATGTTTTTTTTCGTCTTCGCGCAGATGTTCTCGGCCCAACAGGGCTCGGTCATCCTGCAGGTCGTCGCGATGGTGATCGTCTTCGGCATCATCGGCAACGGCCTCTTCGGCGCGGGCATGCGCGCGGTGCAGGAGCGCGAGGAAAATGTCCTCCGCCGTTACAAAGTGACGCCGATCACGCCAGTGCCGTTGCTCTGCGCATCGATGATCACCGGCGTCATCATTTACCTCCCGAGCGTCCTCCTCCTGCTCATGCTCGCGAACTGGCTCTACGGGATGGCGGCGCCGCACAATTTCATCTCGCTTTTCCTTTTCGTCTCTCTTGGCGCGATCGCTTTTCGTTCGCTAGGCATGATCATCGCCGCGGTCGTCAATTCCTCGCAGGAAAGCAATATTCTCGTGCAGATGGTTTACATGCCGATGCTCTTCCTGAGCGGCGCGACCATCCCAATCACGTTCATGCCGCATTGGGTGCAGAACATCACCCAGTTCGTGCCGGCGACGTATTTGATGACCGGGATTGGTGGAATCCTGCAACGTGGCGAGTCGTTAGGCGCGAACTGGCAGGCGGTCCTCGCGCTGTTCGTGACGACCGTGGTCGCGACCTTTATCGCGACGAAATTGTTTCGCTGGGAGAAGGAGGAAAAGCTCCAGCCGTCCGCGAAACTTTGGGTGCTCGTGGTGCTGCTGCCGTTTCTTTTTCTCGGCGCGTATCAGGCCTGGAGTCAGCAGGATTTGGTGAAGGCGCGTATTCTCGCCCGCGAACTCAATCGCGGTCACACCTGGCTGATTCAGAATGCGCGCATTTTTGTCGGCAACGGCAAGGTAATCGAATCCGGCGCGGTGCTCGTGAAGAACGGGAAGATCGAGAAAGTTTACGACGGCAGTTTTCCCGATGCGAAAACGCTGCACGCGGAAGCAATCGATGCCGCAGGTAAGACAGTGCTGCCGGGCTTGATCGACGTGCACGTGCACCTCGGCGGGCCGGGCGGTTTCTACGACGACATGTCGAAGTTCGATCCGGAGAAAAACTACGACCACGAGCTGGAGTCTTACCTCTATTGCGGCGTCACCGCGGTGCGGAGCGCGGGCGATCAGGTCGATCCGATGTTGAAATTGCGAAAGCGTTTCAACGGCGGCGAAATGCTCGGGAGCGAACTTTACCTCTGTGGTCCGCTCTTCACCGCGCCCGGCGGTCACGGCACTGAGTACGCGAAGAACATGCCGGAGATGATGCGTGAAGGTTTCAACGCGCAGTTCCTCCGCATCCCGAAGACGCAGCCGGAAGCGCGCAAGATGGTCGACGACCTCGCCGCAAAAGGCGTCAACGCGATCAAGGGAATTCTCGAGGCAGGCGTGCCCGGCTACAATTTTAACCGCATGAATCTCGACCTCCTCCGCGCGGTCGTGGAAGAGGCGCACGCGAAAAAGTTGCCGGTCTCGGTCCACACCGGTGAAGCGCGTGACGTCATCGATGCCGTGGCGATGAATGTCGATTCGGTCGAGCACGGCTCGTTTCGGGATGACATTCCCGATGCGACGATCGCAGAGATGAAGGCGAAAGGCATCGCCTACGATCCGACCTTGAGCGTCGCCGAAGGCTTCACGGATTTCGCGAAAGGCAACGGCGAGCTCTTGAAGCGTTCGTTAGTCCAGCAGGTCACGCCGAAGGATTTGCTCAGCGGCACCGAGCACGCGCTCACGAGCGACGCGATGAAAAAGATGCGCAACGGCCTCGCGCATTATCCGATGTCGCTCGCCCAGGGAGATCGCAACTTGTTCAAAGCCTGGCACGCCGGCGTCATGCTCGTGACCGGCTCCGACGCCGGCAATCCGCTCGTCTTGCACGGCCCGACCGTGGAGCACGAAGTCGAGCTTTGGGTCGCGGCGGGCATCCCGCCCGCGACTGCGCTGCAGGGTGCAACGGCCAACGCGGCGAAGCTCCTGCGTGCCAATCAGCACATCGGCACGATCGAGAAAGGAAAAGACGCCACCCTGCTCATCGTCGATGGGAACCCGTTGCAGGACGTCCACGCCCTTTCCGCGATCTCGACCGTAATCCTCAAAGGGGAGCGCGTGCGGCGTCCCGAATTGTTCGAACAGAAATAGCAAAACCCGCACGCGCGTCAGACGGCCTCCACTCACCTTATCATCCTGATGGAAGCGAAGGCCTCGCGATTAATCCTGGCGTGCAATGCCCCCCAAACGTGCGCTGAATTTCGCTCGAGCCCCAAAAGGCTCTTTAACGATAATGCAGATCCAGAAGACGCGGCTTCGCGCCGGTGAGAACAAGAAAAAGATCGTCGTAATCGGTCTGACCAATTTTCAACGGCGTCGAAACACCCAGCGCCTGCGCGATCTCCGGCAGCGTGTTCGAATGTCCCACGACCAAGACATTGCCTGAGCTTCCCTTGAGTTTGCCAATCAAGGCGGCGGTATCCTTCGCCGGCACGATCTGCGGCTTCACGCCTAACGACCGACTGAGTGGCGCTGCCGTCTCCTGCGTGCGCTTGTATTCGGTCGTGTAGATGGCGGTGATGCTCGCGTCCCGTAGCGCCCGGGCGAGCGCCTCGGCTCGACTTTTCCCCTGCGCGGACAGGTCTGGATCCTTTTCCGGCGCGTGACCCGCGTCCGCGCGCTCGGCGTGACGGACTAGAAAAATTACCGACGGCTCCGCCCGTGCGCTGGCCGCGAACGCGAAGGTCAGAAGGCAGAGAAAGAGGAGAAGATTTCGGATTATTTGCACCCTTTTATTTATCGGCTCCCGCGCGACCGAAGGCCAGTTGATGTTATGCTTTCCGCCTCAGTAAGTTTATGAAACCGATCACCGGACTGCACCACATCACAGCGATCGCCGGACCCGCCCAGGAGAACCTCGATTTCTACGTCGGCGTCCTCGGCATGCGGCTGGTGAAAAAGAGCGTCAACCAGGACGACCCCGGCACCTATCATCTTTTCTACGCCGACGCCGAAGGCCATCCCGGCAGCGATCTCACCTTTTTCCCGTGGTCCGATCTTGCGCCCAGCCGTGACGGCCATGGATTGAGCACGGAAGTGGCGCTCGCGATTCCACCGGACAGCTTGAGCTTCTGGAGCGAGCGACTGCAGCGCTACGGCGTCAAAATTTCCCCGACCGAAACACGCTTTGGTCAGCGGGTACTGCCAGTGGAGGATCCGCACGGTCTACGACTCGCCCTAACGGAAAGCGGGAGTTCGTTAGGCCGAACATTTGTTCCCTGGGGGCAGAGCCCGATTCCGGTCGCGCGCCAAATTCGAGGGTTGGAAAGCGCGCGCATCGTCGAGCGCGATTCCGAGGCGACGGTTTCATTCCTTCTTGGCGCGATGGGATTTCGTCTCATCGCGACTGAGGACGGCTGGAGTCGCTACGGCCTGGGCGAGGGAAGTTCGGGTCAATATGTGGACTTGCGGGCGCTGCCAGATTCGCGCCCCGGCGCGTGGGGCACAGGCAGCGTGCATCACATCGCCTGGCGCGTGGCAGACGACTCACACCAGCTTGAAGTGCGCGAGCAGGTGCTCCGCGGGGGCGCGCAACCGACCCCGGTGATTGATCGCTTCTGGTTCAAGTCAGTTTACTTCCGCGAGCCGGGTGGCGTCCTTTTCGAGCTGGCGACCGACGGTCCTGGTTTCCACGTCGATGAAGCGATGGACTCGTTAGGCGAAAGCCTCGTTCTGCCGCCCTGGCTGGAGCCGAATCGGGAAGCGATTGAAAAGGTTTTGCCGCCGCTCAAGTTGCCGCAGGAAAGCGTCGCTGCCTAACGATGATCGCCGACATCGACCGCTTCGAGGCGATCCGCGCCGCCCGCCCGGCGGAAGGTCTTTTCGCAGAAAAGGATTGGCTCGTGTCGCCGGGGCCGTTCGTGATCGAGGAGAAACTTCGGAGGGATCTGGAGCGGCTCGGTCATCAGCTCTTTGTTTTCCAGCGCGCCTGCAATCAGCTCTATCAGCAGAGCGTAAAGGGAACGCAGCCGGCGTGGGCTGCGCGTTATCTCGACCTCGGAAAGCCAGCGGACCTGATCGAGTTTTCGCGTCGGAAGGAATTTCGCGAAGATCTCCCGCGGGTCATCCGTCCTGATCTCGTTCTCACTGACGACGGCTGGACGATTGCGGAGATTGATTCGGTCCCCGGCGGCATCGGTCTCACGGCATGGCTCAATCAAACCTACTCCGCGCTCGGAGCGCAGGTGATCGGCGACGCCGAGGGAATGATTGACGGTTTCGCCAGCGTCCTCCCCCGCGGCGGCGATATCGTGATCTCCGAGGAGTCAGCGACCTATCGGCCGGAGATGGAATGGCTCGTTAGGCAACTGAACGAGGGCTTTCCCGATCGCACTTGGAAAGTGCAGTCGGCAGAAAGTTACCAGCCGAAAAAAGAGTGCGACGTTTATCGTTTCTTCGAGCTTTTCGATTTGCCTAACATTCCCGGAGTCGATGCGCTGATGGCAGCCGCCGGTCGCGGCGAGGTCGCGGTTACCCCACCGGTCAAACCTTATCTCGAAGAGAAAATGTGGTTCGCGCTTTTCTGGCTGCAGCCGTTGCGCGAGTTCTGGCGACGCGAACTGGGCGACAAATATTTCCGCCAACTGCAGCGAATGATTCCTTACACCTGGATTCTCGATCCGACGCCGATTCCCCAGCACGCTGTCATTCCTCGGTTGGAAATAAGCGATTGGGAGGAGGCGGCGAAGTTCAGCCAGAAAGAGCGCGATCTGCTTCTCAAGGTGAGCGGATTTTCGCCATTAGGCTGGGGCAGTCGGGGCGTAGCGCTTGGGGCCGATCTCCCGCACGCGGAGTGGGAGCGACGGATCAAGGACGCGCTCGTCAGGTTTGAAGAAGAACCAACGATCATGCAGCAGTTTCACAAGGGGAAGTTATTCGACCATCCCTATTGGGACGCTGAGACGGAGGAGCTGAAAACGATGCACGGGCGCGTGCGGCTGTGTCCCTATTATTTCGTCGAAGAGAAAAGAGCAGAACTACGCGGCGCGTTGGCCACGATCTGTCCCGCGGACAAAAAGCTGCTGCACGGAATGAGTGACGCCATCCTCGTGCCGAGCTGTTACGGAAATTAGGCGTGTCGCCTGACTCGGTAGGCAGCCTTCCAGCCTGCCCGAAGAGACGACGAGCTGAAAGGTCCATCGACCGAGTCAAGCGGGACAGCTCTTTAGCCGCAGTCCGCGCGGAATCAGGATTCGATCGAGCAGATCGAATAATCCCTGGACTAACAACGCGAGGAGCGCCGCCGGGATCGCGCCTTCGAGGATGGTGGCGTTGTCGTTGAGATTCAGCCCGCTCAAGATCGGCTCGCCCAAGCCGCCTGCGCCGATCAAAGCGGCGAGCGTCGCGGTACCGATATTGATGACCGCGCTTGTTTTGATTCCGGCAAGAATGGTGCGCGATGCGAGCGGCAGGTGAATTTTCCGCAGGCGCGCCGTCGGCTCGAGGCCAAGCGCGATCGCGGAATCGCGCAAGGCGGGCGCGATCTCCTGCAGTCCGGTGGCGGTGTTTCTGACAATCGGAAGCAAACCGTACAGGAAAAGGGCAACGATCGCGGTGGTCGGGCTGATGCCAAGAAACGGCACGGGGACGAGGAGCGCGAGGAGTGCGAGTGAAGGGATGGTTTGAATCATGCCGACGATTGCGAGAATGGCTTGCCCAAGCGCTCCGCCGCGACTGGCGGCGATGCCTAACGGCAGGCCGGTGAGGATCGAGAGAAGAAGCGAAATCCCGGTCAGCTCGAGATGGCGTCCAATCCAGTGCGCGAGCTCTGGCGCGAGGAGGCGTTGCGGAGCGCGGTCGTTAGGCGCAGACGGATGAAAAAAGAGCGTGGCGGCATAGGCGTAATTTTTCGAGCGTTCGGCGGCCGCGTTCAGAGCGATCATCTCTTTCTCGTCGATCCGCGGCATCTGCTGGAGCGCGGCGATCGCGCGCCGGTCGAGTTGCAATCGATAGAGGAAAACGGCTTTGTATTCGGGAAAAAAGTGGAGGTCATCCTGCAGCACGACGAGATTGTTCTCGTCGATTTTTGCGTCGGTTGAGTAGGCGTCTTTGACATCGATTGAGCCGTTCGCGAGGGCCGTGTAGCCGATCGCGTGATCGATGCCACTGACGTTAGGCATCGTTAGGCCATAGCGCCCGGCAAGCGGTCGCCAGCCATCCT
>DASXPA010000066.1:0-2802 GCA_036493915.1 Chthoniobacterales bacterium | reverse complement strand
TCGGTTGCGTTCTTCATCGCCACCATCCGCGCGCTGTGTTCCGACGCGCGCGCATCGAGCACCATTTGGAAAACCTGATACTGCACGTAGTAGGGCAGCATAAAATCAAGGACTGCCTGCGGGCTCGGCTCGAAAATATATTCCAGCATCGGATCCGTCGCGCCATCGTTAGGCGCGATTGCTTTCGCCGCCTCTTCAAACGCGAATGGGCTGATCGGCAGGAGCGTTTGCGCGACTGGCCGCTGACTGATGGTGTTCAGGAAATGGGTATAGAGCACCGTCACCTGATCCACCTCGCCGTTGAGGAATTTCTCCACGCAAAACATTGAGATAGCCTTCGTCTCCAAGATCGTTGGCGCATCCTTCAGCTCAAAGTCGGCCAGCAACTCACGGCGCGTGCGGGTAACGAACTGGCGCGCCTTCCGACCACTCGTCACGTAGATAGTCTGCTCGGCGGCGAAATTAGCGGCTTCCCGCATCAGGTTGGTGTTGAGCGCGCCCGCCAAACCCTTGTCAGTGCTGATCACGAGGACCAGCTCTTTGTGCACCGGTCGCACGCGCAACATCGGATGAAAGAGCGGATCAGTCCGGCTTCTCAGCGAAACGAGCACACGATTAAGCAGCTGCGAGAAAGGCCGCCCGGCGAGCGCGTGCTGCTGTGCTTTGCGCATTTTTGATGCAGCGACCATCTGCATCGCCTTTGTGATCTGCGCGGTGTTGCGGATCGACTTGATCCGGCGCCGAATATCCTGCGTGTTCGCCATCTCGTTAGGCAGTTATTGCCAGGTCGCCTTGAAATCGTTGAGCGCGTTGGCCAGCTCGGCTTCGAGATCCTTGTCGATTGCCTTCTTTGTCCGAATCGCGGCGAGAACGCTTTCTTTCCGAGTCGTTAGGTAATCCTGCAGCTTGGTTTGGAATTCTTTCACACGATCGACCGGCACCGGATCCAAGTAACCGTTCTGCATCGCCCAAAGCACCGCGACCTGTTCTTCCACCGGGATCGGATTGTATTGCACCTGCTTGAAGAGCTCGACGATGCGCTGGCCACGATCGAGTCGCGCTTTGGTCGCGGCATCGAGATCGGAGCCAAACTGCGCGAAGGCCGCCAGCTCGCGAAACTGCGCGAGGTCGAGCTTGATCTTGCCCGCCACTTGTTTGATTGCCTTGATCTGTGCCGCCGAGCCAACCCGACTGACGGAAAGACCAACCGAAATCGCCGGCCGCACGCCTTGAAAAAACAGATCCGTCTCGAGGTAAATCTGACCGTCGGTGATCGAGATAACATTCGTCGGGATGTAAGCCGAAACGTCGCCGGCCTGTGTTTCGATAATCGGCAGCGCGGTCAACGAGCCGCCGCCGGCTTCTTCGGTCACGCGCGCGCTTCGTTCGAGGAGACGCGAGTGCAAATAGAAGACATCGCCCGGATACGCCTCGCGGCCGGAAGGACGTTTCAAGACTAAGGAGACCTGCCGATAAGCGACGGCGTGCTTCGAAAGATCGTCATAGATAATGAGCGCATCCATGCCGTTATCCATGAACCACTCGCCCATCGCGGCGCCGGCGAAGGGGGCGAGATACTGATTCGTCGCGCTCTCGGAAGCGGGTGCGGAAATGATCGTCGTGTAGGCCATTGCGCCTTCCTTGTCGAGAACGGCCAGCGTGCGGGCGACGTTGGAATTTTTCTGCCCGATCGCGACGTAGATACAGTAGAGCGGCCGATGATCTTTAAGATGGCCTTCTTCGGCGGCTTTGTTCAGGCGCGCCTGGCTGATGATGGTGTCGACCGCGATGGTCGATTTGCCGGTCGCGCGGTCGCCGATGATGAGCTCGCGCTGGCCACGACCGATTGGAACCATGGCGTCGATGGCCATGATGCCGGTCTGTACCGGCTGATTGACGCTGCGACGTTTGATGATGCCGGGCGCGATTTTTTCGACGGGATAAAAGCTGTCGGTCTTGATCGGCCCCTTGTTGTCGACCGGCTGGCCTAACGTATTCACAACCCGGCCGAGGAGCGCTTTGCCCACCGGCACCTGAAGCAACTTGCCAGTCGTCTTCACTTCGTCGCCTTCCGAGACTTTCGTTGGGTCGCCGAGGAGAATGACGCCGACTTCGGTTTCTTCGAGGTTGAGCGCGAGCCCGAACTCGCCGCTCGGGAACTCGATCATTTCGTTCAACATCACTTCGCTCAGGCCTTCGACGCGCGCGACGCCGTCACCGGCTTCGCGGACGACGCCAACGTTGCTCTTCGTCGTCGATGTCTTTAGTCCCGCGATTTCCGTCTCAATTTCTTCGAGGATGCTGCTCATGATAATTTCGTTAGGCTAGGAATTGAATGAGAAGCCAGAAAATGAGAAAGCGGGAATGAAGTTCTCTCTTCTTCCTTTTGGTTTCCTGGTTTCTGATCATCTCTTATTCGTTAGTTTAAAGCTTCTGCTGCAGACGCTCGAGTCGGTTGCGCACGCTGCTGTCCCAGACGTCGTTGCCGACCCGGATACGAACGCCGCCAAGAAGAGCAGGGTTGACTGCAAATTCGGTCGTTAGCCGGCCGCCGTAGCGGCGCTGCAAATCTTTCACAATCTGCTCACCGGCGGTGGGATCCAGCTCCGTCGCCGACTCGATCCGGGCGCGCCGTTTTTCAAGCTCGAGCCGAAGGAGGCGTTGATAGTTTTCGAGAAGGCGAATGTAATTGCGCGGTTTTTTCGCGGCAACATCGGCGATGATCGCCTTTACTTTTTCCCGGTCGAGCACGCCATCGACAAAGCTCGCCTGCGCAAGTTTGCGCGAGAGTTGGCGGATGTC
>DASXPA010000065.1:0-24929 GCA_036493915.1 Chthoniobacterales bacterium | reverse complement strand
CCCTCGGCAGAGTCCGCTGATGGAGCAGGTCGGAAACGAATGGAGCGAATGGCGCAATCGGTTCCCTCTATCGCTTCCGCGCTTTTGCCACACTGCGGACACTGCATCGTTGGGATTGGCGTGCCCGCCACAATTCCATCCCAGTACTTCGGCGGGCCGCTATAAGAACAGTGTGGGCAGCCCACTTTTCCCAGCACTTGCTCGATCGTGAGGCTGGAGCCTGCGATCGGCATTTCGGTGATGATCGACTCGTAACAAAAGCGCAGCTGCTCTTCTTCGATCTGGCTGAACTCACCGATTGCCATCCGCACCTCGACGATCTGTTTCTCCGGATTCTTCGCGGCAAAATCGAGCAGCTTTTCGACGAGCCCGGATGCGATCGAGAACTCATGCATGGGCTCTCTCCCCGTCAAGCCGTTGCATCGTTACTTCGTCACTTCGGGCCGATTCGCGAATCTCAAATCGCGAATTACGTTTCTCCGCCTTCGTCATTCCTCAAAACGCCAGCAACGTCTCGACAACTTCGTCCAACCCGTCGCCTTTCTTGCAGCTGGTTGGAATGACTTTGAGATCCGGCTTGAGGGTGTGCACGTCGCTGATGAGCTGATCGACACTCACTTCCATCGCTTCGGCGAGGTCCGTCTTATTGATCACGACCAACTGCGAACCTAAAAACATGTGCGGATGTTTACGCACCATCCAAGGGCCTTCCGTCACGCTCACGACGACGACGCGCGCCTTTGAACCAAGAGGAAACTCCGCGGGGCAAATCAGGTTCCCGATATTCTCGATGAAGATCATTCTTAACTTATCCAGCTGGATTTGCCGCAGGCCTTTTCCGACAAGATTGGCGTCGAGGTGGCAGCCGTTGACGGTCGCGATTTGCACGACTGGAACGTTTTGCGCGGCGATCGCATCGGCGTCGTCGCTCGTGGTCGCGTCGCCGTTGAAAACCGCAACGCCGATCTTGTCCTTTAACTTTTCGACCAACTTGGTGATAAGCGTCGTCTTGCCAGAGCCGATCGCGCCCATGAAATCGATCGCGGTGATGCCGTTCCTGTCGAGGAGCGCACGGTTTTCTCTGGCAAGTTTCTCGTTCGCCTCGAGCAGACTGTGCTCGAGCTCGATGTCATAGATTTCGTCCGGATGCGCTTCGATAACTGAGATCATATTGAGAAAAAGGGCGAAGCTCGAAGAGCGGCTTCGAGCTTCGCCGGGTTTGGGTTGAGTTAGGTTTACTTCGCGAGGCCCATCAAAGCCGTCGGCGTGTGCATTTGTTTCAGGAGCTTGCCCGCGCCGAGATACATGTGCACGCCGCAGGGCAGGCAGGGATCGAAACTGCGCACAGTGCGCATGATGTCGATTCCCTTGAAGTTGTCCGGTCCATTCTCTTCGAAGATCGGACAACCTTGCACTGCGTCCTCGTACGGCCCAGGTGTGCCATAGGTGTCGCGCGGGTTGGCGTTCCACGGAGTGGGCGGATAGGGATGGTAGTTCGCAATCTTGCCTCCGCGGATCACGAGGTGATGAGAAAGAACGCCGCGCACGGCCTCATGAAATCCGCAACCGATCGCTTCGTCCGGCACTTTGAAGGGAGTGAAGGTCTGCGTGCGGCCGGCGTGGACTTCCGCCATTGCTTTCTCGACAAAATAATAAGCGCAGGCCGCGGCGTAGGCTTGGAAGTAAGTTCGAGCACGATCGCGTTCGATCGTGTTCGCCCATTTCGGAATGTTCCAGGTAAATGTTGTGTCCGGCTTTGTCGCCGTCTTTGGCAACCGAATCTGGACACTGCCGTCACCGGGCGCTTTCACATAGCCGATATCGACAAGCCCGGAAAGCGCGGTCGACCAGAGTCGCGCGAGTGGACCGCCACCGGTATCAAGCGCGAGGTGGTCGCCACTGCGTTTGTCGAGCCAACGGGGCGACATCACCCAGCTGTAGTTATCGGCAAAATTGCGCTTCTGCGGTTTTGGAATCGTCGTCTGATTCCAAGGGTGCCGCTTATCGATCGGATTGCCTAACGGATCGGTTTTAACAAAGGTCTCACCGCTGTCCGCCCAGTCTTCATAGTAAGAGGAGCCGAGGAGGATGCGCATGTTGACGTTGATATCGACGAGGTCATTTGTGACCAGTTCCCCATCAACAACGACGCCGGGAGTGACAAACATTCCGCGACCCCAGTCACCCATCGCTTTGTAGTTGTAGTCACAAACGTCGGGATCCTGGAACGACCCCCAGCAACCCAGGAGCACTCGACGGTTGCCCACTTCTTCGTAACCAGGCATCGCCTCATAGAAGAAGTCGAATAAGTCATCGTGAAGAGGCAGGCAGCGTTTCATGAATTCGGCGTAACGTGTCAGTCTAACGATATAATCGGTGAAGACCTGAATTGACGGCACCGTGCCAACGCCGCCGGGATAGAGAGTCGAAGGATGGACGTGCCGTCCTTCCATCAGACAAAACATCTCGCGGGTGTAGCGGCTGACTTGCAACGTCTCGCGATAAAACTCGCCCTCGAAAGGATTAAGAGCGTGCATGATCTCGGCGATCGTTTTGTAGCCGTGATCTTCAGCGTGCGGCGCCTTGGCTTTTTGCGCTTTCTCCCAAACGCCGGGGTTTGTCTCCTTCACCATCATTTCGCAGAAGTCGACACCGACGAGGTTATCCTGGAAAATGTTGTGATCGAACATGTATTCGGCCGCTTCGCCGAGGTTCACGATCCACTCCGCGAGCGGCGGGGGCTTGATGCCGTAAGCCATCTGCTGGGCATAAACGGAGCAGGTCGCATGATTATCACCGCAGATGCCGCAGATACGACTGGTAATGAAATGCGAATCCCGTGGATCCTTGTTCTGCATGAAGATGGAGTAACCGCGGAAGATCGATGACGTGCTAAAACATTCAGCGACTTTCTTGGCGGCGAAATCGATCTTCGTGTAAATGCCGAGGCTGCCGACGATCCGGGTCACCGGATCCCACGACATCTCGACCAGGTCGCCGGATTCGACCGACTTCATTGCTGCGGGTGCTGTTTCTAATTCTGCTGGCATGGTTCTTCTCCGATTTAATTCCGTCCGTAATACTTGGGTTCGTACCCTGTGGTCAGCTGATGCCCCGAATGACGCCACTTGGGCTCTTTGTTGACCGTGCGATTGGTAATGCCGCGCAACGCACGGATCATCCGCCCATAGGCGCCGATGATGCCCGAGGAGAGGGTCCCGCCCGGCGGCTCATCCATGAAAGGCATGAATTTATCGGGGAACCCCGGCATGGTGCAGCCAATGCAAATGCCACCGACATTGGGACAACCGCCCACGCCATCCATCCAGCCACGCTTGGTTACGTTACAGTTAACGACCGGTCCCCAGCATCCGATTTTCACGAGACACTTAGGCGAACCGTACTCATGCGCGAAGTCACCTTGCTCATAGTAACCACCGCGATCGCAGCCTTCGTGCACAGTCTTTCCGAAAAGCCATTGCGGCCGCAGTTGATCATCCAAGGGAATAACCGGCGCCAGGCCGGCGACCTGATACAAGAGATAGAGTAGGGTCTCCATCATGTTATCGGGCTGAACGGGACAACCGGGCACATTCACGATCGGCAGGCCGGCTTTGGAGCGCCAGCCCCAGCCGAGATAATCGGCCAATCCCATCGCCCCGGTCGGATTCCCTTCCATCGCGTGAATGCCGCCATAAGTCGCGCAGGTGCCGGCCGCGATTACCGCCGTCGCTTTCGGAGCGAGCCGGTCGATCCATTCATTGGTCGTGATCGGCTGGCCGGTATCGGGATCCGTTCCCATCGCCGCCCAGTAGCCTTCCGACTTGATATTCTCGTTAGGCACGGAACCTTCCAGGACGAGGACGAACGGTTCCAGCTTGCCCGCGGCGGCATCGAACCAATGCTGCATAAAATCATCGCCGACCTCGTAAGCCAGCACCGGGTTATGCAGATGCACCTTCGGCAGACCCGGGATGGCACCCATGACGACATCTTCGATGCTCGGGAGCGAGGCCGCCGTAACCGAGACTGAATCGCCATCGCAACCTAATCCCGTTGTCATCCAGACCACGTGAATTTCCTTAATGTCGGGTGGCCGGTCCGCGATGATCATGTCAGGTGCTTTCATCTAATATCTCTCCTCCGTTATGTTGTTGCCCGGACCCGCGTACCTCCGATCGCGACCCGTCAAATTTTTCCTCTCTTCCCTCTCCTCTTAAAAGTTCTCCGCTCCGCCGGCTGCCACAGATGCGCTTACATTCGCTTGATCTTCAGATAGCGAACCAGCTCCGGCATCATGTTGAGCGTGACGATGATCGCGAACAGCGCGATTAATCCACCGAGTATCTCCCAGGCTAATACTGCCATTTCTCCACCTCCTTCATCGCCGCGGACTTGGTCCCTCAGTTCGTGTTTCCAATCCCGTGCCGTCTTTTTGATCGTTTTCAGTTTCATGAAGAAGTTTCCGTAAAAGTTCCCTAATCATATCGAGAGCGATGGGCACAGCGGATT
Organism: Chthoniobacterales bacterium; assembly: GCA_036493915.1. GTDB lineage: Bacteria > Verrucomicrobiota > Verrucomicrobiia > Chthoniobacterales > UBA10450 > Palsa-1392. The sequence goes on along the minus strand of DASXPA010000065.1, from coordinate 20,417 downwards.
GAACTTTCGCACTCAAGCCCAGCTCCTCGGTTTCGAGCAGCGCCGGCTCGCAGCCGACGAGGTAAAGTTCGCGGGGAGATCCGCCGAACGAGCGGACCAGTTGCAAAACGGCAACCGGATTCATCGCATGGGCATTAACGGACTCGATCGCCGCGCTGTCTAATTTATTTATGTCCAGTCCGAGTAAAAAGACCGTTCCGGGCTCTTCTCCACGAGGGAGGGCGTCGATTAAAATCACAGCGTCGTTAGGCTCGAGCATTGCGTAGGCGAGATCATAACTGCGGATGCCGTAGTCGAAAGCGCGCACGCCTTCGGGGAGAGTTTCGCGCATCAGTTGTTGCGCCACTTCGCAGCCAAAAGCGTCATCGCCGAAGAAGATGTTGCCGATCCCGGCGATCAGAACTTGCATCATTCGCCGAGCGGTTCGACCTCGTCGGCTCCGTAAAAAAAGCGATGCCCAGGTTGCCGCATCATGCCGAGGTCGCGGCCGGGATCGTCCTCGAGCACCAGCGCAAGCTGCACCTGATCCTCGACATCCTGCATCACTGATTCGATGATCGCGATCTTGCCGTCGAGCGCGATGTCCATGACGTCGGCGCGTTTTTTCGGACGCACGCGGACGCGGTCGCCGGCCTTCAGCGCGACACCTGCAACGGTAACTTGCTCGAGCGGTTTGTTCGGGTTGAAGAACTCCTCGTTAGGCAGGTGCGCGCGCGGACTGCGCATTACGCCGTGCATCTTCAACATGTCGGCTTCGGCGAGGTTTTCCGTGCGCTCGAGAATGCGGCGCGCTTGTTCGTCGACTTGTCGCATCTCCGCTTTCTCATCATCCGTCATCGTCTGGATGCGGAGGGTGAGAATCTCATCGATCTCCGCGCCATCGAACAAATCGCCCGGACTCTCCGCGGCGATCTTCGGATAGTCGTAAAGGATGATCGGTGACGAAAGCATCGCGTCGCGCTCGCCTTTTTCCTCGTCGCCCACGAGTACCGGCCAGGTGCCCATTTGTTTGCACGCTTTGGCCGCTTCCAGGTAGTGCCCGGGCGGATCGAGCAGCGAAATGCACTCGCCCCCTTCGACGTGCAGAATGGTGTGAGTGGAGGCGAAAGTCCGCAGTGTGATCGCTTCTTGGTTTTCCAGGAGTTGGTTAGGCACGGAGGATTGATTCAAAATCAGGACACGAATTTTGACCGCCTCATGCTCAATCGGCTCGAGGTCGATCGCGATAATCCCCTCGATGGCAGCTTGTCGCCTAACGATCACGCCGGCGTCCGATCCGTTATGTGCTTTGATCGCTTCCTGGGTGCGCAACTCCTCGAAGCGAAACGGATGATCGACGTGTCGCGCCTTGTTCAAAGTGAGCGGCGGCACCACGACTTCGCGCTCCACCGCTTCCATCCAAGTCTGGTAAAGTTTGCCGTCCACCTGCAAGCGCTGGACGGCTTTGAACTCCTGCTCCGGCCCCGCCGAAAGCTCGCCGATATCGCGCGCCAGCGGATGCAAAAAGCGCACGCTCAGATGCGCGATCGCGTCCTTCGATTCATTGCGGACGAGAAACTCGGTCTGCATCGCGTCCGGCTCACGCCCGCCTTGCGCTGCGGCATAAACTTCCGGATAAACGCGCCCAAAAGTAAATCGCCCGATCTGATTCTTCTTTGACGACGGCCGGTAAGGATAAAGAATATAGCCCTCGTAAAGAACCGCGTTCACGACCTGATCGATGAGGGCGCGGTTCATGGCCGGCTCGTCTTTTGCCCGCCGCGAGGCGCCAGACTCCGGGGAGCGCACGCGCCCCGCGCGCTGTTTTTGGTGCCTCGCCAAAAACCGGGGCGTCCGAAGGAAAAGTTTACGATGGCGAGGACGCCATCGCCCGCACGCGAGGCGCGTGCGCTCCCCAGACTGCGTTGCGGCATCATCTTGGATTCCTCATTGCCCCTGCGAACCAAGCAACTTTTCGATTGCCTGCTCCCAACTCGCCGTCCCGCTGTGGCGTTTATAAGCGGCCAGCCGTTCAAAAACGCCACGCTCGAGATAAAGCCAGGCGGAGTTTGGATAATGCTGCTCCATCAACTCCTTCCAAACCCGCACCGGCATGCGGTAGGCGCACTCCTTGTTCCAGGAGATCTGCTGCACCTGCAACCGCCCATCCCGGGCGGCATAGAAAATCGTTCCGCTGAAGAGAAACAAGAGCGGCACTTCGCCATCCTCGAGACCGTGAAAAAACTTCGTTGCCGCGAGGTTGAGATCGTAACTGCAGGGCACCGGCAGAATCGCCTCGGTCGTGCCGCTGAAGGTGCGCACGGCGGTGTTCGAGTGCGTCCAGAGTTTGCCGCGCAGGGTCTGACCCCAGTCCTCGGGTCGTCCGAAAAGTTCGAAGAGCTTTTCCTTTTCGCTCTCGGTATAGGAGCGCTGCGGCGATTGGATTTGAATCTGAGCCTGCAGGATAACCGACTGAATGGTCTCATGAGGCGGCTCGTTCGTGATCCTCAGTGTAAAGTGCAGGAGCGGCACCAAACCTCGCACCGCCGCCTCGACCCCGAGGATTTCGAAATCCAGATCAGGCATCGTTAGGGGCTTCTACGGGTCGCACGCTCGCTTGCAAGTTCGCGAAGAATTTTCCGATCTCGCGCCAGACTTCTTCGCCGCCGGAGAATCCGCGCCAATTCATTCGAATCAATCCGACCAACTCAAAACATTTGTCGATCGGCGCGATGTAGTAATCGCGCGCGTCGTGCGCCCGATTCACGAGCAGCGCTTCCACGTCCGGCTGCAGCTCACGCAGCAGAGGATTTCGCCTAACGATCATCTTCCAGGCGGTCAATGGGAGAAGCGACTCCGTTGCGCCCGCCGGGCTCGGATAGAGGGCGGTCATTTTCTGGCTCGGCGTGTCGTAAAAGAAAAACGCCAGGCTGATCGGAAGCGCGAGGTTTTCCCAATCCGCATCTGAGATCTGAAAATCTGGCAACGAACGCGCGTCGCGCGGGATGACCTTGAAGCGTCCTTCGACCACGGGCACAAACGTCATCGTGCAGGCGTCGCAGGCGCAGAGGATTTTGCGCGTCGCCATCTCGAGCATGTGCCGGTGCTCCGACGGGAGCCGCAGACTGCAAAGCTCGCATTGCTCGATGACCTGCGCGGGGGCCGCGGCGGCCGGATTCGACGCCTGACTAAAGCGCCGGAGCGCGGCGAAAGAATTTCTCTTCGATCCGCCGATCGATTCCTCGGGCGTCACAAATGGGCGCAGACCTTTGTTCGTTAGGCTGGCGGAATATTCGGCATCGCCGGATGAATCGGCTGCCGATCGCTCGCGCTGATTCCGGTGGAGTCGCGAGCGCTCCGATATTGTTTTCGCTCCGGGTCGCGGCCGGGCTCGCGGCCTTTGCTTATGGCCCGTTCTTCGCCTTTGCCGTTACCGGAGACGTGCACGGGTTGTGGTGGTTTGCTCATAATTTCGTTTCTTTCACTGGCTGCTCTCCGTTGCCCGTCGTCGGGCATTCGGTAAAAGCGGGCACGCGCGCCGGATCGGCGGGCGCATTCGGATCGTGCGCGCCATCGACTTCGAGCGAAGTGATGTCGGGAGCGGCGTTGTAAAGTTCCTCCTCGATCGTGCTGTGCAACGTGATCCGCGACGAAGGGCAGCCGTTGCAATTCCCTTCCAATTTCAGCCGCACCGCACCGTCCGCGGCGACGCTCACAAGCTCGACGCTGCCGCCGTGGAGACCGAGCCGCGGACTCACACTTTCGAGCGCGTTGCGCACGCGCGTTTCGAGATCGAGCGGGTGCAGACCATGAAGCAGGAGAACGCCGGAGACGAGCTGATCGCGCCCCAGTTCGTCGATGACCGCAGCGCCCGGTGCGCCGGAATCGTGGACCGCGCTGAGGATCCGCTCGAGCCCGCTGGCGTGCAGGTCGAGCAAAGTTTGGATGAGCTCGCGCGTCTGTTCGCGCACCTCGGGATTGGGCTGGTCTTCGAGCCGGCCGATCAGTTCCTCGACCCGACCGAGTCGTTTTTGAAATTCCTGGCTGCTGACTTTGTCCACGGTTCTTCTACTTCATCGCGCTTCGACCCGCGGTTGCGCGCTGCGAGTAATTACGGCCGTTCAAGCGAGGGGTCAAAGGACGTTCGTTAGGCAAATTCATCCAACGCCGCGCCCAACCGCTCCAGGCCGCCGCGAACGTTCTCTGTTTCCCCGCCGATCCCGAGGCGAAAATGTTGCGGCATTTCGAAGAATTCGCCTGGGACTACGGAGGTTTCATACTTCTCGCGGAGGAGTCTGAAAAATGTCGCCGGATCGCCTTTTCGCAGCCGGGGAAAGACGACGGTCCCGGCGGGCGGCCGGACGCATTCGAGATCGTCACGCGAATCGAGAAAAGCATCGAGCAGCGGACGATTCGTCGCCAGCCGCTCCTGCGCACGGCGGCGGAAACGATCGAGCTGATCGAACGCCACCACCGACATCCGCTCCGCCGGGTGCGGCGAAGTAGCGGCGAAGAGATCGTTCAATAACCACATCCGCCGCGCCAACTCCGCCGGTGCCAGAATCCAGCCGCAACGCAGACCGCTCAGGCCGTAAGCTTTCGTTAGGCTGCTCGTCACAATGAAATTATTGCCTAACGAAAACGAACCGTAATCCTGAACTCGCGCGTCAAAAAACATCTCGAGATAAACTTCGTCGACGAGCACGTGCGCGCCAAGCCGTTTTGCCATCTCTCCGATTGCCCGCAAGGTCTTCGCAGGAATAAGCGCGCCCGTTGGATTGTGCAGATTGGTCAGGACCACGAGCCGCGTCGCCGGCGTGAGCGCCGCCTCCATGTCGCCTAACGAAATCGCAAAATCGTAATCCTCTCGGCGCGGAACTCTCCGCGCCCGCGCACGGAGGTAACACAGGACGTCGAGGAGCAATCCATACGCCGGTTCTTCAAGCACGACCTCATCCTCCGGCTCGAGCAACGTCGCCATCGCGAGATGATTTGCCATCGAGGTCCCAGCCGCAGTGACGACGCACTCAATCGGCGCGCCGCTGTGCTGCGCGATGCGTTCGAGCAGAGGGGCGTAACCGTAGCCGCCACCAGTGATTTCCAAATCCTCCAGCCGCAGGGGAAACTCCGTCCGCAGCACATTTGTTAGGCCGCTGGTCGCGAGATTGAAGGGCGCGGCAGAAGAGAGCTTCGCCCATTCCATATAGCGCGAGATTTTCTTCTCGTTAGGCAAATTCATCGCCAGAAGAAATAGATCGGCAAACCGGCGAGCGCGATGACTAGTCCGATCGAGGAACGCAGCGGGTCGTTTGTGAACGTGGCTACGACCACTGCCCATTCTGCAGCGATGAAGAGCAACGTCGTCCATGGGTGACCCGGAACGCGAAAGGCTGTGACCCCTTCCTTCCGCCGCAGCACGAAAAGACAAACCGCGGTGAGCCCGATGAAAAGGCAGTCCATCGCCACGACGTAATTCACCACCTCCGCATACGTCCCGCTGAGCGCGATCACGCTTGCCCAGACGCCTTGCAGCGCGATCGCGACGATCGGCGCGCGCGTTCGCGGATGGACCTGCGCGACCGCTTTGAAGAAGACGCCGTCTTGCGCCATCGCGAAATAGACGCGCGGCGCGGTCAGCATCGATTGAGCGAGAAATCCGAAGGCGGAAAAGGCAATGCCGGCGGCGATGATCTGGCTGCCGCGCGCGCCGAGCAACTTACGCATCACCGACGAAGCCGGCGTGCTCGTCGAGGCGAGATCGACCGCGCCTAACGAACGCAGGTAAACAAAATTTACCGAGACGTAAACCGCCACCACTCCGAGCACGCCCAGGATCAGCCCGCGCGGGAGGTTTTTTTCAGGCATGCGCACTTCGCCTCCGAGAAAACTCGAAGTCTGCCAGCCACCGTAAGCGAATAGGACCGGCGTCATCGCCGCGCCGAAAACGAGCCAGGAGGCCGAGGAATCGACGACCGGTTGCCAGATCGCGCGTGAGCCACCGCCCCGGGTGAAACTGACCACCTCGAGCAAAGCCACCGCGGCGATCGCGATCAGGGTCATGGCGGATTGGAAGCGGCTTCCGGCGCGCACGCCGAGACAGTTAATGACTGTGAGCAATGCCAGCGCGGCGATCGCGCCTAACGAATCGTTGATGGGCCAGCCGGTCAGCTCTATGAAATAGCGCGAAAACGTCACCGCAACGGCCGCCATTCCACCGGTTTGGATCACGAGCAAAAGTACCCAGCCGTAAACAAACGCGACCGCTGGATGAAGCGCATCGCGGAGATACGCGTATTGTCCGCCGACGACCGGCGACCGCGCCGCCAGCTCCGCGTAAACAAAACCGCCCGCGAGCGCGATGAGCCCGCCCGCGATCCATGCCCCGAGAATCAGCGCCGGCGTATGCACCCGTTGCGCGACGATGTAGGGGTTGATGAAAATTCCTGCGCCGATGATCCCGCCCATCACCGCCATCGTTGTGCCGAAAATGCCCAGCTGACGGGAAAGAAGAGAGGGCTGATCGCGGAAGGATGAAGGATGAAACTGTGCGGCCTGTTCCGAATTCATCGTTCCGGTCTCAGCCTTGTCCTTCGTCCCACCATTTCGAGAGGCGCGCCTTCGGCACCGACGGTACCGGATGGTCAGGCGAACTGTAGTGCGCGGTGGAATTGAAAAGCGTCAGCCGAGCGCGCGCCGCATCTTTGAAGTCAACAACGTTCAGGGCCGCCGGAGCTTGGTCGAGATTGTCGCGATAACGGCGCGGATCGAATCCGAGCAGCGAGCTGAGCAAGAGGCGGATCGTCGCCTTGTGCGAGACGATAACGACGCCTTCGTCGCGATGCGACCGCACAATTTCGACGAGCACCGGCAAGGCGCGCGCGGTCACGGCGAGGCCACTCTCGCCTCCGACGGGTGCAAAAGTGTAAGGATCCTCCTCCCACGCGGCGGCTTCCTCGGGAAATTTCTCCTCCACCTCATGGCGAGTCATTTGCTCCCAACGCCCGTGCGAGATTTCCCGCAATCCATCGCGCCTAGCGACCTCTAGCCCATGCGGCTTCGCGATCAATCTCGCCGTCTCGACTGTGCGACTTAGGGGCGAAGCATAAACGGCCGTGACCTTTTCGGTGCGCAACCGGTCGCCAAGGAGTCGCGCCTGTTCACGGCCTTCATCGGAAAGTTCGACATCGGTCGCTCCGGCGAAACGATCTTCCGCAGTGAGGGTTGTGGCCCCATGGCGAATGAGAAAAATACGCGTGCTCATGGCGGCATGCTAGCGGCCGCGGCGGAGAGTGGAACCGGAATTTTTCGTCGGCCGTTGTTGGGGCGAGTCGATGAATGTCTGGCGGCCTCCAAGCCCGCCGCCGCAGCATTGAATCAAGTGTAGGATGGGAGATGAGAGTTACACTGCCATTACGATGAAGGCAGTTCGCATCCATGAGTTCGGCGGGCCGGAAGTGTTGCAATGCGAAGAGGCGCCGGCGCCTGAGCCGGCAGAGGGAGAGGTGCGCGTTCGGGTGCACGCGGCGGCGGTCAATCCGGTGGATGGGAAGATTCGGACCGGAAAGTTCCATCTGTTTCGGCCGGACCTTCCCGCGATCCTCGGGCGCGACCTTTCCGGCGTGATTGAGCGAGTCGCGCCGGGGGTGAAGAATCTGAAAATCGGCGACGAGGTTTTCGGCATGATCGGTTACGAACGCGGGGCGTATGCGGATTTAGCCGTGGCACTGCCGATCGAGCTCGCGCACAAACCAGCGGTGCTCGATCACCTGCATGCGGCGGGGATCGGCGTTGCTGGTCTTACCGCCTGGCAGTCACTCTTCGATCATGGGGAATTGCGCGCTGGGCAGCGGGTGCTGATCCATGGGGGAGGTGGCGGGGTCGGGCATTTTGCGGTGCAACTTGCCGTCCTCCACGGCGCGCAAGTCATCGCCACCGCCGGTCCGCAGGATATCGACTTTGTGCGCGCGCTCGGAGCGGCCAGGGTGATCAATTACAAAACGCAGCGCTTCGAAGAGATCGCGCGCGACATCGATCTCGTGCTCGATCTCATTGCAGGAGAGACGCGGGAGCGTTCATGGCAGGTGTTGAAGCCGCGTGGCCTGATGGTTTCCACTCTCGGGGAACCTCAACCCCCGGAAAACGCGCCGGTCGGTGTGCGTGGTCGCGCCACGGTGGTGAGATCCGAGGCGGGGCAGCTGGCCGAGATCGCCGCCCTCGCGGCTTCGGGCCAGCTGCGGATCGAGGTGAATGCGACGTATCCTTTATCCGAGGCGCGGGAAGCGCACGCGCAAATGGAGAACGCGCACTCGCGCGGCAAGATCATTCTGCAAGTCCGCGACTAAGTCTGCTCGAACGGCGATAAGAGGCGTCGCCCTCGCGGAGGTCTACGAAATCCAACAGCGATCCAAGTCCGGCAGTTAAACGCGGGAGCGGCGCCGACCGGAGCCTCGAGTGTATCTCACTGGTTTGCGCTTCGGTTCTATCTTCGTTAGGCCGGTTCCGCTCTTCACTTCCATGATCTGATCGCGCAATAACGCAGCGCGCTCGAACTCCAGATTAGCCGAAGCTTCGTGCATCTCGTCCTCCAGCTCGCGCAGTAACTCTGTCAGGTTAAAGTCACCGCCGGCTTCCTGAATTACTGAGGCAGCTATTTCGCGACCGCGCAGGATGGTGTGGAGACTTTCCTGAACCGCGCGCCGAACTGTTTGCGGAGTAATGCCGTGCTTCTCATTATACTCCATCTGCTTCGTGCGGCGATAATCGGAGATCGAGATCAAAGCCTGGATGCTTTGCGTCACCGTATCGGCAAAGAGGACAACTTCACCGTTGATATGTCGGGCGGCGCGGCCCGCGGTCTGGATAAGTGAAGTCTGACTGCGAAGAAAACCTTCCTTATCCGCATCAAGGATGCAGACTAACGAGACTTCCGGCAGGTCGAGTCCTTCCCGGAGCAAGTTGATCCCGACGAGAATATCGAAGTCCGCTGCACGCAAGCCACGCAGGATTTCCACTCGCTCGATGGTATCGATATCGCTGTGCAGGTAACGCACCTTTAACCCGACATCACGAAGATAATCGGAAAGGTCTTCCGCAGTTCTTTTTGTGAGTGTAGTCACAAGGACGCGCTCCTCTCGTTCGACCCGCTGCCGGCAAAGCTCGATCGTGTCGTCGATCTGATTCTTGAGCGGCTTGAGCGTAATCCTGGGATCAAGCAAACCGGTTGGACGAATAATTTGCTCGACGACGAGTGGCGCTCCAGGCGTGTGGACATCAAATTCATCCGGTGCCTGATCGGTCCGGCTAAGTCGCAATGGCGCTTTCCCCGGGAGAACGAAGGGCACCGCTTCCTCTTCGCCAATCCGCTCCCGCTTGTGTGGAAAGTAAGCGACGTTCCCGACGATGCTGTTTTTGATTTCGAACTCTGCTGGCGTCGCACTGACGTAGACGAGCTGGTTCGTCGCGGCCATGAACTCTGGGAAATTTAACGGTCGATTATCGAGCGCGCTGGGGAGGCGAAAGCCGTATTCTACCAAGACAGTCTTGCGCGACTTATCACCCTCGTACATCCCGCCGATTTGCGGAATGGTGGCGTGTGCTTCGTCGATCACGAGCAAGTAGTCCTTTGGAAAAAAATCGAGGAGCGTGAACGGCTTCGACCCCGGGGGACGGCCCGACAGGTGTCGCGAGTAGTTCTCAATGCCGTTGCAAAATCCCATCTCCTGCAACATCTCGAGATCATATTCCGTGCGCATTTTCAGCCGTTGCGCCTCAAGCAACTTCCCTTGCGACTCGAGAAAGACGATGCGCTGGTCGAGCTCGGTCCGGATCGATCCGAGAGCGCGGTTTAACTTATCCGCCGGAGTAACAAACTGTTTCGCGGGAAAGAAGGTGATTACGCCTAACGACTCATGCGCATGCCCGGTCAATGGATCAAAGCGGGTGATCGCATCGATTTCGTCGCCGAAAAACTCCAGCCGGACTGCTTCTTCGTCCGCCGTCGCCGGGTAGATCTCAACGACATCGCCGCGGACTCGGAATTTTCCCCTGACGAAACTAACATCATTGCGCTCATAGAGCATGTCGACGAGCCGACCAAGAACAGCTTCACGAGTAATTTGCTGTCCACGCTTCACCGTCAGTAACATGCGCAAATAGTCTTCCGGCGAAGTGACGCCATAGATACAGGAGACACTTGCCACAACAATCGTGTCCCGCCGCGAAAGAAGCGCGCTCGTGGCGGATAATCTTAGCCGTTCGATCTCTTCGTTGATCGATGAGTCTTTCTCGATGTAAGTGTCGGAGCGCGGAATGTAAGCCTCCGGTTGGTAGTAATCGAAGTAGCTGACGAAATACTCGACCGCGTTGTGGGGGAAGAACTGCTTGAACTCCGAATAAAGCTGCGCCGCGAGGGTTTTGTTGTGAGAAATGATCAGTGTCGGCCGGTCGAACTCCCTGATGACATTGGCCACCGTAAAAGTCTTCCCCGAGCCGGTCACGCCGAGAAGCGTCTGGTGTCGGTTGCCGGCCTCGACCGATTTCAAGAGCTTGGCGATGGCCTGCCCCTGATCGCCGCGAGGCTGGTAATTCGATTCGAGCTGGAAAGGCATTGTCAGCAATATGCTCCAAGGCGGCTACTGTCACAATGTGCGCCATTCTTTGGGCGCGCGTCCTGCTCCTCGAAGGGCGCGCTTTATGAAAATATTCTTCCTGTTTTTCCTCCTGCCGGGCTTCATCGCCGGGGTCGGGGCGGACACTCTCTTCGTCGCCAACCTCGGCGCGAACACCATCACCGAGTATGCTGAAGATGGGAGCGCTTCGGCGTTTACGAATGCGTTCGTTAATGGTCCCAACGGCGTCGCGCTCGATCGCAATGGCAATCTCTTCGTCTCGACGAACAGCAACACCATTGAAAAGTTTTCTCCCACCGGCGCCGATCTCGGCATCTTCGCCAGCGTCGGCGTCAATAACGCCATGGGGCTGGCCTTTGATCGCGCGGGCAACCTTTACGTGGCGAACTTCGCCGGAAGCACGGTGGAAAAGTTCACACCCGGGGGCGTCGGCACCATCTTTGCCTTCGTCACCCGGCCGACGGGGCTCGTTTTTGACGCGACCGGCAACCTGTATGTCTCGAGCTTCGGCAACACAATTGAGCGTTTCGCGCCCAACGGGACGTCTCTCGGCTTCTTCGCGCAGAGCGGACTGAACAATCCGGAAGGTCTCGCCTTTGATTCGTTAGGCAATCTTTACGCGGCGAACAATGGCTCGGGCGCGGTGGAGAAATTCTCGCCCTCCGGCGCTGACCTCGGTCCTGTGCTCGTCGGATTGAACGGGCCCGTTGGGCTCGCTTTCGACAGCAAGGGCAATCTTTACGTAGTCAACTCCCACAGCGCCACGATTACCAAAATCGATCCCAACCGGAATGTGTCGACATTTGCCACCACGGGTTTTGCTCCCGCGTTTCTCGCGGTGCAGACGGCGCCACATCTGGTGAACATTTCCACCCGCGCGCGCGTGCTCACGGGCGACAACGTGCTCGATGCCGGCTTCATTCTTACGGGGCCTGGCAGCAAACAGGTGCTCATTCGCGCGCTCGGTCCGTCGCTTGCCGATGCCGGCGTGCACGGTGTCCTGGCCGATCCGACGCTCGAACTGCACGACAGCAACGGCGCTCTCATCGCCGCTAATGACAACTGGAAACAAAGCCAGCGGTCCGCGATCGAGGCGACCGGCATTCCACCGACGACCGACGCAGAAGCGGCTCTACTCGCGACTTTGACCGCAGGCAGCTACACTGCGATCGAGCGCGGAAAAAGCGGCAGCGTCGGGATCGGGTTGGTGGAAATTTACGATCTCGGAGCGGGCTTCGGGCCGCAGTTGGCCAACATCAGTACCCGCGGATTTGTCGATACGGGAGACAACGTGATGATTGCTGGTTTCATCATCGGAGCGAGCACCGGCAGTTCGGGCAGCGTGATCGTTCGCGCACTTGGACCATCGTTAGGCCAGCACGGGGTAGCCGATCCTCTCGCGAATCCATCGCTGGAATTGTATGACAGCAACGGCATGCAAATCGCCGCCAACGACGACTGGCAATCGGCCCAAGGCGAAGCGATCGCGCAGACGGGACTTGCGCCGGATGATGCAGTGGAATCCGCGATCCTCACCGCGCTCGCGGCGGGCAGCTACACCGCAATCGAACGCGGAGACAATGGCAGCGTCGGTGTCGGGCTGTTGGAGGTTTACGATCTGCCGTAGCCCACTACCCCCGAGACGTCGGACGACGGAGATCCTAAAAACAAGCGCGGTGAACCCAAAGGATTCACCGCGCCCAGAAACAAACCCGGTAAGAGACTACTACGCCTGCAGCCGACGACGGAGAGTCAAGCCGCCCAGGAGTCCCGCGCCGAGGAGGAGCGTCGCGATGCTGGCTGGCTCAGGGATGTTGGCATTTCCATAAAGGCCCACGTTATCGACCGCGATCGCGGAGTTGATGCCCAAATTCGTCAGCGTGACCGTAATTGAGCCACTGGTGCTCGGAGTGAAGAAGAAGACGGCCGAAGTAAACGGGATGGTGCCGCTGCCGTATGGGCCGGCAATCGGCGCGGTGTAGGTCTGGGAACCGTTAAAGGCGCCCGACAGGCTAATCTGGAGAATCGGATCCGGGCCGCCGAGCGCATCGGCGAAGTCGACTCCGAGAACGTAGGTGACGCCCGCTTCGAAGTTCGCGATCGTTTGCGAATCGCTTTCGAACATGTTGCCCGCCGACTGCCCATTCAGACCCAGAAACTGAACTCCATAAGGTGTATCTCCGATGCCGTTGCCATTCGAAATGAGGAACACACCCGAAGGGTCTGAGGGCGTCCAGTTCGTGCCGCCGCCCGGAGTAACGGAGCCGGGAGGCACGACGGGTGATTCAAAACTCCCATTGAGCAAAACAGGCTCGGCAGAAGCGTAGCCGGCAGCGAGAAATCCCAAGGCCAAAGTGACCGCGATTGTTAATGGAGTGCGTTTCATAAAAGTTCCCTTATTTCGGAATTTAGTAGTGACGTTGCAACCGGTTTGTCAGAAACAGCGCCGACGGTCAATAAAAAAAGAGGGATGGAGCAAAAAAAATTCGCCGCCGGGTCGATCGTTCCCATTCCGACGGCTGATCACTCAGAAGCTTCGCGCAGACTCGCTTTCGTCGCCTAACGAAATCGGATGCGTGGAAACGTTGTTTTGCCCGAAGATGCGCAAGTATTCTTGAGTGTCGGGAGCGGCGCACTATACTCCGCGCGATGCGCATTTTGCTGATGGAAGACCAGAAGAAGATGAGCGCTTTTCTCGATAAGGGCTTGCGGGAGGCCGGCTACGAAGTCGAGATCGCGCGCGATGGCGCCACGGGTCTGGAGCGCGCGATGGGGGGTAGGTTCGATCTGCTCCTGGTCGACGTCATGCTGCCAAAAAAAGATGGCTGGGCGGTGGTGAAGGAACTGCGCGAGGCCCATGTGCAGACGCCAATTCTTTTCCTGACGGCGCGTGACAGCGTGGACGATCGAGTAAAAGGACTGGAGTTGGGCGGCGACGATTATTTGGTGAAGCCGTTCGCTTTTTCCGAATTGCTCGCTCGCGTTCGCTCGGTGCTGCGCCGGCCGGCGGCGACTCAGGAGACGCACTTGCGGGTTGAGGACTTGGAGCTGGATCTGCGTCGCCACGCCGCCTCGCGCAAGGGCCAACCGCTGCACCTCACGGCGAAGGAGTTTCTCCTCCTCGCTCACCTCGTGCGCGCGAACGGCGAAGTTGTGTCGCGGGAAGAAGTCGCCGAGCATGTTTGGGGGATTGATTTCCGCACGAGCACCAATGTCCTCGACGTGATGGTGCGCCGGCTCCGGGCCAAAGTGGACGATCCTTTCGCGAAAAAGCTCATCCATACCGTCCGCGGCGCCGGTTATGTCCTCCAGACACGCTGAGCCGCGTTCGATCGCGTCGCAGTTGGTGCTGCTTTTCACCCCGGCAGCGGCGTTTCTGCTCTGTTGCGGGATCGGCATCCTTTACTGGATCGTCGTCCGCCACGCTTTCGCCGAGGATCGCGCCGTCCTGGCCGACAAGATTTTCGCTCTCCGCGCGGATCTCAAAGCAGCCGGTGGCCCTGATGTTTTGCGGGAGCAATTACGTACCGTGCATCCCGGCGAGCGTTCAGCCTATTTGGTGCGCATCTTGAATGCGGCTGGAGAAACCGTGGCCGAAACACCGGGGATGGACGCAGTCCTGCCGACTGAGGCTTTTCCGCGCAATAAAAGCGCCGTGGAATCGGAATGGGGACCGCACGATTGCGAGAAAAACGGCCGCTTATTTTCGTTAGTCTCAACGACCACGGAGGCGGGTGGCGCCGGCTACATCCTGCAGGTGGCGCAGGACCGCACCGTCGACGAGCAGTTCGAGAAACGCTTCGGACTGCTCGTCGCGGCCGTCCTAGTCGGGGGGATTCTCGCCTCCGTCGCGATCGCCGTATCGGTAACAAAACGCGGTCTGCAACCGCTCGCCTCCATGACCCGCTCGCTCAAGCGTGTTTCGTCCGATCGCCTTCACGAGCGGGTCCCGCCTAGCGAATGGCCGCGCGAACTGCAACCGGTCGCGATTGCTTTCGACGAAATGCTCGACCGCCTCGAAGGCTCCTTCACGCGGCTCTCGCAGTTTTCCGCCGATCTTGCGCACGAGCTGCGCACGCCGGTCGCCAACATCCGCGGCGAAGCGGAAGTGGCCCTGACCCGGCCGCGTTCGCCTAACGAATACGAGGCGGTGATCGAATCGAGCGTGGCGGAGTGCGAGCGACTCGCCGCGATCATCGACAACCTCCTCTTCCTCGCCCGCGCCGAGGCTGCCGAAGGCCAGGTGCGGCGCATCCATTTCGAGGCGCGCACAGCCGTCGAAAAAATCATCGCCTACTACGAAGTGATCGCGGAGGAACGTCGCCTCGAGATTACCTGCGTAGGTGACGGTCAGGTCTTCGCCGACCCACTTCTCTTCGGTCGTGTCGTCGGCAACTTGCTCGACAACGCACAACGCTTCACGCCCGATGGCAGGACGATCACGCTCTCGATCCTGCCCCGCGCCGATGGCACTGAAATCTCGGTCACAGACAGCGGCGTCGGGATCGCGGCGGAACATCTCCCCCGCGTGTTCGATCGCTTTTATCGGGCCGATCCTTCACGCAGTTGCGAAGGAACGGGCCTCGGCTTGGCGCTGGTAAAATCGATCGCCACCCTTCATGGCGGATCGGTCACCATTTCGAGCGAGATCAATCGCGGGACCTGTGTGACCGTGCGGTTTCCAAATGAACCGGAGCTCTCGACTTCCGCTTCGCCCCTATTTCGCGGGAAAATGTCTGAAAAATCATGATATTTTTGTAAGTTTTTCCTTGTGTTCCGAGAACGTTGCCGCTAAACCCCGGCCGGAATGTTCACCGGCCAATCCGCCTGCTCGGAAAGATTACGCAGCACTCATCCCGCGCGCGGCGCTTGCCTGACCGTCGGATGCATCAGCCTCTGCGCGGGCGGCTCGCTCTTTGCGCAAGACGCCGTCCAGACGCCGGCAACTTCCGCGGCACCGACGTCGTCCACCACGAGTCTTTGGCGGGAGCGAAGGCACCGAAGCCGAAGCCCCAGCATCCACCCGTAATCGTTAGGCCAATGTTGGCCTGACAGTCCTAAGCAACCGCAGAGTTATTCTCACATCAACGATCCAATGCTCACAAGTACCTGCAAACATACCAACTCAATTCCCCGAACCCTCACACCCCTCCTCTGCGGCGTCGCGATCTGCCTTTTCACCGGCCCATCGCTGCGCGCGCAGACCGGGGTGAACGTGCCGGAAATTCCCACGCTTCAAGTGACCGGCCAGGCCCTCGCCTCACCAACGCCTTCGGATGAAACCAAACTCAAGCTTCGGCACATCATGCCCGAGGTTTCCGGCGCCAAGATAACGGTCACGAAAAAAGCGACGGCGATAAAGCTCGATCAGCAGCCGCCTATTATTAACAACAATCAGCAGGAGCTTTTCAGCAAGGCACCGGGCCTTCTCATCACGCAGCAGCAGACCCCGGGGCAATTTAACTTCAGCTATCGCGGTCTCGGCAATCCGCAGGAATCGGAATTCATTCTCGTGCTGCAGGACGGGCTCCCGATCACGACCGATTGGATCGGGTTCCCGACTCTCTATTACACGCCGCTCCCACAGAGCATCAGTGAAGTGGAGGTCATTCGCGGTGGATCGAGTCTCCTCTATGGCCCCGAGCCGGCGCCTTCGATTAATTATGTGACCAAACATCCTGCGCCGGGCAGTCCTTTTAGCGGTTATACCGAGCAGGTCGGTGGCGGTTACGGGACTTACTCCACGTTTAACGTTCTCCAGGGAACGCAGGGGCCGATGGAATACCGTGCGGACTTTGGCTATGTCCATTCCGATGGGCAACGCGATAACTCTGAGTCGAACCTCTTTCAGGGCGACGTCTATCTCGGCTATCGACCGGATGAATCGCAGCTCTGGGCGTTCGATTTCCATGCCTATCACGTCAGTGTTGGTGACCCTGGCCGACTGACGATTCAACAGTACGACGATGACCCTAACTTCTCGCCGACTCCCTATAACCACGACTGGGTCGATCGTTATAATGTCACTCTCTCTCACGAACACGACTTTGGCGGTGGCTGGTACCTTGAAGCGAAAGGCTGGTTCACGTATCAGGCGATCGATAACCGCACCGCGGCCAACCTCGGGCCGAATGGCGAACTCCCGACCTCCACCACCATTCAATCGGAGAACTACTACAATGGCGGGGTTGATCTCCGTGTTCGCAAACGTTACGGCGAAGGCACGATGCTGCGCGGCAGCGCGCTCACTTTCGGCGGTGTTGTCTACCATGGCGAAGCGCCCTTCCAACAGTTCATCAATCCCGACATCTTCGCGGACGAAAATGACGAAGGCGTGACGCGGTTGGACCAGGATCGAACCACCAATTACCAGGCGTTTTTTGCCGAGAACATTTTCCGCTTCGGTCCCTTCCACATCGTTCCGTCGTTTCGACTCGATCACGAGACGGTCGAGGTGGATGAAAATGTCACCCCCTTCCCGCGCACCCCACTCGAGGCCGATGTCGATCACGTCGTCCCGCTCTGGGGCATCGGCCTCGGAAACGATTTCGGCCACGGGAACGAAACCTACTTCAGCGCTTCCTCAGGATGGCGGCCGACGCGCTTCTTCGACGTCGTCTCCCCGTTCTCGCCAACCTTCACGCCGGGTCACCCTTCCGATCCTTTCACGTCACTCGATTTCGAACTCGGCGTTCACGGCACGCCTGCCGCCATTCCCGGGCTTTGGTACGACGTGGGGTTGTTCTGGATGAATTTCGATAACCGGACCGAGACCACTTTTCTCAATCCCGGAGTCAATAACGACACCATCCTCATCAACAGCGGGAGCACCCGGCATCGCGGTTTCGAAGGTGAAATCGCCTATGATCTTCTCCAGCTCACCGGAAACGCCTCGCCGACCGGACCACATCTCGTTGTTTCCGGCAACTTACAAATCCTCGATGCCGAGTTTACCGACAGCACGATCCCCAATCAGGTGGGCAAAGATCCCGCCTTCGCGCCGGACACCGTTCTGAAAGCGGCCCTCAGTTTTCGTAAGGATCACAGTTACGATTTCCGCATCAGCGCCACCGCAGTCTCGTCGCAGTACTTCCAGGACTCGAATCTGCCCGCAACCGCGGCCGATGGGACGGTCCTGGTCCCGGCGAAAATCCCGGCCTTTTTTACGATCGACTTTTCGGCTGAATATTACCTCTCGAAAAACTGCCGCCTCATCGCCGGGGTCTCCAACCTGACCAATCAACGGTATTACTCGCGCGTCTTTGGCAGCCGCATCGAGCCCGCGCCAGCCTTAAACGGCTACGCCGGTATCTCCATCGGCTTCTGAAGCGGGAGAACGAACCGGGGTCCCGGCGTCCAAGGTTAGGGCGACGCCGGGATTCCCGGTTTGTGGATGAGCCCGAGGCCGCAGGCATCTTTGTAAAGGGGTCGCGGCAGATCCATGCTGCGAGAGGCGCCGTTCAGGCAGAGAGTTTCGGCCTGCGCATTTCTCTTCCGCCATTCCGCCAAAGCGCGGGCCACGCCGCCCTCGTTCGTGACGTCGAAGCCGGCGGCGAACTCGCTCACATCGTGCAACAAAAAAAGACCCCCCGTCTCGAGCGCGGGATACCAGAGATTGAGTTCGTCGAGCGTGGCGCGATACTCATGCGAGCTGTCGAGAAGAATCATTTCCGGCAGCGCACCGAAGTACTCTTTTGCTGCAGCAAGATTCCTCGGATCCCGGGAATCGCCTTCCACGACCTTTACCAAACTCGTGAGGCCGGCGAGCTCCAGCCAGCGTCGAGTGAGCGCGCACAGCTCCGGATTAACATCGAGCGTGAACAATCCGTTCGACGCGTTCATTCGTCGGAGCATGAAGCCGAGGAGCAGCGACGAATAGCCGGAACAGGTTCCCAGTTGCACGATGCGCGCGACGCGGTTGCCCATGATGAGCCCGTGCAGGAACGAGATCAGCGGCAGCGCGCATTCGCCGATCAAGCCGCTCTCGTCGGTTTCCTCGTACCATGCTCGAACGACCTCCCATTCTTCATCCGTCAGGTCTGAATAAACCGGCGGAACGAAATCCATCCCCGGGAGACGATGCCACCAATAGCGTGGCCGCTCATCATTCGTCCAGCGTCTCGAGCGATCGTAAGGCGTATCCATTTAGCAAAAGTCGCACAACTGGAGGCGACGCGCCTCGTTGTCAGGGTGCGGGCCTTCTTGTCATCCGCTGCTCTTTACGGCGCGAGCCGATCGAGCGTCCACGTCCCGCCCGGCTGCCGCGTATAGCGAAAGCGATCGTGCAAGCGGTTGGACCGGCCTTGCCAAAATTCCATTTCGTGAGGCACAATCCGGTAACCGCCCCAGTGCGGCGGGAGGTCGATCGGGCCGCCGGCGAAGCGCTCCGTCATTTCGCCAAGACGCGCGTCCAGAATCCGCCGCGCATCGATCACTTCGCTCTGATGCGAGACCCAGGCACTCAATTGGCTCCCGCGCGGGCGCGAGTGGAAGTAAGCGGCCGATTCGTCGCGCGTCGTCTTTTCCACGGCGCCGGCCACCCGGATCTGGCGTTCCAGCGCGACCCAATAAATCGCGAAGGCCGCCTGGGGATTTGCCTCCAGCTCCCGCCCTTTGCTGCTCTGATAGTTCGTGAAAAACACAAACCCGCGTTGATCGAATCCTTTCAGGAGAACAATGCGCGCGGAAGGCCGCCCGTCGGGTGTGGCCGTGGCCAGACTGACCGCATTGGCGTCCGGCAACGCGGAACTGACCGCGGTCGAAAACCACGTGGAAAACTGTTCGATCGGATCGGGGTGCAGATCGGCCCGACGCAATCCGGCCGTTTCGTATTCGCGCCGGAGCCCGGCCATATCGATCGAGTCCATTTGTCGGAAGCGTATCTGCGCGCGTGCAAAAAGTCGACGCCGTTGCTTTCCGTTTGTGCTCCGCGACCGGGTTCGCTAAGTATCGAGGATGTTTCGCCTCACGATGCTCGGGAGCGGCAGTGCTGGGAACAGCGCCCTCGTCGCGAGCGATCATTGCCGGCTGCTCGTCGATGGCGGCCTGAGCGCGCGGCAGCTCGTCCTCCGGCTCGCTCTCTGCGGAGTCACGCCTAACGAACTCGACGGCGTCCTCCTCACTCACGAACACGGCGATCACGTCTGTGGGCTCGAAGTGCTTTGCCGGAAATTTCAGGTCCCAATTTATTGCAACGCTCTCACCGCGGAAGCCGTCCGCTTTACTTCGTTAGGCGAGCATCGCAACTGGCGCATCTTTCGCACCGGCAGGGCTTTTGCCATCTGCGATATTACGATCGAAACTTTCTCCGTTCCGCACGACGCGGTCGAGCCGGTCGGGTTCGTGTTTCACGCCGGCGCGAGCGCGCTTGGTTACCTCACCGATCTCGGTCAGGCGACGCGCCTAACGATCGAGCGGATGCGCGAAGCGCAGACGCTCGTGATCGAAACCAATCATGACGAGAAGATGCTGCAGAATGATCCGCACCGGCCTTGGCCGGTGAAGCAACGGATTCAATCGCGGCACGGGCATCTTTCCAACGCCGCCGCCGCCGCCGTGGTCGAGCAATTATTGCCGGGCAAGCTCGGCCGGATCGTGCTCGGCCATCTCAGTCGCGATTGCAATTCGCCGGCGCTCGCGGCGGGTGCGATCCACGCGCAACTGCAGAACTGCGGCCGGCGCGACGTGGAAGTTTTTTGCGCGTGCCAGAACGAGATCAGCCCGCGCTTCACGATTGGCGAGACGCGCGGCGGCGCGTTTCAACCGACTTTCGAAAGCTTGTTCTTCGACACCGCCGGCCTGGCGCTGTGA